>NZ_KV837957.1:212701-411523 GCF_001838615.1 Haemophilus sp. HMSC61B11
AGCAAAGAGGGGTAGGGGAGATTTGGCAGAAGTGAAAACGAAGAAAATATAATGAAGCAACATACTTATCAAACTACCGTAGAGTGGGTTGGAAATTCAGGGCGAGGCACTTCTTCTTATACCGCGTATGAGCGGGATTTTATTGCTTCGGCATTGAATAAACCTAATATTTTAGGTTCTGCTGATCCAGCTTTTCGTGGTGATAAAACACGTTGGAATCCAGAAGATATGTTATTAGCCTCTATTTCTGCTTGCCATAAATTATGGTATTTACATTTTTGTGCCGTTAATAACATTATTGTGCAAGCATACCGTGATGAGGCTATCGCAATTATGGATGAAGGCAGTTCTGAACAAGCAGGACGTTTTATTTCAGCAACATTAAAACCTCGTGTAAGAATTTCAAGTGAGTCGGATGCTGTTAAGGCATTGGCATTACATGAAAATGCGCATCACGCGTGTTTTATTGCAAATTCACTTAATTTTCCAGTGAAATGTGAAGCTATTATTGAAAAAGATTAAATTAAAATAAAATGGTGCCAAGGTGCACCTTACCAGAGAAAACAAAATGACAACCCAAAACTTCCTAGTAGAAATAGGCACAGAAGAGCTGCCGCCAAAAGCTCTCAAAACATTAGCGACTTCTTTTGCGGATAACGTTGAGGCGGAATTGAACCAAGCAGGTTTAACCTTCGATAAAATCGAATGGTTTGCGGCGCCGCGTCGTTTGGCGGTGAAAGTGTTGAACTTAGCCACACAACAGCCAAGCAAAGAAATCGAAAAACGCGGACCTGCAGTGTCAGCAGCCTTTGATGCAGAAGGCAAACCAACAAAAGCGGCGGAAGGCTGGGCGCGTGGTTGTGGCATTACTGTTGAACAAGCAGAACGCATTGCAACTGATAAAGGCGAATGGTTAGTTCACCGTGCAAAAATTGAAGGTCAGCCGACCAAAAACTTGCTGAACGATATTGTGACCAATGCGTTAGCGAAATTGCCAATTCCAAAACCGATGCGTTGGGCAGATAAAACCGTGCAGTTTATCCGTCCGGTTCACACGGTGACCATGCTGTTAGGCGATGAGTTAATCGAAGGCGAAATTTTAGGTGTAGCAAGTGCGCGCACCATCCGCGGTCACCGTTTCTTAGGTGAAAAAGAATTTGAAATTCAACATGCAGACCAATACCCGCAATTATTGCGTGAAAAAGGTTCAGTAGTAGCCGATTTCAACGAGCGTAAAGCAGAAATTTTGGCAAAATCTCAAGCAAAAGCGACCGCACTTGGCGGTGTGGCTGATATTGAAGAAAGTCTGCTTGAAGAAGTCACTTCCTTGGTGGAATATCCAAATGTGTTAGCGGCGAAATTTGAAGAGCGCTTCTTAGCCGTGCCTGCGGAAGCGTTGGTTTACACCATGAAAGGCGACCAAAAATATTTCCCAATTTATGACAAAGACGGAAAATTATTACCGCACTTTATTTTTGTCTCGAACATCAACCCAGAAGATCCAACGGCGATTATCGAGGGGAACGAAAAAGTGGTTCGTCCACGTTTAACTGATGCGGAATTTTTCTTCAAAACGGATTTAAAACAAAAACTCGTTGATCGTTTATCGCGTTTAGAAACCGTGTTGTTCCAACAACAACTGGGTACATTGAAAGACAAAACCGACCGTATTGAGCAACTAGCAGGCGAAATTGCAAAACAAATCGGTGCAGACGAAGCAAAAGCAAAACGTGCTGGCTTACTGTCAAAATGTGACTTAATGACCAACATGGTATTCGAATTCACCGATACGCAAGGTGTAATGGGTATGCACTATGCTCGTCATGATGGTGAAGACGAAGAAGTCGCGGTAGCGTTAAATGAGCAATATATGCCACGCTTTGCGGGGGATGAATTACCAAAATCACTCGTTGCAAGTGCGGTCGCTTTAGCGGATAAATTTGACACCTTAACGGGTATCTTCGGTATTGGTCAAGCACCAAAAGGCAGCGCAGACCCATTTGCATTGCGCCGTGCAGCATTAGGTGCGTTACGCATTATTGTTGAGAAAAACTTACCGCTAGATTTAGAAGATTTAGTCAAAAAATCTGTTCAAAGCTACGAGAGTGTAGCTCAAACTAAGTTTGAAGAAAATTTAGGTAAGGGAAATCCTCGTCCTATTTTTGCTATTCAAAAAGATGGGGAAAGTAAGTTATCTGTAGCAAGTCCTTTAACTAATGCTAATGTCGTTAAAGAAGTGGTTGATTTTATGCTCGGTCGTTTCCGTGCGTGGTATCAAGATAAAGGCATTGCGGTGGATGTAATTCAAGCGGTATTGGCGCGTCGTCCAACTCGTCCTGCTGATTTTGATGCGCGCGTGCATGCGGTTTCCCACTTCCGTACTTTAGATTCAGCGGAAGCCTTAGCGGCAGCAAATAAACGTGTAAGTAATATCTTAGCGAAAGCGGATGCTGCAATTGGCGAGATCAATTTGACCGCTTGCGTAGAGCCAGCAGAAAAAGCCCTTGCTGAAGCGGTACTTGCATTACGTACTGAAGTACAACCGCTTATTGCAAAAGGTGATTACACGGCAGTATTAGATAAATTAGCGAACTTACGCGCACCGGTAGACAACTTCTTTGATAACGTGATGGTAAATGCTGAAGATCCAGCATTACGCCAAAACCGCTTAGCGATTTTAAACACGTTACAAGACTTGTTCTTACAAGTGGCGGATATTTCGGTATTGCAATAATTCATTTGAAAAAAGGGTGGTCAAATTTCCAACGACCATCCTTTTTTGTATAGACTTCAAATAATTATTTCTCTATAATCAACCGCACTTTCCCCCCTTAGCTCAGTCGGTTAGAGCAGGCGACTCATAATCGCTTGGTCACTGGTTCAAGTCCGGTAGGGGGGACCATTTATTGAGATCGCATTAAGCGATCTTTTTTTATTGCCTTTTTCTAATGTGTTTTAGGCGTTATATCCTTTCAACAATTCATCCCAATTTTCTTCATTGAATTGAATATTCATTCTGCCGACTTCTTTGACAAAAGAGCGGTGTAATCTTTCTAGGTTGCCTTGTTTCCAAGAATCTCCTGATTTTTGACCGCACTTATCGAAATCAATAAGCCAACATTTTTGTTCATTTTCGAGTTGTTGAACAAGAATATTATGAGCATTGAGATCCGTATGGCAAATTTGCAAATCATGTAATTGGCGAATTAATTTACCAATAGCTTGCCAGATGTCATTCGGCAGTTGCTGTGTTTGTAAAAGTGCGGTTAGATCTTGGGCATTTTCGATCTTTTCAATCAAGATATCCGCTTGGTAGCAAATTCCTAATTTGCCTTTTTTAACACGTGCAGCAATCGGTTTAGGTACGGCTACACCAGCTTGATGGAGTTGATTTAACAGCTGAAATTCTGCCACGCTACGTGTTTCAGTCAATGATTGAAAACGATAGCGATCTTTGTTGAATTTTCCCCATAAACCACCTCGATAATAATGACGAAGGGCAGTGTTTACCCCAAACAGATCTTTTGTATTTAGGAAGTAGGTTGTGCCGCGTCCTATGGCTGAACCGGTAATCCGTTGTTGTTTTTCCCAAAAAGCCGATTCAAAAAATGAAGCGGGCTCTGTTGGTTTTTCCGTGAGATTAAAAAGAAAGAATTGATTATCTTGTTGGAATTCAAGCATTTTAGTTGAACTGAATAATAGAAAATGCCCTCATTCTACTTTAAAATAGGCGGAAATTAAATGCGCGAGGAACTCAAATGTCCCATTCTCCACTTTTTACTTCACCTCCTAAATCACTTTGTATTTTGCGTTTGTCTGCGGTGGGCGATGTTTGTCATGCACTGGCTGTGGTGCAGCATATTCAACGGTATTGGCCGCAAACCAAATTAACGTGGATTGTGGGGAAAACTGAAATGGGCTTGCTTTCTGGTATTGAAGGTGTTGAGCTTGTTCCTTACGATAAAAAGAGCGGTTGGAAAGGCGTGTGGAATTTATGGATGTTTTTGAAAAACAATCAATTTGATGCGCTTTTAAATATGCAGACGGCATTTCGTGCTTCGATTATCTCTCTTGGTATTCAAGCAAAATATAAAATTGGGTTTGGCAAAAAACGTTCTCGAGAAGGGCAGTGGTTGTTTGTAAACTGTCGAGTTCAAGATCCTGAAACGCCTCATGTGCTAGATGGTTTCATGGCTTTTGCGGATTATCTAGGCGTGCCACCGGCGAAAATGCTTTCTTGGCAATTGGCAATTTCTGATTCAGATCGAGAATACGCTAAACAATTTATCGATCCAACGCGCAAAAATCTGATTATTTCTCCTTGCTCCAGTAAGGCTGAGAAAGATTGGGTGGTTGAGCGTTATGCGGAAGTAGCAAATATTGCTCATCAACATAATGTGAATGTAATTTTTTGTAGCTCACCAGCAAAACGCGAATTAGAAATGGTGAAAAAAATTATCGCACTTTGTGATTTTCAACCAGTTGATGCCTCTGGAAAAACCAGTTTGAAACAACTTGCTGCATTAATTCATCAAGCAAATTTAGTCATCTCGCCCGATTCAGGTCCAGCTCATATTGCCACCACGCAAGGCACGCCAGTGATTGGATTGTATGCTTATCACAACCCATTGCGTACCGCACCTTATCATAATCTGGATAATGTGGTGTCAGTATATGAAGAAAATGTGCAGAAAGAACAAGGTAAGCCTTCAAGTGAATTGCCTTGGGTGACCAAATTAAAAGGCAAAAATTTAATGGCTGAAATTCAGGTAGAGCAAGTGGTTGCTCAGATGAGAGCCTTGAATTTATTTTAAAGTGCGGTCAATTTTAGAGATAAAAAAGCCCTCAAATGAGGGCTAAAAGAATCATAAAGTTCCTTGCGAATTATTCGCCTTTTTGTGCGTTGTAAGCTTCTAATGCACGAAGAGAGTAGGTGTAAGCTGCACCGGCATTTAATGCGATAGACATCGCTAATGCTGCTGCCACTTCTTCTTCAGTTGCACCTGCTTTCACCGCTTCATCAGCGTGCACGCCAATGCAGCTTTCACAACGTGTTGTGACTGCAACAGCCAATGCAATTAATTCACGGGTTTTGGCATCTAATACGTTACCTTCTGCCGCAGCCGCACCTAATGCACCATAAGCTTGTAACATTTTAGGGTATTTTTTACCTAATGCACCGAATGATTTTTTAACGTGTGCTACATCATTTTTCCAATCTGCAAACATTGTTTTTCTCCTTAAATTTAGTATAAATTTCGAGAGGAATTATAAGCAGATTAGCGTATGATACTTGTCAAATTGTCTTAACTTTTAGACGGAAAATCTCACAATGGATTATTTAGATAAATTAACACAGCTGGCGCAAGTGCGTGGGGAAATTAATATTCGCTGCTTGTTTCAAGGGGATTGGCAAGTTGAACATCAGCCAGAAGCGGCGGAATACCAAGGTTTATTTCATTTAATCGAGCAAGGTGAGTGCTGGGTAACCTTTGCGGGAAAACAGTTTCATTTGAAGAAAGGTGATCTCTTTTTTCTCCCTCAAAATCGACCGCACTTTTTGGGCAGTTCTCAACAAAAAAGAGAGAATAGTCTACAGAAAGAGCAATCAAATGCACTTTTTAATGTCCATCAAATAGGAGCAGGTACGCCCGATCTGAAGATGTTTTGTGGGACGTTTTATTACCAAAAACCATCATTATTAATTGATTCGTTACCAGACTATCTACATCTTTCGCTGCAAAATACGCCTGTGCAGCCTTTGGTTTCACTTTTTTTACAAGAAGCCGAGAAACCGGAGCAAGGCACAAAATCCGTGATAGACGCACTATCAAATGTGTTGTTTATTTATATTTTGCGCCATGCACAGCAAATAGGTTTGCTTAATCAAGGCTTATTAGCTGCGTTGCAGGATAAAAGGCTGAATCAAGTCCTTGAAAAAATCCTGTTTTCACCTCAATTAGATTGGAATATTGAACAATTAGCAGAGTTGGCTTCCATGTCTCGTGCGACCTTTATGCGGATCTTTCAACAGCAACTCGGGATGCCACCAGGGAAATTTCTTACACAAGTGCGGTTAGAAATGGCGGCTGTTTTATTGAAAAATACGCAAAGGACTATTCTAGCGATTGCCCTTGAAGTAGGGTATCAATCCGAAGCGCATTTTAGTAAAGCATTTAAAGCAATTTATGGGATTTCACCGAGTCAATTTCGCAAAACTTAGCCCATCGTTCAAAACTTACGATATAATGACCGCACTTTAGGCGGCTCTGTCGCCTTTAATTTTTTTAAGGTATTGTTATGTTTAATAAAATATTTTCATGGTTTGAAAACCGTTTAAATCCTTATCCGGAAAGCAATCCTACTACGCCTGAAAAAGGCTTGTTCCGTTTTATTTGGTCAAGTATTGATGGCATGAAAGGCTGGATCTTTTTACTTGCGGTATTGACGGTCGGTATTGGTGTAATGGAAGCCTTACTTTTCCAATTTATGGGGTTATTGGTGGACTGGCTAGGCGCTTATACACCAAGCACGCTTTGGCAAGAAAAAGGGCATTTGCTTGCTGGCATGGCAGCTTTGCTCATTTTCAGTATTGTATGGTTATTCGTAGGTGTGAATGTACGCTTACAAACGCTACAAGGGGTATTTCCAATGCGTTTGCGTTGGAATTTCCACCGTTTGATGCTAGGACAAAGCTTAAGCTTCTATCAAGATGAATTTGCAGGCCGTGTATCGGCGAAAGTGATGCAAACTGCTCTTGCGGTGCGTGATACCGTCATGACCATTGCGGATATGCTGGTGTATGTTGCCGTATATTTTATTACTTCAGGCTTGGTACTTGCGGCTTTAGATACCTGGTTTTTAGTGCCGTTTTTCTTATGGATTGTGGCCTTTGTGACTATTTTACGTTTGCTTATACCACGCTTAGCGAAAACCGCACAACGACAGGCTGATGCGCGATCTCTTATGACGGGGCGTATCACGGATGCTTACTCGAATATTGCAACGGTAAAACTATTTTCACATGATGCGAGAGAAGCCAATTATGCAAAACGTTCCATGGAAGAATTTATGGTCACCGTGCATGCACAAATGCGTTTGGCGAGTTCATTAGATACCTTAACGTATGCAACCAATATCTTCTTAACGTTAAGCACCGCAATTTTAGGCGTGGTGTTATGGCAAAATGGTCAAGTTGGTGTGGGGGCTGTAGCCACAGCAACTGCTATGGCGTTACGTGTAAATGGGCTTTCCCGCTGGATTATGTGGGAATCAGCTCGTTTATTTGAAAATATCGGGACAGTGAATGATGGTATGGCAACGCTAACCAAACCACATACCATTGTTGATAAGCCAAATTGTGTTGCATTAGAAGTAAAACAAGGCGAAATCAAATTTAACGATATTTCGTTTGCTTATGATCCGAATAAACCGTTGCTTAACCATTTTAATCTCACTATTAAACCAGGTGAAAAAGTTGGCTTAATAGGTCGTTCTGGCGCGGGCAAATCAACTATTGTTAATTTACTTTTACGCTTCTATGAAGCCCAAGAGGGTTTTATTACCATTGATGGTCAAAATATTTTAGATGTGAGCCAAGAAAGTCTTCGTAGCCAAATTGGTTTAGTGACGCAAGATACCTCGCTTTTACACCGCTCTGTTCGCGATAACATTATTTATGGTCGTCCAACTGCGACAGATGAAGAAATGATCAATGCAGCTAAACGTGCGGAGGCGGCTGATTTCATTCCTTATCTCAGCGATGCTCAAGGCAGAAAAGGCTATGATGCCCATGTTGGTGAACGTGGGGTGAAACTCTCGGGTGGACAACGCCAGCGTATTGCCATTGCGCGTGTCATGTTAAAAGATGCGCCAATTTTACTCTTGGATGAAGCGACCAGTGCGCTAGACTCCGAAGTGGAAGTCGCGATCCAAGAAAGTCTTGATAAGATGATGGAAAATAAAACGGTTATTGCTATCGCTCACCGTTTATCCACTATTGCGGCAATGGATCGTTTAATTGTGTTAGATAAAGGACAAATTGTCGAGCAAGGGACTCATGCAGAATTGCTTGAACAAAATGGGCTTTATGCTCGCCTTTGGAAACATCAAAGCGGTGGCTTCTTGAGTGAGCATGCTGAGTAAAATACAGGAAAAAATGACCGCACTTTGTAAAGGTGTAAATCTTGAGAGAGTTTAGATAGCGATTGAACTTTTCTCATAATTAGTGTGAATTTCCTTTGACTATTTTATTGACAACAGGTAATATTTGCACCCTATGCAAAAGGTAAAACTACCCCTAACCGTTGATCCGGTTAAAGACGCTCAACAAAGAATTGATTATGATGGTTATTATACCGCTATTCAGTTAGTGCGTTTAGCTGAATCTACGGGGAAAGTGCTCAGCGATGCACAGGTAACATTATCGTTTTATATTGATCCACAAAAATTAGTGGTGATGAAAGGGCAAGTACAAGTTGATGTTGAATTAGAGTGTCAACGTTGTGGCGAGCCATTCAAACAAACATTGGAATGTCATTTTATGTATAGTCCAGTGGCTAATTGGGATCAGGCTGATGACTTGCCGGAAATTTATGAGCCAATCGAATTTAATGAGTTTGGTGAAATAGATTTACTTGGTGCAGTGGAAGACGAACTTATTTTAGCTCTACCGCTTGTTCCAATGCATTCATCTGAACACTGTGAAGTGTCCGCGCACGAACAGGTTTTTGGCGAATTGCCTGAAGAATTGGCAAAAAAACCGAACCCGTTCGCTGTATTAGCTAATTTAAAGCAAAAGTAAATTAAATTTAGGAGTATAGCCAATGGCTGTTCAACAAAACAAAAAATCTCGTTCACGTCGTGATATGCGTCGTTCACACGATGCATTAACTACTGCTGCAGTATCAGTGGATAAAGCAAGCGGTGAAACTCACTTACGCCACCACGTAACTGCTGACGGTTACTACCGTGGTCGCAAAGTGATTAATAAGTAATTTTACTTATAAGGTATTCACTTGAACCGTCTAACCTTAGCGTTAGATGTGATGGGCGGGGACATTGGTCCCCGTATTACTATCCCCGCATCTCTTTCAGCGTTGGAAGCAGATCCAATGCTTTCTTTAGTGCTGTTTGGCGATAGCCAACAAATTTCCCCTTTACTGGAAAATGCACCTTCTTCTCTTTTAGAACGTATTCAAATTCATCATTGCACTAAGACTATTGATAACAATCAAGGTATTTCTCATGCATTGCGTCATAGCAAAGGCACGTCGATGCGTTTAGCTATTGAAATGGTTCAGAAAGGTGAGGCACAAGGTTGTGTCAGCGCAGGAAATACGGGCGCATTGATGGGATTGTCAAAGGTTCTCTTACAGCCTTTAGAGGGAATTCAACGCCCAGCGTTGGTATCCTTATTACCGTCGATGACGGGTGATAAAACTGTGATGTTAGATTTAGGAGCAAACGTAGAATGTTCTGCTCAAAATCTTTATGAATTTGCCATCATGGGCTCGATCTTTGCCGAAAACCGATTGAACTTAGTTTATCCACGCATTGCCTTACTCAATATCGGCGTGGAAGAAATTAAAGGGCATCAATCCATTCGTGAAGCCGCGAATTTATTAGAAAAATCGACCGCACTTAATTATACCGGCTTTATTGAAGGTAACTTTTTATTAAATGGAGTGGCTGATGTGGTTGTGAGTGATGGGTTTTCGGGAAATATTGCATTAAAAACCCTTGAAGGGGCAGCTAAGAATCTGTTATCTCTTCTGAAAGGAAAAGAAAAACAGCCTGTTTTTAAATCATTTGCCAAATTTATTCTGCGTTTTTTCTTTAAGGATGCTTATCATCGCTTGAAACGCATTAACCCTGATGAATATAATGGGGCATCTTTACTCGGATTAACGGCTGTTGTGGTGAAAAGCCATGGCAGCGCAAATGTGGATGCATTTGCTCGTGCAATTGCGGATGCAGCTTTACAAGCTCGTTTGCAAATTCCACAAAAAATCTTAGCGGGTTTACAACGTTATTAATTAATAAGTTTTGATATTATGAATAGTAGAATTTTATCCACCGGTAGCTATTTGCCGAGCCATATTCGTACCAATGCGGATTTGGAAAAAATGGTTGATACTTCAGATGAATGGATCGTGACGCGTTCGGGCATTCGTGAACGTCGTATTGCAGCAGCAGATGAAACTGTCGCAACAATGGGATGTGAAGCAGCCAAAAAAGCACTTGAAATGGCCAATCTTGATCCTCAAGAAATTGAGTTGATCATCGTTGCAACAACCAGTGGTTCTCACGCTTATCCAAGTTCAGCTTGCCAAGTTCAAGGTTTATTAGGCATTGAAGATGCGATTTCTTTTGATTTAGCGGCAGCTTGTACCGGTTTTGTTTATGCTTTAGGTGTAGCGGATAAATTTATTCGTTCAGGTAGCGTGAAAAAAGCCCTTGTGATTGGTGCAGATCTTAACTCGCGTAAATTAGATGAAACCGATCGTAGCACTGTCGTGTTATTTGGTGACGGTGCGGGTGCGGTGATTTTAGAAGCATCAGAGCAAGAAGGCATTATTTCAACGCATTTACATGCATCGCCAGATAACCATGCAGCATTACTACTTCCACAAGCTGAACGTGGTGTGGAGAAATCTGGTTATATTGAAATGCAAGGTAACGAAACCTTTAAATTAGCGGTGCGTGAGCTTTCTAATGTGGTGGAAGAAACCCTTTCTGCCAATAATCTCCAAAAAACAGATATCGACTGGCTTGTGCCGCATCAAGCGAATTTACGTATTATTACGGCGACAGCAAAAAAATTAGAGATGGATATGTCGCAAGTAGTAGTAACGCTTGATCGTACAGCCAATACCAGTGCGGCGACTGTGCCAACGGCTTTAGATGAAGCGGTGCGTGATGGCCGAATTCAACGTGGTCAATTGCTTCTACTCGAAGCTTTTGGCGGTGGTTGGACTTGGGGTTCCGCATTGGTGCGATTCTAATTAATTTGTTAGAATCCCGACAGAATTTTAAAAGTGCGGTTAAATTTGACCGCACTTTCAACATTTAAACGATGAAGAAATAGGAAGAAAACATGAAAAAATTCGCAATGGTTTTTCCAGGACAAGGTTCTCAAGCTGTTGGCATGTTAGCTGATCTTGCTAACGAATATCCGGTAGTCACTGAGACTTTTAAACAAGCATCTGAAGCGCTTGGCTATGACTTATGGAACTTGGTTCAACAAGGTCCAGCAGAAGAATTAAATAAAACTTGGCAAACTCAGCCTGCATTATTAGCGGCATCCGTTGCGATCTTCCGTGTATGGAAAGAAAAATACCCACAATTACAACCAAGTGTGATGGCTGGTCACAGTTTAGGTGAATATTCAGCATTAGTTTGTACTGGTGTCATTGATTTCAAAGACGCGATCAAATTAGTGGAATTACGCGGTAAATTAATGCAACAAGCAGTACCAGAAGGTACTGGTGCAATGTATGCGATTATTGGTTTAGACAATGACGCGATTATCAATGCATGTAAACAAGCTGAGCAAGGTGAAGTAGTATCTGCGGTAAACTTTAACTCACCAGGTCAAGTAGTCATCGCTGGAGCGAAAGAGGCAGTAGAACGTGCTGCTGCATTATGTAAAGAAGCGGGCGCAAAACGTGCTTTACCATTAGCAGTAAGTGTTCCTTCACATTGCGCATTAATGAAACCTGCAGCAGACCAATTAGCTGTAACACTTGAAAGCATTGCGCTTAATGCGCCAGCAACTGCTGTATTAAATAACGTGGATGTCAAAGCGGAAACAGAAAGTGCTGAAATTCGTACCGCACTTATTCGTCAGTTATATAGCCCTGTTCGTTGGACTGAAACCGTTGAGAAAATGGCACAAGATGGTGTAGAGGTTTTAGTTGAAATAGGTCCAGGTAAAGTATTAAACGGTTTAACAAAACGTATCGTGGCAGAATTACAAGCAACATCAGTAAACGATGTGGCATCATTAGATGCTGTTGAAGCATTATTAGCATAAAAGGGGATTAAAAATGCAAAATAAAATCGCATTAGTGACAGGTGCAACACGTGGTATTGGCCGCGCAATTGCAGAAGAATTAGCATCAAAAGGTGCATTTGTAATTGGTACCGCAACCTCTGAAAAAGGTGCTGATACCATTTCTGCTTACCTTGGTGATAAAGGTAAAGGTTTAGTATTAAATGTGGCAGACAAAGAAAGTATTGATGCCGTATTAGAACAAATTAAAGAACAATTCGGTGATATTGATATCCTCGTGAATAACGCTGGTATCACTCGTGATAATTTATTAATGCGTATGAAAGATGAAGAATGGTTCGATATTATGCAAACCAACTTAACCTCTGTATTCCATCTTTCTAAAGCAATGTTACGTTCCATGATGAAAAAACGTTTTGGGCGTATCATTACAATCGGTTCAGTTGTGGGCTCAATGGGTAATCCGGGTCAATCTAACTACTGTGCAGCAAAAGCGGGCTTAATTGGTTTCTCTAAAGGTTTAGCGAAAGAAGTGGCATCACGTGGCATTACTGTAAACGTTGTGGCGCCGGGCTTCATCGCAACGGATATGACAGAAGTGCTTACTGAAGAACAAAAAGCAGGTATTCTTGGTAATGTTCCTGCAGGTCGTTTAGGTGAGCCAAAAGATATCGCAAAAGCAGTAGCGTTTTTAGCTTCTGACGATGCGGCTTATATTACCGGTACCACATTACATGTGAATGGCGGCTTATATATGAGCTAACCCTTTAAGGGAGATATATCTGGGATTTTGTCTATAAAATATAGCAAAGCAGTTTAGTTAATGATAAAATCCCAATCGCAATGTAACTTTTTCTCTGTATGTGTTTTTACATTGCCTATTTTTTTGTGGTGCGACCACCTAAGAAATAGTTGCAACTTTATCAAAAATGCATACACTAACCGCTCTTAAATGAGTTAAAACAACAATAGGAAAAACAAATGAGTATTGAAGAACGCGTGAAAAAAATCATCGTTGAACAATTAGGTGTTAAAGAAGAAGACGTAAAACCAGAAGCTTCTTTCGTTGAAGATTTAGGTGCGGACTCTTTAGATACAGTTGAATTAGTAATGGCTTTAGAAGAAGAATTCGATATCGAAATTCCTGATGAAGAAGCTGAAAAAATCACAACTGTTCAATCTGCGATTGACTACGTTCAAAACAATCAGTAATTTTTAAGTTGGGCGATCTTTTAGGTCGCCTAATTTTTTTCTTTAAATTTCTTTTCTAAATTCTTTATCTTTAAATAAAACAAAATATATCTAAATCTCTTAAATTTCCGACCGCACTTTCCTTTATTTAATCTTTCTCAGATTTGCTTTTATTGTTTGGTTCCCCTATTTTTTGATTTAAAACAAAATTTACCCTAAAAATACTTATTATGAGTTAATTTTAGTGCTAGTATTTGGTCCAAATTTTTTTCTAATTAACCATAAAATGATTCGGAGTATCTTATGGATTTTCTAATGAACCTAGGTGAAGGTAGCCAGTTTGCGATTCAGCTTGCTATTGTTCTTATCTGTTTATTTTACGGGGCAAAAAAAGGTGGTATCGCACTGGGTATGCTCGGTGGAGTAGGCTTAATTGTTCTTGTTTTCGGCTTTGGTATTGAACCAGGTAAGCCAGCTATCGATGTTATGTTAACCATCCTTGCGGTGGTGGTGACATCAGCAACATTACAAGCCAGTGGTGGTTTAGATGTCATGTTACAAATCGCGGAGAAAATGCTTCGTCGTAACCCGAAATATGTCAGTATTTTGGCGCCGTTTGTAACCTGTTTCTTAACCATTTTATGTGGTACAGGTCACGTGGTTTATACCATGTTGCCAATCATCTATGATATCGCGATCAAAAATGATATTCGTCCTGAACGTCCAATGGCGGCAAGTTCAATAGCTTCTCAAATGGGTATCATTGCGTCACCAGTTTCTGTAGCAGTAGTGACTTTAACCACATTCTTAGTGAATGCTAAAACCCCATTAGCAGGTTTTGATGGCTATTTAGATTTATTAAAAATTACTGTGCCTTCAACCCTTTGTGGTGTATTAGCTATCGGTATTTTCAGTTGGTTCCGTGGTAAAGATTTAGATAAAGACCCAGAATTCCAAGAGAAATTAAAAGATCCCGAATTCAAAAAATATGTTTATGGTGATAGCACATCATTGTTAGACAAAAAATTGCCACAATCTAGCTGGAATGCGATGTGGATCTTCTTTGGTGCGATTTTAGTGGTAGCGCTATTAGGTTACTTTAAAGATTTACGCCCAGCCTTTGAAAAATCAGCACCAGCTCAAGTGGTTGAAATCGTTTCTGCTGATAAAGCTGTGAAAACCTTTAATGTTAAAGACGGTAAAATCGTTGCTTTAGCAAAAGACGGTACATTAGTGCTTGATGTTAAAGACAGTAAAGCAAAAGCAAAAACAGCCTATAACAACGTCGCGATTTATAACGATAAAGGTGAAGTTGCTCAAACAATTACCGCTCAAGATAACAGAGTTGTGATCACAGCGGGAGATAAAACCGAAACTATCGATAATGCTGCAATCGTATTAAAAGATACGGCGAAGAAAAAAGTGAATTTAAGTATGGTTCACGTTATTCAAATCTTCATGTTATTAGCGGGTGCATTAATTGTTATCTTTACAAAAACTGATGCGGGCAAAATCAGTAAAAATGAAATTTTCCGTTCAGGTATGATTGCGTTAGTCGCTGTATTCGGGATTTCTTGGATGGCGGAAACCATGTTTACCGTTCATACACCGATGATGAAAGCAGCACTTGGTGATGTGGTAAAAGCACATCCTTGGACTTACGCGGTGATGTTATTATTAATTTCTAAATTCGTAAACTCGCAAGCGGCAGCATTGGTTGCATTCGTTCCACTCGCTTTAGGTATCGGTGTTGATCCAGCTGTTATCTTAGCCTTTGCTTCAGCTTGTTACGGTTACTACATTTTACCTACTTACCCAAGTGATCTTGCGGCAATCCAATTCGACCGTTCAGGTACAACCCACATTGGTAAGTTTGTAATTAACCACAGCTTTATTTTACCGGGCTTAATCGGTGTAATCACTTCATGTATCTTTGGTTACATTTTCACAAGCTTGTTTGGTTATCTATAATTAACTTACTGATAAAAGAAAAGGCTATTCGCTTGAATAGCCTTTTTTGTTTGTAAAGTGCGGTTAAATTTTAGGATGCTTTATCTCGATGCTCTATTTGACTTTATCATTCATTAAAATCCCTCAAAAACTGACCGCACTTTTGCGCTTCTTAAAATAAATTCCCGCTAAAGGTTGAAACATAGGGGGATTTATTGCGATAATCTTCATTATTTTTTGGGTGATCTTTCGGGCTGCCATTTTTTCAGGTGGCCAGTTTTTATTAGGAAAGATTAATTTGAACATTATTTAAGTTAGAAGAATAACAATGGCTGAAAAACGTAATATTTTTTTAGTGGGTCCGATGGGCGCGGGTAAAAGCACCATTGGCCGTCAGCTTGCGCAACAATTGAATATGGATTTTGTCGATTCAGATGCAGTAATTGAGGAACGTGCGGGAGCAGACATTAGCTGGATTTTTGATTTAGAAGGCGAAGAAGGCTTTCGTAAGCGTGAAGAACGTATTATCAATGAATTGACTCAATTACAGGGCGTCGTGCTTTCCACTGGTGGTGGAGCAGTGATGTCAAAAGAGAGTCGTAATTATCTTTCTGCTCGTGGCATTGTCATTTATTTAGAAACCACGGTAGATAAGCAATATCAACGTACACAACGTGATAAAAAGCGCCCATTATTACAAGGGGCTGATGACCCACGCCAAGTGCTTGAAGATTTAGCTAAAGTGCGTAATCCGTTATACGAAGAAATTGCGGATATTACTTTGCCAACAGATGAGCAAAATGCCAAAGTAATGGTTAATCAAATTGTTGATTTAATTGATAATCTAAACGGCTTAAACGGTTCACTCTAAGGATTAAAAATGTTGTGCGTAAATGTTGAATTAAAAGAACGTCGTTATCCCATTTATATCGGCGAAGGTTTATTAAAAGATGAAACCTGCTATCCGCTGAAAAAAGGGGATAAAGCGATGATCGTGACTAATCCAACCGTCGCACAATATTATCTTGAAACCGTTACACAAACGCTAGAAAAAATCGGCTGTCAGGTTGAATCGGTATTATTGCCTGATGGCGAAAAATATAAAACGCTCGATTCTTTAAACCTCATTTTTACCGCACTTTTAAAGCATAATCATGGGCGAGATACCACCATTATTGCATTAGGTGGTGGAGTGATTGGTGATGTGGCAGGTTTTGCCGCAGCAAGCTATCAGCGTGGCGTGCGTTTTATTCAAATTCCTACCACATTATTAGCTCAAGTGGATTCTTCTGTTGGTGGCAAAACAGCCGTTAATCATGAGTTAGGCAAAAATATGATTGGGGCGTTTTATCAACCTTCTACGGTGATTATTGACACCCTTACACTCAATACCTTGCCAAAACGTGAAGTGAATGCGGGACTTGCGGAAGTCATTAAATATGGGGCAATTTTAGATTATGCCTTTTTTGAATGGCTTGAAGCGCATATTGATGAATTGGTCGCATTAAATCAACATTCACTGCAGCATTGTATTGCGCGTTGCTGTCAGATTAAAGCTGATGTTGTTGCACGCGATGAAACTGAAAAAGGCGATCGTGCATTACTAAATCTTGGTCATACTTTTGGTCATGCAATTGAAACACATTTAGGCTACGGAAACTGGTTACACGGTGAAGCCGTTGCGGCTGGAAGTATGATGGCAGCGGTATTATCTGAACAATTAGGCGATCTTTCTTTTGAAGATGTTGCACGTTTAGAAAAACTCTTAGCGCGCGCTAATTTACCGACCGTCTCGCCTGATACCATGCAGCCAGAAGATTATTTACCGCATATGATGCGAGATAAAAAAGTACTGACGGGCAAGTTGCGTCTTGTGTTGTTAAAAGCGCTTGGACAAGCCTATGTGGCAACTGATACTGACAAATCTCTTGTGCTAAACGCGATTGAGCGTTGCACACAACATGACTAACTGTCATTGCTCTCATGTTGCGTCCAAAAAATAACAAAACGAAACCTCGAATTAAACACCGCCCGTTTTTAAAATGGGCGGGCGGTAAATTTCGTTTAACGGATGATCTCAACCGAGTCTTCCCAAAAAGAAAACAGTGCTTAATCGAACCTTTTGTGGGGGCGGGCGCGGTTTTTTTGAATTCCCATTTTGAACGTTACATTTTGGCGGATATTAATCCCGATTTAATTAATCTCTTTAATATCGTCAAGGAAAATGTAGATGCCTATATTGAGGCTTGTAAGCCAATTTTCTTTGCAGAGAATGCCAATACAGCCGACTATTATTACACCCAGCGTGATGCCTTTAATCAATCAAGTGATCCTTTCGAGCGTTCGGTGTTATTCCTTTATTTGAACCGTTTTGGTTTTAATGGATTGTGCCGTTATAACAGTAAAAATGAGTTTAATGTGCCCTTTGGCGCTTATAAAACCCATTATTTCCCTGAAGATGAATTGCGCTATTTCGCCCATAAAGCACAAAGCGCGGTCTTTTTATGCGCTGATTTTCAACAGACCTTTGAATTAGCGGATAAACACAGCGTGATCTATTGTGATCCGCCTTATGCACCGCTTCCGCAAGATACCAATTTTACTGGATATGCGGGGAATGCTTTTGGCCTTGAACATCAAAAGAATTTAGCGGAATGTGCAAAGAAAGCGCAAAAAGAAAAGCAAATTTCTGTTGTGATTTCTAACCACGATACAAAATTTACGCGTGAGATTTATAAAGGGGCAAAATTTAAACGCGTTAAAGTACAGCGCTCGATCAGTCAATCTTCAGAAAAACGAGTTAAAGTAAAAGAATTAATCGCCATCTTTAAAGGTTAGTTTAGCTGGTTAGTTCGGGATTGATTTTAATCTCAAAGCCTTTTACTTCGGGATAAGTCGGTTGAATTGTGGCGAGTAATTCGCTTTGGCGAAATAAAATCCCTTGGCGAACGACCGCACTTTTGACTTCGATAAAGAGTTTCCCATCTGTGATGGAGCCTAAACGAAAAAGTCCTTTAAATTCTTGAGGAAAAAGGCGGCTGATGTTTTGGTTCAGTTCATTCAACATTAACCCTTTCTGCATGATTTTGGCAAATTGAGATCCTTCCAGCACATCAATAATATTCATGGCTTTTTGATAACGCTCATGCTTGTTTTCCACAAAAATACCCCAATAATGACTTTACGTTGAATTTCCGATACAATACACACAAATTTTGTCAGAGACAATAAGATGATGAAATCAAACAAAGGTAAAACAAATTTCTGGTCGCAGTTGCTGTTAAGCATGATTGCGATTTTTGCTTTACCTGTTGCTCAGGGATTGGAGGCGCCGCCTTCATCAAATATGAGTGGCGAAAATTACCAAACATCATCTGAACAACATATGTTGATTGCAGTGCGTGAAATTCGTCAAGCATTGCAGGTTCAACCTCAGCCAACAAATCACAAAACCCATTCCAATCAAAAACACGAAAAAATTCAACCGCACTTTATCGCGGCAGAGTTTCCTGTTTTTGCTCCTATTCGCGCCGGTCCAGCTATCATTTAATTTTCCTTTATATTTGAACGAGCCGATTTTTTAATCGGATGATCCTTTTTATTTTTTATTTGAAAGAGAAATTATGAGTTTTTTAACAAAAATTTTTGGCAGCCGTAACGAACGTATTTTACGCAGATTAAGAAAACAAGTTGCGAAAATCAACAAAATGGAGCCCGCTTTTGAAGCATTAAGTGATGATGAATTAAGAGCAAAAACAGAAGAATTCCGTAGCCGTTTAGCTAATGGTGAAACCTTACAACAACTTTTACCTGAAGCGTTTGCTACCGTGCGTGAAGCAGGTAAACGTGTACTCGGTATGCGCCATTTCGATGTGCAATTAATCGGTGGTATGGTGCTAACAAACCGTTGTATCGCAGAAATGCGTACGGGTGAAGGTAAAACTTTAACCGCAACCTTGCCTTGTTATTTGATGGCGTTGGAAGGTAAAGGCGTACACGTTGTGACAGTGAATGATTACTTAGCATGTCGTGACGCGGAAACTAACCGCCCATTATTTGAATTCTTAGGTATGACTGTTGGGGTGAATATCCCTGGTTTACCGCCTGAAGCAAAACGTGAAGCTTATGCGGCAGATATTACATACGCGACAAACAGCGAGCTAGGTTTTGATTACCTTCGTGATAACTTAGCGCATTCTAAAGAAGAGCGTTTCCAACGTCATTTAGGCTATGCCTTAGTGGATGAAGTGGACTCTATCTTAATTGATGAAGCGCGTACACCATTGATTATTTCGGGTCAGGCAGAAGACAGCTCTGAGCTTTATATTGCGGTAAATAAATTAATTCCGAATTTAATTAAGCAAGAAAAAGAAGATACGGAAGAATATACAGGCGAAGGCGACTACACCTTAGATCTTAAAACCAAACAAGCGTATTTGACTGAACGTGGTCAAGAAAAAGTTGAAAATTGGTTAATTGAACAAGGTTTAATGCCAGAAGGTGATTCACTTTATTCGCCTGCACGTATTGTATTGTTACACCATGTCATGGCGGCATTACGTGCGAACACCTTATTTGAGCGCGATGTAGACTATATCGTGAAAGATGGCGAGATCGTGATCGTCGATGAACATACTGGTCGTACTATGGCGGGTCGTCGTTGGTCTGATGGTTTACACCAAGCGATCGAAGCGAAAGAAGGCGTAGAAATTAAGAGTGAAAACCAAACTGTTGCGTCGATTTCTTACCAAAACTACTTCCGTCTTTATGACAAATTAGCGGGAATGACGGGTACCGCAGATACCGAAGCCTTTGAATTCCAACAAATTTATGGTTTGGAAACTGTCGTTATCCCAACCAATCGTCCAATGATTCGTGATGATCGTACGGACGTTATGTTTGAGAATGAAGAATACAAATTCAATGCAATTATTGAAGATATTAAAGACTGTGTCGCTCGCAATCAACCTGTTCTTGTGGGTACCGTATCTGTTGAAAAATCTGAAATGCTTTCTCAAGCGTTAGATAAAGCGGGCATCAAACACAACGTATTGAATGCAAAATTCCACGCACAAGAAGCGGAAATTGTTGCGGAAGCAGGGGCGCTAGGTGCAGTAACTATTGCAACCAACATGGCGGGTCGTGGTACCGATATTATCCTCGGTGGTAACTGGAAAGCAAAAGCTGCAAAATTAGAGAACCCAACTCCAGAGCAAATTGAGGCACTTAAAGCTGAGTGGGAGAAAAATCACGAGATCGTGATGCAAGCCGGTGGTTTACACATTATCGGGACAGAACGTCACGAATCACGCCGTATTGATAACCAGTTGCGTGGTCGTTCAGGTCGTCAAGGTGACCCAGGTTCTTCACGTTTCTACCTTTCTTTAGAAGATGGCTTAATGCGTATTTATTTAAATGAAGGTAAATTAAATATGATGCGTAAAGCCTTCACTCAACCAGGCGAAGCGATGGAGTCTAAGCTTCTTGCTAAAGTGATCGCGTCGGCACAAGCGAAAGTGGAAGCTTTCCATTTTGATGGTCGTAAAAACTTGCTTGAATATGATGATGTGGCTAACGACCAACGTCATGCGATTTACGAACAACGTAATTACTTGCTCGATAACGATGATATTTCAGAGACTATCAAAGCTATCCGAAGCGATGTATTTAACGATGTGATTGACCAATATATTCCACCACAATCATTGGAAGAACAATGGGATATTAAAGGCTTAGAAGAGCGTTTAGCACAAGAGTTTGGTCTTGAGTTACCAATTGAACATTGGTTGGAAGAAAATAACAATCTTCATGAAGAAAACTTGCGTGAGCGCATTATTCAAGAAGCCGAAGATGAATACAAAGCGAAAGAAGCGCTTGCGGGTGAAGAAACCATGCGTCATTTCGAAAAAGGTGTGATGTTACAAACTCTTGATGAGCTTTGGAAAGAGCACTTGGCGGCAATGGACTATTTACGTCAAGGTATCCATTTACGTGGTTATGCGCAAAAAGATCCAAAACAAGAGTACAAAAAAGAATCTTTCCGTATGTTTACTGAAATGTTGGATTCTTTAAAACATCATGTGATTACCACACTTACTCGAGTAAAAGTCCGTACACAGGAAGAGATTGAAGAAGCGGAACGTGCACGTCAGGAAATGGCTGAACGTGAAGCATTAACACATCAACCTGTAGATGAAAATACAGAGCAAGCTCAAAGCGAGGACTATTCTGATCGCCATATTGGACGTAATGAACCTTGTCCTTGTGGGTCAGGTAAAAAATACAAGCATTGTCACGGCAGTAAAGCCCGATATGCTTAGTTAAGGTAAAGAGCAGTTAAATTTTTGCGTGTTTAAAACACCGCTAAAAATGACCGCTCTTTCTACTTTTGAGATAAGGAAAGACGATGAGTAAGCCTATCATTCAAGTTGCGGCAGGAATTATTCGTAATGAATTTGGGCAGCTATATTTGACCCAACGCTTAGAAGGGCAAGATTTTGCGCAAGCATTAGAATTTCCGGGTGGCAAAGTTGATGCAGATGAAACCCCTGAAGAAGCCTTAAAAAGAGAATTGGAAGAAGAGATTGGCATTCACATTTTAAATGCTGAGCTGTACGAACGTTTTCAATTTGAATATCCAACCAAAATTTTAGATTTTAGTTTTTATCTGGTCACTGAATGGATTGGCGAGCCGTTTGGTCGAGAAGGTCAGGAAGGTTTTTGGCTTGAACAAAGTGAGCTTGATGCAGGGCAATTCCCCCCAGCTAATTTAAAGCTGATTCAGCGTTTAGTGGCTGAAAGTGTCAAATAACATTTAATCAAATTTATTTATTATGATTCCAAGTATTTTTCTGAGTTTATTTTTTATTGCGACGGTGATTTTTATCGTCAATTCGCACTATCGTTGGACGTATTTTTTTGCGATTGCGTTATTCGTTTTATTATTTAGCATTATGTTTGCAAGAACCGGTCAATGGCAACGCGGACTGAATTTTGCGTCTGTACTTTTTGTAGTGTTGATGTTATTCCATCGAATGAAAATTCATTACTACAAACAACCTTTACTCATTTCAGATTTTTGGCTTGTGACAGACTGGCGAAATTGGGAAACCCTCTTACATTATAAAGGGGCGATTTTCGGCGTGTTAGGGTTATTAGGTCTATTGGGTTATGCTATATTTGGTTGGTCAGATGTAGAAAGTGTTTCAAATGGATTTCGTGTATTCGCAGCAATACTTGCTGCAATGAGCTTTGCATTAATGTGGCATTATTCTAAAGATCCGGATGCGACAAAAGTCTGGCTAGATTCATTGCCGGATGATGGTCGAGATGTCTTTTTAAACTTACCAATGTCTTGTCGTGGCGTATTCTTTAAAGTGCCAGAATTTGAAGGTAATAGTCAAAAATTTAAAGAAAAAATGACCGCACTTTTAAATGAAAAGGCTGAGAGTAAAACTGAAAGTGAAGAAAAGCCAGACATGGTGGTGTGTCTACAAGAATCAACTTTGAATCCGCATCAATTTGATTTTGATGCAGAAACGATCCCGCCATTTTCAATGTTTAATAAGCAAGAAGACACTGCGTTTGTGAGTCCATTGCGTGTGCATACGGTGGGTGGCGCAACGTGGAAATCTGAATTTGCTTTCCTTGCAGGGGTGCCTTCAACCGATTTTGGTGCTTTAGCAAGTGGGGTGTTTTATTCTGTTGTACCACACTTACAGACTGGTTTTATTAAGAACCTCCGTGAGCAAGACTATTTTTGTGTGGCGTTATCGCCTTTTACGAAAGGTAACTACAACGCCAAACCTGCCTATGACCACTTTGGTTTTGATTTGATGTTGCAACCACAAGATTTAGGCTATCCCGCATCAATCAGTAAAAATCTCTGGCACATCACCAGTGAAGAGATGATGTATTACACCAAACTGATTCTGCAGAAACAGCATCCATCATTGGAAAATGTGAAACAGCCCATGTTTGTCTATGTGCTAACCATGAAAGAGCATGGCCCTTACAACACGAACATGCCAAATCATTTTAATTTGGCGAGTAAGCGTTTAGGGGGAAAAGCGATTTCTTGCCTAAATGATTATATTGATCGCATTGCTAGCCTTAATGAGGCAATCGAAGGCTTGAATGATTATTTGAAAGCACGAGAAACGCCTTATGTATTCGGTTATTTTGGTGATCACCAAGTCGCTTTTGATAATCAGCTTCCACCGAAAAAAGGTAACTTTGCGAATCCAGATTATGTGACTCAATTTGTAGTTAGAACTAATCGTAAGACTGACTTTGTTCAACAGCAAGATTTCTTAGATTTAGCCTTTGTTGGTGGTGTATTACTTGATGTGGCAGGTTTATCACCGAAAGATGACTTTATGCGAGCGAATATTGCTATGCGTCAGTTAAGCCAAGGTAAGCTAGAAGATTTCGAGGATATGTATTTAGTGAATAGCTATCGAAATTATCTGTATCAAGATTTGAAAATTGCGCAATAATAAAAAATCTCGGTTAACGCCGAGATTTTTTTATAAACAAATTTTAACCGATAAGTCTGCCAATTTTACCCATACGTCTTGGCCATATTCTTGTTTGGTTATGCGCTCAATATCTGCCAATTCTTGCAATATTTCAAAGAGCTTTTGATAGGTGAGTCGTTGTATCGCTGCTGTATAAAGATGACGACGATTCTGCCAAACTTTGAGACGGTCAAAATCCGCTTTGAGTGTCTGTGTAGACAAACTCGTTTGAAGAGATGGATTGCGTAGCTGTGGTTTTGTTAATTCTAACAAGGTGACCAGTTCACGTTGTAAAGTACGCAATAAAATAACGGGTTGCACATCTTCAGCTTGTAAACCTCGCAAAATTCGCTTTGAGCGGTTTGCTTTGCCTGATAACAATGCATCAATCCATTGGAAAGGGGTAAAGACAGAAGATTGCTCTACGACTGATTTAACGCGGTTATACGTGAGTTTGTGATCAGGATAAAGCAAATCTAAAAGCTGTAATGCTTGTTTCAATGCCAGTAGATTATTTTCATAGCTATAACAAAGTAGTTGAACGGCTTCCTCATCCGCTGATAACCCCATGTTTTTTGTACGATGCTTCACCCAACGAGAAAGTTGTTCTGAATTCGGTGTTTGGCAGTTAACAATAACAGCTTGTAGCTCAAGTTGATTTGCCTGAATAAACCACTCTTGTTTTTCGGCTGCTTTAGACAATTTAGTCAAGGTGAGAACAAGCAAGCTATCTTCATTTAATCCACTAATAAATTGCTGAAGGTTTTTCTGCAAAAGTGCGGTTAAATTTTCGGGTAAATTGAGAATGAAAATTTGCTTATTAAAGAAGAGCCCCATAGATTGGCTGGCCTCAATTAATGCAGGCCAGTCAGTATTAGTATCTATGGTGATTTGATTTTTTTCATCAAAACCTTGAAGAAGGGCTGCTTGATGAATGAGATCTTCACTTTCACTGAGCAACAGGGGATCTGTCCCAACCAAAAAATAGACTTTTGCTAAATGGCTGTTCAGGTTAGAGGCCAGTTGCTCAGGAAAAATGCGATTCATTATTTTCCTTGAACTTGATGTTGCAAGGCGGCCATTTTATTAATTAATTGGCGAGCCGCTTGTTCGCGCATATCATTCCAAATCACATCACGTTCAGCTGATTTTGCTAATGCAGCACGTGAGTTATCAAAGAAAGTGCGGTTGATTTTTGCAGAGATTGGATAGGTTTCTCCGTTTGCTAAACGTACACTTGCTTCAACATCAAGGGTCAATACTTTCTCTGCTTCACGGCCTTGTTTAAAGACTGACGCCACTTTATCGCTTGAAGTCTGTTTATTTAAACGCAACACTGGCACACCTTGTTTTGCAGGAACAAGGTTTACGTTGTTGCTAAGCAGTTGCTTACGCATTGCCATTGACATTTCACTGTATGGGTCGCTACTTTCAAGAGCCATTGTTTTTAATTCTGCAGGAACAGCAGCACCATTATCGAAGTGCCAACCACAAGCAGTTAAAAAGGCTGTCGCCCCAACTAAGCAGAGCGTTTTGATTGATTTCATCATAAAAATTACCTGTAAAATTCACCGCACTTTATTTTGTTTAAGAGTCGTTTATGCAACACTTAGAATAAAATGCGGTTATTTTATGGATTATTGCGGTTTAACCACCACATTTAACAATTTACCTGGCACATAAATCACTTTCACGATTTGTGTATCGTCAGTAAATTTCTTCACATTTTCATCTGCAAATGCAACTGTTTTCACGGTTTCTTCATCCGCATCAGCTGCAACAGTCACTTTACCACGTACTTTACCGTTGACTTGCACCACGATAAGTTTTTCATCTTCTACCATCGCTGCTTCATCAGCTTTCACCCATTCTGCATGGTCGATATTGCTTTCGTTACCTAAAGCTTTCCATAACTCAAAGCAGATATGTGGTGTGATTGGGTAAAGCATACGCACGACAGCACTTAATGCTTCTGCCATAACCGCACGATCTTGTTCGCTTTCTAATGGTGCACGAGTTAATTTATTCATTAACTCCATTACTGCCGCGATAGCGGTATTGAAAGTCTGACGGCGACCAATATCATCGCTTACTTTCGCGATCGTTTTATGCACATCGCGGCGAAGTGCTTTTTGGCCTGCAGAAAGTGCGGTCACATCTAAAGCGGTTTTTGCAGGATTTTGGCTGTATTCATACACTAAATTCCATACGCGACCTAAGAAACGTTTCGCACCTTCTACGCCGGATTCTTGCCATTCAAGCGTCATTTCTGCAGGAGACGCGAACATCATAAATAGACGCACAGTATCTGCACCGTATTTTTCCACCATCTCTTGTGGGTCGATACCGTTGTTTTTGGATTTCGACATTTTAGTCATACCAGTATGTACCAATTCACGGCCTTCCGGATCAGTTGCTTTGATGATTCGACCTTTTTCATCACGCTCAAGAGTCACTTGCGTTGGGCTCACCCAAATACGCTCGTTAGTCGGGCTGGTATAGTAAAACGCATCAGCTAACACCATGCCTTGGCATAATAATTTTTGTGCCGGCTCATCGCTCGTTACGAAACCTGCATCACGCAATAATTTGTGGAAGAAACGGAAGTAGAGCAAGTGCATTGTCGCGTGCTCAATACCGCCGATATACTGATCCACCGGTAACCAGTAATTAGCTTCCTCTTTATCCAACATGCCTTCTGCATAGCTTGGTGAAGTGTAGCGTGCGTAGTACCAAGAAGATTCCATAAAGGTATCAAAGGTATCGGTTTCTTTTAATGCAGGCTCACCGTTGAAGGTGGTTTTCGCCCAGTTTGGATCGGCTTTAATTGGGCTTTTCACGCCATCCATGACCACATCTTCAGGCAGAATAATCGGTAAATCTTCGATTGGTGCTGGTACGGTTTCACCGTTTGGCAAGGTCAGCATTGGAATTGGTGCACCCCAATAACGTTGACGAGAAACGCCCCAGTCACGTAAACGATAATTAACTTGGCGTTTACCTACGCCTAATTTTTCTAATTTGTCTGCGATACCGTTGAATGCGCCATCAAAATCCAAACCATCAAACTCAGCAGAGTTCACTAATTTACCGTGCTCAACGAAAGCTTGTTTGGTTAAATCAATTTCTTCATCCGCAAGCGGTGCGATCACTTGTTTAATTGGTAAATCGTATTTTTGAGCAAATTCAAAGTCACGTTGGTCATGTGCTGGAACCGCCATGACTGCACCAGTACCGTAATGCATTAATACAAAGTTAGCGACCCAAATTGGTAATTTTTCACCGGTTAATGGATGAATAGCGAATAAGCCAGTTGCCATCCCTTTTTTCTCCATCGTGGCAAGGTCTGCTTCTGCCACTTTGGCATTTTTCGCTTCACGGATAAATTCTGCTAATTCAGGATTCTTTTCTGCCGCTAAGTCGGCTAATGGGTGCGCTGCTGCAATACCTAAATAACTTACACCATAGAAGGTATCTGGACGGGTCGTATAAACCGCAACTTTTTCTGCGGTATCTGCCACATCAAAAGTAATTTCTACCCCTTCAGAACGGCCAATCCAGTTACGTTGCATGGTTTTTACCATGTCTGGCCATTGTGGAAGTTGGTCTAATCCACTTAATAATTGTTCTGCATAGTCGGTGATTTTAATGAACCATTGTGGGATTTCTTTTTGTTCGACCGGAGTATCACAACGCCAGCAGCAACCTTCGTGCACCTGTTCGTTAGCCAATACGGTTTCATCGTTCGGACACCAGTTTACAGTTGAGGTTTTTTTGTAAACTAAGCCTTTTTTATAAAGCTCGGTGAAGAACCATTGTTCCCATTTGTAGTATTCTGGACGGCAGGTCGCAATTTCGCGATCCCAGTCATAACCAAAGCCCAACATTTTGAGCTGTTTTTTCATGTATTCAATGTTTTCGTAAGTCCATTTTGCGGGCGCGGTTTTATTTTTAATCGCAGCACCTTCAGCCGGCAAACCGAATGCATCCCAACCAATTGGCTGTAATACGTTTTTGCCGTTCATACGTTGATAACGAGAAACCACATCACCGATCGTGTAGTTACGCACGTGGCCCATGTGTAAACGACCAGATGGGTAAGGGAACATAGAAAGGCAGTAATATTTTTCTTTAGACGTATCTTTGATTGCTTTGAAGACTTTATTTTCAGCCCAATATTGTTGAACTGCAGGTTCAATCAAATCGGGACGGTAATGTTGTTGCATAGAAAATCACCTTAAATTTTGACCGCACTTTGCGGTATGTTTTGATTTGTAAAATGTGATATAGGATAGCGTAAAACAGGGAAAATTGGTAGAAAGTGCGGTGATTTTTTTGCTGATTTTATAAGAGATTTTGAATTTCAGATGGAATTAATTTAGGCGAAGGAATCCAAACTTGTTTATGTCGGTTTAATTCACCTTTTTCAAGAACTATTGAGCTTTTAGGTACTTTGAATGCTTTACTCAAAAATTTCAGTAAGTGAGCATTGGCTTGACCATCAACAGGTGGTGCGGTGATCGCGATCTTAAGTTCATCATCATGCAATCCCACGATTTGATCTTTACTGGCTTTGGGTTGCAGAATAATTTTAAGACGTAGCCCTTCAGGTGTTTGTTCGATTGCTGACATAACTAAATTTACTCACCACATTTACAATAAGGGCTGGAAAATCCAGCCCAAAAAATAATGTTATTTTTGACCGCACTTTAAGCGGCGATTGCCCATAAAACCTGGAAGTAGTCGTAAAAGAGATTATTCAAAAATAATAGAACAATGGCGATAACCATCGGTGAAAATCAATCACGCCCACAGTTGGTAAAATGCGTTTAATTGGTTTCAACAAGGGTTCGGTAAGTTGATATAACGCATAGAATGCAGGATTATTGCCACGATTAAACCAACTTAAAATTGCACCGGCGATTAATACATAGAAAATAGCCACACCGATATTTTTGATCAGCCCTAGTATGCCCAATAGTAAGAAGAGACTGAGATTTAATCCGCCAAAGAGAATCGATTTTAGTCCGCAAAGCAAGAAGGCTAAAACCAGTGCAGCGGTTTCCACTTTTTTCACCGCAGGAAAAACTTTACGCAATGGTGCAATAACCGGTTGGGTAAATTTCAGTGTAAATTGAGAAATAGGATTGTAGTAATCTACATTCGCTAATGGTAACCATACGCGTAAAATTAACACTAAACAATACAGATCGATAATCGATCCTAAAAATAATGCAGTTTGGGAAATTTCCATTATAACCAACCCTTCCGTTTAAAATAGATATAAGGCGTAAGCGCCGCACCAATCATTAATCCAATAGCCATTGGGTAACCATATTTAAAATGGATCTCCGGCATAAATTCAAAGTTCATCCCGTAAGTAGATGCCACAAGTGTTGCCGGTAGGAACATCACCGACACCACCGAGAAGAATTTCATGATTTTATTCTGCTCAATATTAATGTAACCCATTGCCGCCTGCATTAAAAAGTTTACTTTTTGGAACAAAGACTCATTATGCGGTTGCAAGGATTCAATATCTCGTAAGATTTCTCGTGCTTGTTCTAACTGGTTTGGCGGCAAGCGTGTTTTACGCACCAAGAAACCCAATGCACGTTGTGTATCCATCAAACACAAACGCACTTTAGAACTGGTATCTTCTTGTTCTGTTAAGGTATTTAAAGCTTCATCGAAAGCTTCATCTTGCGTGCCATTTAAAATCACGCGACTTAATTTTTCCAAATCTGCATAAACGTTTTCGATAACATCCGCTAATTGCTCAATTTTGGTTTCAAATAAGTCGAGTAAGACTTCATACGCATTACATTCGAATAAGCGCTGGCTACGAGAACGCATACGATATAAACGGAATGCCGGCAATTCGCGATCACGCAGGGTAAATAGGCGACCATCACGAATAGTAAATGCCACGCTTGCGAGGTCGGCGTAGTTTTCTTCATCTTCACAATAAAAGAATGAGTGCAAGTGTAAGCCGTCTTCGTCTTCAAAGAAACGTGCAGATGCTTCGATGTCTTCCAATTCGAGGAATGAGGCGAGACTTTGTCCTAAGCCTTCTTGCAACATTTCACGTTCTTCCCCTGTCGGCTCCAGCAAATCTAACCAAATGGCAGAACTGAGATCGGCTGGTTCGTCATCAATACGAAGCAAGCGGGAATCGTTAATGGCAAAAGCGTTAATCATTGGTCATACTCCTTTTGGGATTATGAAGATCCAACTGTGAACAAAAAAAGATCAAACGAAATTAGCACTAGAGAAAAGTGCGGTTAAATTTTTGTATGTTTTAAAAATGGGTTTCGTTCGATAAAAGATGCCGAAGAAAGGTAAATTGATTACCAGCGAACTCTCGCTGATAAGAGGCGAGAGTCTAAAGCGATATTCGGTATCGACTATGACTGTCCAAAGTGTGTGTCCTTCTCGTTAAAAAATCGGGCGAATGTTACGCTTGAAAGGCGCTTTCGTCAAGTATTATTGAAAAGGACACATTACTTTTAATTAATTAGTATATTGATTAATTGCGTTAGTAACTTCTTGATCTTGATAAATATTATTAACAATATCTTTGAAGGTTTCGCCTAACACTTTTTGAATTTCGTCATTGCTCGCATTAAATGCGCCAGATTGTGAACGGGTCGCATTAAAGGTTTTATTGTATTGTCCGCGTGGACCTTGTACATAAACAACCGCTTGAATTTTACTGTTCAAGGTATAACGTAAATTACCTTGATCTACGTGAGTATTGAATTCTTTCACTTCAACGGTTACACCCGCATTCGCATTATTAGCTTGCCCAATACGGAAACCTTTGCTAACTAAATTTTGTTGCATCACTTGTTGGAAAAGTTGAGTAACGCTTGGTGATGCGTTTAATTTAATAAGCTCACCTGATTTAGTATAAGTTGCAATTTCTTGTTGTGGACGAGAATCACGAGTATTGACTGTTACCACTGCTGATTGGTTAATATTCATTGATGCAGTCGGTGATTGAGGCGCAAAAGTTAAGGTATTGGATTGTGCTTGGCAACCCGCTAAAAATAATGTCGCAGCGGCCAACGTCATTGCTGATAATGCTTTGATTTTGTTTGTTACTTTCATAATTTCCTCATTGAATTAGGTTAATTTGTGTTATTCTTACAAACTTAACGCTGAATGTATAGCAAAAAGTTAGGGAGTTTATTTATGTCAAAACAGCAAGAATTATTAGAGAGAATTCAGACCGAATTTCAACCGCACTTTGCCACCGTAGAAAATGAAAGCCATATGCACAGTTCCGGTCGAGGAGCTGATTCTCATTTTAAATTAGTGATTGTCAGCGATGCTTTTGAAGGCATGCGCAAGGTGCAGCGCCACCAAAAACTTTACCAACTTTTTGCCGATGATTTAAAAAATGGCATTCACGCATTAGCGCTTCACCTTTATACAAAAAGCGAATGGGAAAGCCTAGGTGAAGCATTTCCAAAATCACCAAATTGTCTTGGTGTTGGACAGTAAGTATTTCCTTACGTTCCCTGTATTAGATTTTCATAAGAAGAGAGAAGGTGGCTATCCTTCTCTCTTTTTATTTTAAAATCATTTTATCCGTATTCTTGATAAACGTTGGTTTAGAAATATTCACAAATATTTCACAAAAAGTAAGGGTATAAAGTGGCATAAAAGCTCAATTTTAGATAAAATGGGGCGCTTTTAATTTTCGAATTTCAATTTCTGGATGTGTAAGTGATTCCTTACTCGTCGAGGAATTAAATAGATTTGAGTTTTTAAATTTATGTGTCAGTTAATAATGCTTTGATCTTAAAAGTGTTTTCTGTCACGCTCAATCGCGAGATTGCTTTTAGAGTATATGCTTTAATCGCAATCGTGTTTTTAACCTAGAAAAGTAGTGCAAACAGTATGATTACAATCAAAAAAGGCTTGGATCTTCCTATTGCAGGAAAACCAGCACAAGTAATCCATAGCGGTAACGCTGTGAATCAGGTTGCGATTCTTGGTGAAGAGTATGTGGGTATGCGTCCTTCTATGAAGGTTCGCGAAGGCGATGTCGTGAAAAAAGGCCAAGTGCTTTTTGAAGATAAGAAAAACCCTGGAGTGGTTTTTACTGCCCCTGCTAGTGGTACTATCACTGTAATTAATCGTGGCGAAAAACGTGTATTACAATCTGTGGTCATTGATGTGCAAGGTAACGATCAAGTTACTTTCGCTAAATATAACGCAGATGAGCTCAATACGCTTTCTTCTGAACAAGTTAAACAAAACCTCGTTGAATCTGGTTTGTGGACAGCGTTCCGCACTCGTCCGTTCAGCAAAGTGCCTGCCTTAGATGCAGAACCTTCTTCTCTGTTTGTAAATGCGATGGATACCAATCCTTTGGCTGCAAATCCAGAGGTGGTATTAAAAGAGCATTGGCAAGATTTTATTGACGGTTTAACGGTATTAAGTCGTCTATTCCCAAATAAACCATTAAATCTATGTAAAGCGGGTGATAGCAATATCCCGACCGTGGATTTACCTAACCTAAAAGTACATGATTTTGGCGGTGTTCATCCTGCTGGTTTAGTGGGTACTCATATTCACTTTATCGATCCAGTTGGTGTGAATAAAACCGTATGGCATATCAATTACCAAGATGTGATTGCTGTAGGTAAATTATTCACCACGGGCGAACTTTATGTAGAACGCATTATTTCTCTTGCTGGTCCGCAAGTGAAAGAGCCTCGTTTAGTTCGTACCGTAATCGGTGCTAACCTTTCTCAATTAACGGCAGGCGAGTTAAAAGACGGTAATAACCGTGTGATTTCTGGTTCTGTGCTTTGTGGTGAAACAGCAAAAGATGCTCACGACTATTTAGGTCGTTATGCATTACAAGTTTCTGTGATTGCAGAAGGTAATGAGAAAGAGTTCTTAGGTTGGATCACACCACAATCGAACAAATATTCGATTACCCGTACCGTATTAGGTCACTTTGGTAAGAAATTATTCAACTTCACTACCGCAGAGAATGGTGGTGAGCGTGCAATGGTACCAATCGGTAGCTATGAGCGCGTCATGCCGTTGGATATTTTACCGACATTATTATTACGTGATTTAATCGTGGGCGATACCGATGGCGCACAAGCGTTAGGTTGTCTTGAATTAGATGAAGAAGACTTAGCATTATGTTCTTTCGTTTGCCCGGGCAAATATGAATACGGTTCAATCTTGCGTCAAGTATTAGATAAGATTGAGAAGGAAGGTTAAAAATGGGTTTAAAAAATCTTTTTGAAAAAATGGAACCCGCGTTTTTACCAGGCGGTAAATACAGCAAGTTTTATCCGATCTTTGAATCGATTTATACCTTGCTTTATACACCAGGTACGGTAACGCACAAAAACACACACGTTCGTGATGCGTTAGACTCAAAACGTATGATGATTACGGTTTTCCTTGCGTTGTTCCCTGCGATTTTCTACGGGATGTACAATGTGGGTAACCAAGCTATCCCTGCCTTAAATCAATTAGGCAATTTAGATCAATTAATTGCTAACGATTGGCACTATGCGCTTGCAAGTTCATTAGGTTTAGATTTGACCAATAATGCAACTTGGGGCTCAAAAATGGCGTTAGGGGCGATCTTCTTCTTACCAATTTACTTAGTGGTATTTACCGTTTGTACAATTTGGGAATTATTGTTCTCAGTAGTACGTGGTCATGAAGTTAATGAAGGGATGTTCGTTTCAACCATTTTATTTGCGTTAATCGTTCCACCAACATTGCCATTATGGCAAGCCGCACTAGGTATCACCTTTGGTATCGTGGTTGCGAAAGAAATCTTTGGTGGTGTAGGTCGTAACTTTATGAACCCTGCACTTGCTGGTCGTGCATTCTTATTCTTCGCTTATCCGGCTCAAATTTCCGGTGACTTAGTATGGACTGCTGCAGATGGTTTCTCAGGCGCAACCGCACTTTCACAATGGTCTCAAGGTGGTCAAGCGGCATTACAACACACCGTAACTGGTCAACCAATTACTTGGATGGATGCATTCATTGGTAATATCCCAGGTTCAATGGGTGAGGTTTCAACGCTTGCGTTATTAATCGGTGGTGCAGTGATTGTATTCACTCGAATTGCTTCTTGGCGCATTATGGCTGGTGTCATGATCGGTATGATTGGTACAGCAACCTTATTCAACTTAATCGGTTCTGATTCTAACCAAATGTTCTCAATGCCTTGGCATTGGCACTTTGTATTAGGTGGTTTTGCACTTGGTATGATCTTTATGGCAACCGATCCTGTATCCGCTTCATTTACCAATACCGGTAAATGGTGGTACGGTGCGTTAATTGGCGTGATGGCGGTATTAATTCGTACAGTGAACCCAGCTTATCCAGAAGGGATGATGTTAGCGATTTTATTTGCAAACTTATTTGCACCAATTTTCGACTACATCGTGGTTCAAGCAAATATCAAACGTCGGAGAGCAAGAACAAATGGCTAAATTTAATAAAGATAGCGTTAGCGGTACAGTTACCGTTGTTGTGTTGCTAAGTTTAGTGTGTTCTATCGTGGTTTCTGGTGCTGCAGTAGCATTAAAATCCAAACAAGATGAACAAAAAGCACTCGACGTTCAACGTAACATTTTAACTGTTGCTGGCTTAATGAAAGAAGATAATGCATCAGTAATTAAAGACACTTACAGCAAATTTATTGAACCACGTTTGGTGGATTTGCAAAGTGGTGATTACGTTCAAGCTTCAGCTGAAGAAATTAATAAATTTGATCCTAAAGATGCCGTTAAAGATCCAGCTAAGAGCCAAGCTATCCCAGCTGAGGTAGATAACGCAGGGATCAAGGTTCGTGCAAACCAAGCACGTGTTTATCTTGTAAAAGATGAACAAGGCAATGTAACCCAAGTGGTATTACCAATGTATGGCCGTGGTTTATGGTCAACCATGTATGGTTTTGTTTCTGTTGCACCAGATGCGAATACCATCAAAGGTATTACTTACTATGATCAAGGTGAAACAGCTGGTCTTGGGGGCGAAATTGCGAACCCACGTTGGCAAGCACAGTTCGTTGATAAAAAATTATTCGATGAACAAGGTAACCAAAAATTCAAAATCTACAAAGGTAGCTCTGCTGCAGATAAAGAGCACGGTGTAGATGGTTTATCAGGTGCAACGTTAACCAGTAACGGTGTTCAAGGTTCATTTGATTATTGGTTCAGCCAAAATGGCTTTGGTCCATTCTTAGCGAAATTTAAAGCAGGAGAAATCAAATAATGGCTGATGCAAAAGTAAACTTAAAAGGTCTTTTATTCGATCCTATTGTTAAAAATAACCCGATTGCCTTGCAAATTTTGGGTATCTGTTCTGCATTAGCGGTAACAACCCAATTACAAACCGCGATCGTTATGGCGATTGCGGTAAGTTTGGTAACCGGTTTCTCCAGTTTGTTCATTTCATTGATTCGTAACTATATTCCAAATAGTATCCGTATCATTGTGCAACTGGCAATTATCGCATCTTTAGTAATCTTGGTTGACCAAGTATTAAAAGCTTATGCTTATGGTTTATCTAAACAGCTTTCTGTATTCGTCGGTCTTATCATTACAAACTGTATCGTAATGGGACGTGCAGAAGCGTTTGCGATGAAATCTCCACCGTTAGAAAGCTTTGTAGACGGTATCGGTAATGGTTTAGGTTATGGTGCGATCTTATTAATTGTCGCCACATTACGTGAATTAATCGGTTCTGGTCGTTTATTTGGTTTCCCTGTATTCCAAACTATTCAAGATGGTGGTTGGTATCAACCGAACGGTTTATTCCTTCTTGCACCAAGTGCGTTCTTTATTATCGGCTTCATCATTTGGGGCTTAAGAACGTGGAAACCTGAGCAACAGGAGAAATAATCAATGGAACATTATATTAGCCTATTTGTGAAGGCGATCTTCATTGAAAATATGGCGCTTTCTTTCTTCCTAGGGATGTGTACTTTCCTTGCCGTATCGAAAAAAGTGTCAACAGCATTCGGCTTAGGGGTTGCAGTAACAGTGGTGCTTGGTATTTCTGTGCCGGCGAACCAATTTGTGTTTGAACATGTGTTAAAAGATAGCGCCTTAGTTGAAGGGGTAGATTTATCCTTCTTAAGCTTTATTACGTTTATCGGGATTATCGCAGGTATCGTTCAAATTCTTGAAATGACTTTAGATAAATTCTTCCCAGCACTTTATAACGCATTAGGTATCTTCCTTCCACTTATCGCCGTAAACTGTGCGATCTTTGGTGGTGTATCTTTTGCGGTACAACGTGAATACACGTTTGCAGAATCTGCAGTTTACGGTGTGGGTGCAGGGCTTGGTTGGATGTTAGCAATCGTTGCGCTTGCAGGCTTAACCGAAAAAATGAAATATGCCGATGTACCGGCAGGCTTAAAAGGATTAGGGATTACCTTTATCACTGCAGGCTTGATGGCGCTTGGCTTTATGTCATTCTCTGGTATTCAGTTATAAGGAGGCATAAATGAGCGAATCTTCAATTTTATTATTAGGTGTTGCGGCATTTACGGTTATCCTTTTAGTGCTCGTTGCGATTATTTTATTCGCTAAATCAAAATTAGTGGATTCTGGTGATATCACCATTACTATTAATGACGATCCTGAAAAAGCGATCACTTTACCTGCTGGTGGCAAATTGCTTGGTGCATTAGCAAGTAAAGGTATCTTCGTTTCTTCTGCTTGTGGTGGCGGTGGCTCTTGTGGTCAATGTGTAGTGAAAGTAAAAAGTGGCGGTGGTGAAATTCTACCAACCGAACTTTCTCACATTAATAAACGTGAAGCAAAAGAAGGTTATCGTTTAGCTTGCCAAGTGAATGTAAAAGGCAATATGGACGTTGAACTTCCAGAAGAAATCTTCGGCGTGAAAAAATGGGAATGTACCGTTATTTCTAATGATAACAAAGCAACCTTCATTAAAGAGCTTAAATTAGCGATTCCTGAAGGCGAAGAAGTCCCTTTCCGCGCAGGTGGTTATATCCAAATCGAAGCTGATCCACATACGGTTTACTATAAAGATTTTGATATTCCAGAAGAATACCACGAAGATTGGGACAAATACGATTTATGGCGTTATGTGTCTAAAGTGGATGAGCATATTATCCGTGCTTACTCAATGGCTTCATACCCAGAAGAGAAAGGCATCATTATGCTTAACGTGCGTATTGCAACGCCACCACCACGTCAACCTGATGCGCCTCCAGGTCAAATGTCTTCTTACATTTGGTCATTAAAACCAGGTGATAAAGTGACAATTTCTGGTCCATTCGGTGAATTCTTCGCGAAAGAAACTGATAACGAAATGGTCTTCATCGGTGGTGGTGCAGGTATGGCACCAATGCGTTCTCATATCTTTGACCAATTAAAACGTTTACACTCTAAACGTAAAATGTCATTCTGGTATGGTGCACGCTCTAAACGTGAAATGTTCTATGTAGAAGATTTTGATCAGCTTCAAGCCGAAAATCCTAACTTTACATGGCACGTGGCATTATCTGATCCGTTACCAGAAGATAACTGGACAGGTTACACTGGCTTTATTCACAACGTACTTTATGAAAACTACTTGAAAAATCATGAAGCACCAGAAGATTGTGAATACTACATGTGTGGACCTCCAGTCATGAACGCTGCGGTAATCAAAATGTTGAAAGACCTCGGTGTTGAAGATGAAAACATCTTATTAGATGACTTCGGTGGTTGATTTTAGTTAATCAAAACATCATGAAAACTGACCGCACTTTGTGATGAAGTGCGGTCAATATTTAAGATGGATTACAGGCAAGCTGATGGAAGAGTCGGTTTGCCTGTAATTCATATATTTAGGAAGGAATAGATGAAAAAAATATTAAGCGGATTGATTGCAATTGCCTTGGCTTGTTCATTAAGTGCTTGTAAAAAAGATCCAGAAATTATTTCACTTAGCGGCAAAACCATGGGAACCACTTACCATATCCGCTACATTGATGACGGTTCAGTTAAAGAAAATGCTGAAAAAACACATGAGCAGATTGAAGTAGTTTTAAAAGATGTGAATCAGAAAATGTCCACTTACATTAAAGATTCCGAATTAAGTCGCTTTAATCAAAATACACAAGTGAATACGCCAATTGAAATCTCTGCGGACTTTGCCAAAGTATTACAAGAAGCGATCCGTTTAAATAAGGTTACTGAAGGTTCATTGGATGTGACAGTCGGGCCTGTAGTAAATTTATGGGGCTTTGGGCCAGAAAAACGCCCAGAACGTAAGCCAACCCCAGAGCAACTTGCTGAACGTCAAAGTTGGGTGGGGATTGATAAGATTCACCTTGATATGAGCGGTAAAACCCCAACATTAAGTAAAGCCTTGCCACAGATTTATATTGATTTATCGTCTATTGCTAAAGGTTTTGGCGTGGATCAAGTTGCGGATGTCTTAGAGCAAAACCACGTGCAAAACTATATGGTGGAAATTGGCGGAGAAATCCGTGCAAAAGGTAAAAATGCCGAAAATAAAGCGTGGCAAATCGCTATTGAAAAACCGAATAATACGGGTGAAAGAGCCGTTCAAGAAGTGATTGGTTTAAATAATATGGCGATGGCCACTTCAGGCGATTACCGTATTTATTTTGAGGAAAATGGCCAACGTTTTGCACATGAAATTGACCCGAAAACCGGCTATCCAATTCAGCATCATTTGGCCTCAATTACCGTGCTTGCACCAAGTTCAATGACGGCTGATGGTTTATCTACAGGTTTATTTGTACTCGGTGAAAATAAAGCACTTGAAGTGGCCGAGAAAGAGAATATTCCGGTTTATTTAATTATGAAAACCGAACAAGGCTTTGAAACGAAAATGTCCTCAGCCTTCCAAAAATTACTCGCAAATAAGGAATAATCATGCAAACTTTATTTTTTACCCTAATCGCTTTTGTGGCCATTATTGTATTAATGTCTGTGGGCTTTATCTTTAAAAAACAAAGCTTAAAGGGCAGCTGTGGCGGACTTTCATCACTAGGTATTGCCAAAGCCTGCGATTGCGATAAGCCTTGTGATACCTTGCAAGAAAAATTAGATGCAGGTGATGAAAATGCCAAGGCTGAATATGAACAAAAGTTTGCGAAGAAAGACGATGACTCGCACTTTTATGAAGTGAAATAATTCACTTAAAACTAACCGCACTTTGTGCAATAACCTTAATTTATGGGGTGGAAGTTATTCCGCTATGGTTCAATCATTATCACCAATGTGCTTCGCCTTAACCGAAGTTACGGGAGACTTATGTTAACTTCAAATACTTATAATCAACATTTCGCACCCTTGAGTGCAGAACAACTTGCCGAAAATGCCACTAAAAAAGTGATATGTGGCATGTCTGGTGGAGTGGATTCCTCCGTTTCTGCGTTTATTCTTCAACAGCAAGGCTATCAAGTGGAAGGCTTGTTTATGAAAAACTGGGAAGAAGATGATGATACCGATTATTGTACAGCCGCTGCGGATCTTGCTGATGCGCAGGCAGTATGCGACAAACTAGGCATTAAACTGCATAAAATTAATTTTGCCGCGGAATATTGGGATAACGTATTTGAGCATTTCTTAACAGAATACAAAGCTGGCCGTACACCAAATCCCGATATTCTGTGTAACAAAGAAATTAAATTTAAAGCTTTCTTGGAATATGCAGCGGAAGATTTGGGCGCTAACTATATTGCTACCGGCCATTATGTACGTCGTCGTGGGGCTGATGATCAGGCTGAATTATTGCGTGGTTTAGATAGTAACAAAGATCAAAGCTATTTCCTTTACACGTTGAGTAAAAATCAGGTTGGTCAAAGCCTTTTCCCTGTAGGCGAAATTGAAAAGCCGATCGTACGTGCTATTGCTGAAGATTTAGGTTTAATTACCGCAAAGAAAAAAGACTCTACAGGAATTTGTTTTATCGGTGAGCGTAAGTTTAAGGATTTCTTAGCGCGTTATTTGCCGGCTCAACCAGGTGACATCCGTACCGTGGATGGCGAGATTATTGGTCGCCATGAAGGCTTGATGTATCATACTCTAGGACAGCGTAAAGGGCTGGGTATTGGTGGATTAAAAAATGCTGGTGATGAAGCTTGGTATGTAGTGGATAAAGATGTCGAAAACAATGAATTGATTGTTGCGCAAGGACATGACCATCCACGCTTGTTCTCTAAAGGCTTAATTGCTAAACAGCTACATTGGGTAAATCGTGAACCCGTGCGTGAAGCGTTCCGTTGTACGGTGAAAACGCGCTATCGTCAAACGGATATTGCTTGTTTGGTTGAGCCGATTGATGACGATTGTATTCGAGTGATTTTTGATGAGCCTCAGGCAGCAGTTACACCAGGTCAATCAGCCGTGTTTTACCTAGATGAAATCTGCTTGGGTGGCGGCATTATCGAAGAACGAATTTAATCAATATTCAATAAAGTGCGGTCAGAAATTCAATAGTTTTTCTGACCGCACTTTTTAATTATTTTGCTAATTGGAGTTTTTTATGCGACGTATTATATTCGGATGTATCCTGACCTTATTCTCTACGGTTATTTTGGCACAAATAAAAACAGACTTAGCCTTGTTAAATTTGAAAGGTCCTGTAAAAAAATGGGAAATGAAATTGATCGATCCCAAGGATTCTTCCATTTTGGAGCATAAGATTACTTTTTTTAATCCGCAAGGATTTAAAACTAAAGAAGAAACCTTAGGGAACTTCGCTCAGATACAAAACTTTGTGTATGATGAAAAAGGACGTTTGATTAAATCTTTTATAGAAGGTGATAATGATGCTATCGAATATCTTTATCACACGAATGCTGATAATTCATTGACAGTAATTCATAAGTATAAAGCGAAAGGTATGCCTGATAGGCTCATATCTGAAAATACTTATGATAAAAATGGATTACTCATCATTGAAAAAACGGAAGATGAGTCTTGTGAGGAAGGGTGTGAAAAACTTGAAAATGGCATGAATAAATATAGTCACCATTATGATGAACAGGGAAATCTTGTAGAAATTAGAAATGAGCTTTTTAATCATGAGTCTACCAAATATACCAATAAATATATTGATGGCAAATTAGTGGAACAAACGGAATACATGTATGGTGGAAAGATTGTGAGAACTTTTGATGCGAATGGATATCAGATAAAACTTGAAGAGTTTCCGCCTTATGGATTTGGCGATGGTAGCATATCTTCTATAAAACGTTGGAAAAATGTGGTGGATGAGTATGGTAATATGGTGAAGATTGAACAATTTGATGATGTTAACCATCTGAGTTCAATAATTGAAAATTCATATGAATACTATTAATTTAAAGTGCGGTCAGAAAATCTCTAAATTTCTGACCGCACTTTTTCTTTTATTGTATTTCAATTTTCGTGAATTTGAAAAAATGCTGATATTTTGCTAATATAAATTTCGTATTTGGAAACAATCCACTCGAATCCTACTGAGCGTTTCCTTCAAAATCGCACTTCTCCGTGCTGTCATTTGCAATGGTTCCATCGCACCATGTAGGGCTTAAAGCCTTGTTTTATTTAATCTGATTTTATTTTTATTCACTTAATTTTTAAGGGGAAAGCATTGTTTTTATCTAAATTTATGGAAAGGCAAACATCGTTCAATCCTTTAGTGATTGGCGCAACATTATTTTTTGTGGTGTTACTCGTCGCGATGATTTTAATCGCACCGGAACAAACGCAAACTTTATTAAATACCGCCAAATCGGGCATTTTTGCTAACTTTAGTTGGTTTTACGTCTTAGCATTCTCAGTGTTTTTGGGCTTTTTAGTCATTTTATCAGTTAGTAGTCTAGGTAATATCAAATTGGGCAATGATGAAGAAGAGCCTGAATTCGGTTTCCTCTCTTGGTTAGCAATGTTATTTGCTGCCGGTATGGGAGTCGGGTTGATGTTCTTTGGTGTCGCGGAGCCGTTAACGCATTACTTATCTGACATTACCACTGGTAGCGCACAGCATAAGCAGCAAGAAGCCTTGTTACACACCTTATTCCACTGGGGGATTCATGCTTGGTCCGTGTATGGCATGATTGCGTTAGCATTGGCTTACTTTGGATTTCGCTACAAACTGCCTTTGGCATTACGTTCTTGTTTCTATCCACTATTGAAAGAGCGTATTAATGGTAAGTTAGGCGATCTTATTGACATTATGGCATTACTTGCCACCTTATTCGGTATTATCACAACGTTAGGTTTTGGTGCTTCTCAATTGGGGGCAGGTTTACATCAATTAGGCTGGATTAGTGAAAATAGCTTCAGCTTGCAAATTGTCGTGATTGCCGTCGTAATGAGTTTAGCCACATTTTCCGCTATTTCTGGAGTTGGAAAGGGGGTGAAAATTTTAAGTGAGTTAAATTTAACATTGGCTTTATGTTTGTTAATTTTTGTATTAGTGGCTGGTCCAACACTTTATTTGTTATCTGCTTTTAGCGATAACATCGGAACTTATCTCAGCAACCTAGTACAATTAAGCTTCAAAACCTATGTCTATGAACAAGAACATATAGATTGGTTTAGCGGTTGGACAATTCTTTATTGGGCATGGTGGTGTTCTTGGGCGCCATTTGTCGGTTTATTTATTGCTCGTATTTCGAAAGGGCGCACAATTCGCGAATTTATTTTTGGCGTATTAGTCATTCCTAGTATGTTCGGTATCTTGTGGTTCACCGTATTTGGTAATACGGCCATTTGGTTAAATAATGGTGAAGCTGCAGGTATATTAGGGCAAATGATTTCCTCGCCTGAGACATTACTTTTTAAATTCTTGGATTATTTACCATTTTCCAGCGTGACTGGCCTAGTCAGCTTAGTGGTGATTTCTTTATTCTTTATCACTTCTGCGGATTCGGGTATTTATGTCTTAAATAACATTGCATCACGTGATAAAAGCCTTGTTGCACCTCGTTGGCAAGCAATGATGTGGGGGATTTTAATGTCAGTTGTCGCGATTGTTTTGATGCAAGCGGGGGGGTTAGCAAATCTGCAGACAATGACCTTGTTGGTGGCGTTACCTTTTGCGATGTTGATGTTACTGATGTGCTTTAGTTTATGGAAAGGCTTGAATGCAGATAAAAAATATTTTGATACTAAAGTTAATCCAACCAGTATTTTCTGGACGGGAGATAAGTGGAAAGAACGTTTGGAACAAATGATGAACCAAACACAAGAAAAAGATATTTTACGTTTCCTTAAACATACGGTATTACCGGCTATGCGCGAATTACGTCAAGAGTTGATTGGCAAATATGACTTGAGCGTGCAAATTAACACGTTATTTGATCAAGATGAACCTGCAGTCGAGTTAGTCATTCAGAAAGATTTGATGCGAGACTTTATGTATGGGGTGAAATCTATCGGTCGTGAGGTGTCAGAGCAATTAATTAATGACGATAACTTGCCACATATCCAACATAGTATGACCTATGAGCCATATACTTATTTCTTTGATGGTCGAGTAGGTTATGATGTGCAATATATGGATCAAGATGAATTGATTGCTGATATGTTGAAACATTATGAACGCTACTTAAGTTTACTAGACGATGTGGGTCAAGAATTGATGGCACACGAGCAAACAGAACTGGCTGAATAATAAGACTAAAGTGCGGTTGAAAATGCCTTATTTTTTCGGTATTATGTAGCAGTTGCACAAAGACCTAACCGCTTGAAAATACTAGAATCTCCATTGAAAGTTTAACTCAATGGAGATTTTTATTATGGCAGAATCCCACCTTATTTCTCAACTTACCAAATTAATCGAAAGTAGCTATAAAGAAAAAGCAATTCTTGAACATCAACTTGATCAATTAAAACAACAGAAATCAGATTTAGAGGATAAAATACTTTGTTTTGAGAATACCTTGATATACATTGAACCCAATTTCGATTTAAGGCAAATCAAAACACAATTCAATGTTTCAAGGCTAATAAAACCTCGATTGTTTAAGCAAAATCTTCAATTGTTGGTTGCAAGAGTATTAAAGCAAAGTGATAGTTGGAAAACATTATACTTTATTACAGAGGCGGCGTTGGAATTAGACACTGGCAAAAATTATCCTCTACCCCAAATAGAACATAAATTAGCTGTTGCTCGGGTATTGAAAGAACTGTATAAGAAAGGAATTATTGAACGGAAAGAAGTTGAATTACATAAACGGACACTAAAGCGAAGATTTTTCAGGCGTTCTGAATGGCGATTAAAACCTCTTGAGTAAAAATGGATAAGTAGCGGTAGAAATACCGCTATTTTTGTTTCCATTGCCAGTGAACCTCATTTCGGCTGATTTGAACTCTATTAATCCATTCTCTTTTATAAAACTCATTCAGTTGTTTACGAACGGAATCAAGATGCTTTTCAGATGGCGTGTCAGGATTTTGTTCAATATCGAAAATGCGCTGCGTGAGTTCGGCAATTGTAAAGGCTTTATTGGGTACTTCTCGCATCATTTGCACGATGTATTTACGAATTTTCCCTTTAAAGAGCTTATATTTGGAACGGTACACAAAGTTGTCCGTATTATAAAGGGCTACATCACTTTCCTGTTGAGTAAGCTCAATAGCACGTTTTAATGTGGCAATGTTCGCATCAAGTAACGCGAGATGATGTAATACCTGTTTACGTTCAAACTCAAATTCTTTGAGTTTCTTATCTAGGTTATATGCCATATATCTACTGCCAAATCACTTCTTGATGAATAATTTTTCGTTGCCAATAACCACACCATTCATTGTTATCGTTGGTGGTTTTCAAACATCGACTTAATACATCAATAAACTGCGCTTTATTTGAGGTACGGCGATTGTCCTCACGGTAGGCAATTTCATTCGCATAGTTGAGTAAGTATTCGTTACTGATACGGTGAACTTGTCCGTAGTACATACGTTTGAAACGACTGAATAAACTTTCTGCCTGATTGTTCGTTACGCCCAAATCACTGCGATATTCTTCCTTATGGTTTACAGTTCTCAAGTTATAGTAAGGCAACAAGACATCATAAGCAGTGCTTTCATCGGTATTGATTTGCGTATTCGGTTTAATAAATTTATCGGCAAAACTTTTCACTACCGATTGCGATTCCGTATGCGCCACAAAAACGTGAGAGCGTTTTGCCCCACAATGCAGCACATTACTGGCTTTTTCTTCTGGTGAATAATGCTCACGTGCAACCATTACACAACGTTTATCAGGATTCTGATTTTCCTTTAAGCGATAGTCAATGCGGTCAGATTTCTTATTTGCTTTACGTGGTGCAGGATGAACATAAGTACCGTCCATATCCACTACACCTGAAAGGGGTTTCATATCACGACTTTCTAATAACGCCTTGCGGAATTTATGTGATAAAACAAATGCCGTGCGAGGATTAAGTTTTGCATTACGCGCTAATTGAAGGGAAGATAAGCCTTTGACGGCATTTACCCACTCCATTAAAGCATAGAGATAAACCTTAATCGGTTTCTTGCGATTGGCAAAAATGGTGCCAGAAGTGACGCTGAAAGTATGATTACAATATTTGCAACGCCATTGTTTGCGTGTAGAAATATAATAAGGCTTGTGTTGTACCCCACATTTAGGACAAGTGATAAACTCTTTTCCACCCCATCTTAATTCACAAAGCAAATCATACGCTTCCTCTTCTGAGAGTTGTGCAATCTCGTAAGAGGAAAGCGAGCGAGCTTTGCTAGAAAGTAAGAAATGCTGAGTCATCGTCTTGTTTAAAATTTATGTTAATAGAGATTTTAAATATGCTCAAACGTGATAAAATGCGTTTGAATTTAAAACAAATATACGCTCACTTGCGTAATTTGTCAATTATAAATTGAAAATGGAACGCTCAAATGTGTATATCAGAAAGATTAAGACAAGTATGTGAAGCTAAAAATTGGAAAATTACAGATTTTGCAGAGCAGGCAGGAATAGCTTATCGTACGATGCAAGGTTATATCGGTGGTGAACGTGAGCCTAATGCAGAAGGAATGTCAGGCATAGCTAAAGCAGGAGTGAATTTGAACTGGCTTGTGAGTGGTGAAGGTGAAATGTTTCAAGCTGTAACGCTAAAAAATACTATCTCAGAGCAAGAAGAAAAACTGATTGCAGACTATCGTACTATGCCTGAAAATTTAAAGGATGCCTTTGCTATTTCTTTTAAAGAAATATCAGAAAAACAATAAATACTAATTTGACACTAACTCAATAAGGAACAAAAATGTCCCTACAAGCCTACAAGCCTACAAGCCTACAAGCCTACAAGCCTAGTATTTCATTTTATTTTGAGCCTTCAAGAAAAATTGGAGGTTTAAAATGAGTTTTTCTGAATCAAGATTAAAATGGAAGAATGAGTATTCTAATAAAAATTATTTAGAGAGATCTATTGTTACAGTTGATGGTAATTGGATAGAAAAAATTAATTTAAGAAGGGAAAACAATGAGTTTAATGAAGAATATTATAAATGGGAATTTATTTATTCTATAATTGATTCTGGGCTATTCTCAAAAGATTATATAGGAACTGAGATTTATTTTCCAAAAGGAAATATTAACTCAGCTCCGATTAAGATTGACGCTGTAATATTCAATAATAAGAATTGGATTGATGATTATAAACTATATAGAGACAAGAAAGATCAATCAGCATTAGATCGTCTAAGAAAAAATGCAATAGTAATGATTGAGTTTAAAGATGAAGATAACAAGCGGATTGAACAAGTATTTAATTCTCAAATTAAAGCAACAATAAAAGAGTCTGATTCTAATTTTACACTGGGTATATATTATAATTTTGGGAGATTATATCTTTTCAAAAAGGTTGATGGTGTAATTTCAAGATATGATAATGGGAAAAATTTTGAAAAAAGTCAAAGAATATTAGAACAATACCAATTAGAAATAACAGATCCTTACTATTTAATACCATCTTATTCTGAATTAGAAAAGAAAATACTAGGCGTTGATATAAAAGGAGGAAATTTAAAAGTTAATGATTTAGATATAATTGATAGAATATCAGATAAAAACTTATCAGATTCTCTAAATAAAATCCTTAGACAGCTTACTGAGGACTCTCTTTTTAATGAAGAAGGATATATCCTCCTAATACAGTTGTTATCATTAAAAATTTATGATGAACATCGTTCTGATAAATATGGACAAGATCTAGATTTCTTTATTTCAGAAAATGAATTGATGGTAAATAGTGATATTTCAACTGAAGAAGTTCAAGCTTTTATTACTAGATTAAAAAATATTTTTGATTTAGCGAAGAAACAATATATTAATATATTGTCAGAGCATTCTATTGATTGGAAAAACCCTAGAAAGATTAGAGTTTCTCAAGTTATTGTTAAAGAATTCCAGAAATATTCATTTACACGTTCAGAAAAAAGTGATTTATATCAACTTGTTTTTTATAATTTTGCGACTAAATTTAAGAAAGCTGAAAATGCACAATTTTTAACTCCAATTCCTATTATTGATTTTATTGTAAAATTAATAAACCCTAAAAGAGATGAGTCTGTTTGCGATCCTTGTTGTGGTATATCAGACTTTCTATCTGTTAGTTATGTCAATTCAAACTTTAAGTTAAATGATAGTAATTTGTTTGGAATTGATAATGATCATAATATGACTATATTAGCTCAATTAAATATGCTACTTAATGGAGATGGTAATGCAAACATTTTTTGGGCGTCAGACAAAGGCTCTATAGATCAAAAATTAAGCATTGAAAAAAAATTAGTAAAATTAAATCCTAAATATCATGAATCTGGGAATTGGGATAATTGGGTAGATCAAACAGAATTAATGAAGTATGACATTATTTTAACTAACCCACCATTTGGTAAAGGAAGGAGTCTAAATTTATCTTCTGCCGAAGATATAAGAGTTGCTAAATTTTATGAGACTTATGATAGATACATAGAAACTAACCCTAAAGATGGTTTAGATTTAGGTGTGGTTTTTTTAGAAAATGCAGTGAGAAGCATAAAAGATGGTGGTAGATTTGGAATAATTATAAGTAATTCTATAGCATCAAACAAAAACTTTGAATTTGTTAGAGAATGGTTACTTGAGAAAGTAAGATTGGTTGCATTATTTGACCTTCCAAGTAATATTTTTGCAGAAACAGGAGTGAATACGACTATTATTATAGGGTATAAACCTAAAAATCAATATTCTCTTAAAAAATTGATAAAATCTGACTATGAAATTTTCACATCAGAAATAGATAATGTCGGATATACAAAAAGAACATCAGATAGAAATGTTATATTTGAGAAGAATTATAAGCTAGATTTGGAAACTTTTGAAACTGTAATAGATCCAACAACTGGGGATCAAGTTTTAAATGAAGATTTCTCAGAAAACATCAAAAAATTTAAAGATTGGTGTCTTTTCCAAGAAGAAGAACTAAAAGAACTATTTTTAGATTAGTGGGGAAATTCATGATTAACATAATAAAACCAGAAAAAATTAATATTTCAAAAATAGTTTCCAATAATAACTCACTATCTCCATCAAACTATAGAGATATTAATATTAAAAATAATAAGAAATTAAAAATCAGATCATTTTTAAAGGATTTACCATTTCTGCGTGGATATGAAACAGGTAGTTCCGCATATGTAGAGAATTCTAAGTTAGCTTTTATAAGAACTAGCAATATAAATAGAATATCATCTATAGTTAACAATGATTCGTGTATATTCTTAAAACCGATGGTGAAAGATGAGAATAGAATAATAGCACATGAAGATATTTTAGTCGTTACAGATGCGAATATCTCAGATTCTGCAATTTTTATTAAACTAACAGACAATAATATTGACTATACTTTTTCTTCTGGTGTAGTAAAGTTAAATATAAAAGATAATATTGATAAATATTATCTTTTGACCCTACTAAGAGATAATTATTTCAAGGAACAACTTTTAGCAGTAACTCCTAAAGGTGCGACTTTAAAACATTCTGGTGATAAGTTTTTAGAATGTTTTTTGCCTCATAATGATAATGAATGGGTTATTAAAAAACTATCTAATGTCATGAAAAATATATGCCATATGGAATATCTATGTAGAAATAAATTATTAGAGATATTTTCTATTTATGATAATGAGCTTAATTCATTCGATTCTACTGAACATAAAAACCTAATTAGTAAAATTTTAAAAAACAAAAGGATTGATGCTGGATTCTATTCTTCTTCAGTTAATGATTTTTTCTATAAAGTAGAAGCTATTGGTAGTAATACTCTAAAGGACTTAGGTTTTATCATAAAAAGAGGTCCAAATCTAGCTAAAAGAGATTTAGGTAGATCAATTCAAACAAATATTCCTAATAAGAAATATTATAGGCTAATATATCCAAGTGATATATCTGATTCTGGTCGCATTGTAAAAGAAACCTATTTAGGTACTTCAAATAAAATATGGCAGTTATCTCAAGGAGATATTTTATTTTCAGGGGAAGGAAATGTAGGTAAAACATTTGTTATTTGTGATAATCTTAATTTTACAACAAATTTCCATGGGATAATCATTCAACCAATTAAAAACGAAAAAGAACTGAATTTAGACCGTAGTATATTTGTGGCTACTTTTCTATATTATATGAAGCATATAGGAATTATGGATAAATTGTCAGTTGGTGGGCAAGGTGGTAGTTTTGCTATTCAATATTGGGATATATTAAGATTTCCTAACATCAGTATAGACTCTTTTAAGTTGATAGCTAAATTGTATAATAATGCAAAAGATGTTGATTTATTCTCATTTAATTTTGAAGATATTAAGACACTTGGAATATATCAGTTGAATAATTTAATTATAAAAGGAAATAATATAATTGAAGAAATATTAAGTGATATAAAGAATGATTCATTAAAACCTGAGCATTTATATATATTATGAAATTGCTTGAATATACTTATATTGTGAATTATTTTATTTCCTATTATTCGATATTTATTATCAGGTTAAATAAATAACTTAGCCAGAACCTAACTATTTGGGCTAACAGGAATTTGTACATACCTTTCAGTTTATCGAATTTCCATCGAAATTTCCTTGTGGTTTACATAAGTATTCAAAACTCAAATGCTTTAAGCCAACTCTAATTTTCGAGTCGGTACTCTTTCGTTTTTAGCGTTTGGCAAATACCTTGTAACACAAGGAAATTTAGATAGCTCAACATCATCTACTTTAAAGCAAATCTGAAACGCTCAGCCTTAAACAATTTCACTTCATTACATAAATTGTAAACACCATTTTCATATCTCACATCAATATGATTTTTTGATTTTCATAAAGTAGAATTAATCAACATTTTTGTTGTTATAGTAATGGCGATAAGATCTTTAAAGGATATATTCTTCTTGCTAGCTAAGTAAATTTTGATCTAGAATATTCCCTGTCTTAAGCAAATTTTCTCGTTTGCTTTTTTTCATATTTAATTCGTTCAACCAATTTAGCAAGAGAAACATGACTTATTGGCTACAAAACAATAAGTTGAAAGTTGATTATGCACGTTGAACGAAAAAATGAAAAACAACAAGAAAACATCACCACTTTTACTTTCTGCACTTCGCAACCTCTCTGCGTTCGCTATTTACGATTTATCTGATACAGAAATACTCATTCTTCTAAAAAATGCTCGTTGGGGAAATTCTCATTGTTTTCATACAGTTCAATGTCCTCGTTGTCAGATTGAGCATAAAGCCTATTTTATTTCTTCTCGTAAGCAATGGCAGTGCAAACATTGCCAACATCGTTTTTCTGTAAAAAGTGGTACGATTTTTCAGCACACTAAACTTTCCCTAAAAAAGCTACTGTTATCGGTTTATTATTTCACTATCAATAGTAAAGGGATTTCTGCGCTTAACTTATCTCGTCATATTGGCGTGCAATATAAAACGTCATGGGCATTACTACATAAATTTCGTGAAGCAGTTGAAAAAATGCAAGATTACACACCACTCACGGGCATTATTCATATTGATGGTTGTTATGTGAATAACTACCTTCGCCCCAAAAATTTTAAACATAAGCGAATTGATAGACGTAAGAGATGTCACCAACGTAAAGATAAATCCTGCGTTATGGTTTTCCGTCAACAAGCTGCAAATCAGGAAATAATAAAAGGAACCGACCGCACACTCGTTGCATTAGTTAAAGAGGAAAATGCTGATGATATGCTTGCTTTAACACATCGCTTAGTCGCACCAAAATCTACAATTTGCGCTGATGAAAATCCTGCTTATGATGGCTTGGCATTTCACTATGACTTATGTCGCGTAAATCATTCGCAAGAATATTGCTCGATTGACGGCACCACCAATAACCTAGCAGAATCCTTCTTTGCAAGATTTAGAAGAATGATTATGGGTGTGTATCATAAGATGGGAAATAATTACATGATGCACTATGCGAATGAAACCGCATGGCGTGAGGATTTTCGTTACCAGTCAGATAAAGACAAATTCGACAACGTACTAAAACGCTGTTTGAAAGCCAGACCTTCACGAGATTTAACTGGCTACTGGCAGGGAAATAAGAAGCCTACGGCAAAATTTGGATTGGAAAGTTTATGTTTGGAAGCCTCAAACGATAACCAATATTTAGCCGTAGCCTAAATAATTTAAAACAATATAAGGAACAATGATGGAAACCATGACACACACGCCACTTAACGTGGATTTAAAAAAGATGGACTATGAAACATTCAAAACTTTTATGCGTGAACTGGCTCAGATGTATTCAAACGTAAAAGATGATGCCTATCTGTTGTTCTATCACAATTTGCGAGACCTTGCGAAAGAAGTCAGTACTTTACCCCGTAATCCATTGATATTTTACGGAGCTTATGAAATCGCCAATAATCAGGTGGTCGTGGCGATATTTGAAATGCAATTTACCGATGAAGTGTTTGAAACCGAAGATGGGAAACCTTATCAGATGCTTTCTATTATTAGCAGTTTTGCAGAAGATAAAGTCTATTTACGTTGCCCAACAAAAGTCAGAGAACATCTTACTCAACCAGAATATGTTGTGCTTTGTGAACAAGTTTACCCTGCAATGATGGAACAAATGCTGCTAGAGGAGCAACGAGAAAGACTGTTTAGAAGAAAACGGAAAAGTGAGTAACGTAAAAATAAGTAGAATTCTGTAAAATACATTTATAAAAAATAATGCCCTTATCGAAATAAGGGCATTTTTGTATGGTTTTGTTTAAATTTTGGTCTTTGTGCAACTGCTACATAATACCGTATTTTTTGACCGCACTTTTAAAATTACCTCTTGAGACAAATGCATAAAAAGAGTATATTCAAGCCCAAATTTTCAATTTAATTCTAACGGAGTTTTTCTATGTTTGGTTTATCCCCGGCACAAATGATTATTTTATTAGTCGTGATTTTATTAGTATTTGGTACCAAAAAATTACGCAATGCGGGCTCTGATCTTGGCGCAGCAGTAAAAGGCTTTAAAAAAGCGATGTCTGACGACGAACCGAAAAAAGATGCGGAATTTACTCAAATTAAAGACTGTACAACAACCGCTGAAAAAACTGAAACTGTAAAAGATAAAGAACAGGCATAACCGTGTTTGATATTGGTTTTTCCGAACTTGTTTTATTGATGCTTGTGGGCTTAGTGGTACTAGGCCCTAAGCGTTTACCTGTGGCTATTCGCACGGTAATGGGCTGGGTGAAAACGATCCGTGGGTTGGCAGCTAATGTTCAAAATGAATTAAAACAAGAGCTTAAATTGCAAGAATTGCAAGATAGTATCAAGAAAGCGGAACAACTGAATCTAAAACAGCTTTCCCCAGACTTAAGTAAAACCGTTGAAGAGCTGAAAGAACAGGCTCAAAAAATGCGTGCAGAGCTAGAAGAAAAAGCGGCTGCTGCGGGCACAACGGTGGAAGAGCAAATTAAAGAAATTAAAAGTGCGGCTGAAAATTCTGCTGATTCTGCTGAAAAACTTGCGGTAAACTCACAAGAAACAGCAGAAAAACCAGTTGAAACAGTATCGACAGAACATGCAGAGAATGAAACTACCGACGTTTTGGAATCTGAAAAAGCAGAAGTAGATTTGACCGCACTTGAAGCCCATGAACAAGCTGAATTAACCGAGCGTTTATCTGATTACTATTCGCCGGATGATGTGGAACTGCAACCAGCACCTAAATCTGAAGCTAAGTCCTAGAGAATAATTATGAGCAATACGACGGACGATTCCCAACCGTTAATTACCCATCTTGTTGAACTCAGAAACCGCTTATTACGTTGTGTAATTTGTATTTTAGTGGTTTTTGTGGCGTTGGTTTATTTTTCTAATGATATTTATCATTTTGTCGCCGCACCTTTAACGGCAGTAATGCCAAAGGGGGCAACCATGATTGCAACCAATATTCAAACGCCATTCTTTACGCCAATTAAATTAACCGCGATTGTATCGGTATTTATTTCGGTGCCTTATTTGCTTTATCAAATTTGGGCGTTTGTTGCACCAGCACTGTATCAACATGAAAAACGTTTAATTTATCCGTTATTATTTTCCAGTACCGTTTTATTCTATTGCGGTGTAGCGTTTGCTTATTATGTTGTTTTCCCTTTCGTGTTTAGTTTCTTTACGCAAACTGCACCAGAAGGGGTCGCTATCGCAACGGATATCAGCAGTTACCTTGATTTTGCGCTAGCATTATTCTTGGCTTTCGGTGTGTGTTTTGAAGTACCCGTTGCCATTATTTTGCTTTGCTGGACAGGCGTCACAACCACGAAAGCATTAGCTGCAAAACGCCCTTATATTATTGTGGGAGCATTCTTTGTTGGCATGATCTTAACGCCACCAGACGTGTTCTCTCAAACTTTACTTGCTGTACCAATGTGTCTTCTTTTTGAATTAGGCTTGTTAGTTGCACGTTTCTATCAACCGAAAGAGGATGAAGAAGAGGCAACTGATGAGGAAAGTGCGGTAGAAAATCAGGGTGATTTGAATCACAAAGATTAAGAAAATGGGCGTAGGTGATACGCCCTTTTAACATCATAAAAACAGGAAATATTATTATGACTCAACAAATTTTAGGCGGTTTTCCAACCCGTCGCCTTCGTCGTTTACGTAAACATGATTTTAGTCGCCGTTTAGTGGCAGAAAATACTTTAACCGCGAATGATTTAATTTATCCGGTATTTATCATTGAAGGTGAAAATCATCGTGAACCAGTCCCTTCTATGCCTAAAGTTGAACGTTTAACGATCGATCAGTTATTAATCGAAGCAGGCCTTTTAGTGAAATACGGCGTGCCAGTGATCTCATTATTCCCTGTAGTTGAGCAAGATAAAAAATCTTTAATGGCTGATGAGGCATTTAACCCGAATGGTTTGGTACAGCGTGCAGTGAGAGCATTGAAAGCCGCTTATCCAGAATTAGGGGTATTAACCGATGTCGCACTCGATCCTTATACACTACATGGACAAGACGGGATCATTGATGAAGAAGGCTATGTATTAAACGATATTACAACAGATATCCTGATTAAACAGGCTGTTTCACACGCTGAAGCGGGTGCTGATATTGTGGCACCGAGTGATATGATGGATGGTCGTATTGGCCGTATTCGTCAGGCGTTGGAAGAAAATGGTCATATCAATACACAAATTATGGCATACTCAGCAAAATATGCGTCTAATTATTATGGTCCATTCCGTGATGCAGTCGGTTCTGCCGGCAACCTGAAAGGTGGTGACAAGAAAACCTATCAACTTGATCCAGCCAACGGTAATGAAGGCTTGCAAGAAGTGGCTCTTGATTTACAAGAAGGGGCAGATATGGTGATGGTGAAACCAGGTATGCCATATTTAGACATGGTATATCGCGTGAAAGACTATTTTGGTGTGCCAACCTTTGCTTATCAAGTTTCTGGTGAATATGCGATGCATATGGCGGCCATTCAAAATGGTTGGTTGAAAGAAAAAGAATGCATCATGGAATCATTGCTTTGCTTTAAACGTGCTGGTGCGGATGGTATTTTAACGTATTTTGCGAAGCAAGTCGCTGAATGGCTTTACTTAGAAGGTAAAAATAAATAAGCATTTTTTAAGTTGAAGTGCTAATCCAGGTGCTAATTTTAGATTTTATCTAATAAAAACGAGAAAATATTAAATGTTTTCTCGTTTTTTATTTTTTCTTCATTTTTTCTATAAAAAAACTATTGCCTAGTTGATTTTTCTATTGTTATATTGATGACACGCCGCAACAAGACGGTGATAAATAAAATAACGTTACACACATCATATTAACTCACTACTAGAAGGAAAATCCTATGTCAGCAGTAGCATCATTAGACGCATTTCTTGAAAAAGTGGCTCAACGTGACGGCAACCAACCTGAATTTTTACAAGCCGTTCGTGAAGTCTTCACGTCAATCTGGCCTTTCTTGGAAGCAAACCCTAAATACCGTTCAGAAGCTTTACTGGAGCGTTTAGTTGAGCCAGAGCGCGCAATCCAATTTCGTGTGGCATGGACTGATGATAAAGGTCAAGTTCAAGTAAACCGTGCTTTCCGCGTGCAATTCAACAGTGCAATTGGTCCTTTTAAAGGGGGGATGCGTTTTCATCCATCCGTTAACTTATCAATCTTAAAATTCTTAGGTTTTGAACAGATCTTTAAAAATGCCTTAACTACATTGCCAATGGGCGGTGCGAAAGGGGGCTCAGATTTTGATCCTAAAGGAAAGTCAGATGCTGAAGTGATGCGTTTCTGCCAAGCGTTAATGGCTGAATTGTATCGTCATGTTGGCCCAGATACCGATGTGCCCGCCGGTGATATTGGTGTAGGTGGTCGTGAAGTAGGCTATCTTGCAGGCTATATGAAAAAATTATCAAACCAAGCGGCTTGCGTGTTTACTGGTCGTGGTCTTTCATTTGGTGGTAGTTTAATTCGCCCAGAAGCAACGGGGTATGGATTGGTTTATTTTGCCCAAGCAATGCTTGCAGAGAAAGGTGATAGCTTCCAAGGTAAAACCGTTTTAGTTTCCGGTTCGGGTAACGTGGCGCAATATGCGATTGAAAAAGCGATGGCGCTAGGTGCGAAAGTCGTAACCTGTTCTGACTCTGCGGGTTACGTGTATTTACCAGAAGGATTCGATCGTGAAAAATTAGAAGCGTTATTAGAGCTCAAAAATGTAAAACGTGGTCGAGTAGAAGAGTTTGCAAAACAATTTGGTCTTCAATATTTTGCAGGTAAACGCCCTTGGGAAGTGAAAGCAGATATTGCACTTCCTTGCGCAACCCAAAACGAATTAGAGATTTCAGATGCTAAAGCTCTAATTGCAAACGGTGTGAAATTGGTTGCTGAGGGTGCAAACATGCCAACCACTATCGAAGCGACAGAAGCATTCTTAGAAGCTGGTGTATTATTTGGCCCAGGTAAAGCAGCTAATGCGGGTGGTGTTGCGACATCCGGCTTAGAAATGGCGCAAAGTTCACAACGTTTATACTGGACAGCTGAAGAAGTGGATAAACAGCTTCATCGAATCATGTTAGATATTCATGCAAACTGTAAAAAATACGGTTCAGCAGAAGGCCGAGCAAACATTAACTACGTAGTTGGCGCAAACGTAGCAGGCTTTGTAAAAGTAGCCGATGCAATGTTGGCTCAAGGGGTTTATTAATCCAATAAATTAATGAAAAATTGACCGCACTTTGTGATGAAGTGCGGTCATTTTTTATGGTGAATTTCTCAAGTAGAAATAGGCTATTGGCTTGCTTTTTTGCTCAAAAAGTGTAAAATCTTCAGGCTTTTTGTCTATATATACAGAGAAAAAAGTAAGCTATATTCTTAAATCACTTTCGAGTTTGAGAATATTCTTTTAGTAATTAAACATTTAGAGGAAGGTTATGGTAACCATTCGTTTATCTCGTGGCGGAGCTAAAAAACGCCCATTTTATCAAATCGTAGTAGCTGACAGTCGTTCACCACGTGACGGTCGTTTCATTGAGCGTGTAGGTTTCTTCAACCCAATCGCACAAGGTAACGCAGAGCGTCTTCGTGTTGATCTTGAGCGTGTAAACCACTGGATTGCTCAAGGTGCATCACTTTCAGATCGTGTTGCAACTTTGGTAAAAGAAGCTCAAAAAGCATAATCTCGCTTTTTGATTTAGTTCTTAAACTAAGATAGGTGAAAAATATGGAACAACAACGCATTGAAGTTGTGGGCAAATTAGGCTCAACCTACGGTATCCGTGGGTGGTTACGTATTTATTCATCAACAGAACAAGCTGAAAGCATTTTTGATTATCAACCTTGGTTTTTAAAAATCAAAGGTGAATGGCAGCCAACTGAATTAGAAAACTGGCGTCATCATAATCACGAAATCATCGTTAAATTAAAAGGCGTTGATGATCGTGAAGTTGCACAAACTTTAGCGAATGTTGAAATTGGTGTGGATTTATCTGTTTTCCCAGAACTGGAAGAAGGGGATTATTACTGGCACGATTTAATCGGTTGTTCAGTCGTCAACCTAGAAGGTTACACAATGGGAACTGTAACAGAGATGATGGAAACCGGTTCTAATGATGTGTTAGTGGTTAAAGCCAATACTAAAGATGCTTTTGGGAAACAAGAGCGGTTAATTCCGTTTTTGTATGAACAAGTAGTTAAAAGAGTCGATCTCACCACGAAAACAATTGAAGTGGATTGGGACGCTGGTTTCTAATCTCAAGTATGCACAAACGTAATGTAGTAGGCTTTTTATGTGGATAGGGGTAATTTCATTGTTCCCCGAAATGTTTAAAGCGATTACGGAATTTGGGGTTACAGGTAAAGCCGTAAAACACAATCTTCTGCAAGTGGAATGTTGGAATCCAAGAGATTTTACATTCGACAAGCATAAAACCGTGGATGACCGTCCTTATGGTGGTGGTCCGGGAATGCTGATGATGGTGCAACCTTTACGGGATGCGATTCATGCTGCGAGAGCAGCTGCAGGAGAAGGCGCAAAGGTGATTTACCTTTCGCCACAAGGACGTAAACTCGATCAAGGTGGCATAACGGAACTTGCTCAAAATCAGAAATTGATTTTGGTATGTGGACGTTACGAAGGTATTGATGAGCGATTGATTCAAACTGAAATTGATGAAGAATGGTCAATCGGCGATTACGTTCTGACCGGTGGGGAATTGCCGGCAATGACATTAATTGATGCTGTTGCGCGATTTATTCCCGGTGTATTAGGCAAACAAGCTTCGGCAGAAGAGGATTCTTTTGCAGATGGTTTATTAGATTGCCCGCATTACACCAGACCGGAAGTGTTAGAAGGATTAACGGTACCGCCCGTGCTGATGTCGGGACACCACGAAGAAATTCGGAAATGGCGATTAAAACAATCGCTACAAAGAACGTGGCTCCGACGCCCTGAGCTCTTAGAAGGCCTAGCTCTGACTGACGAACAACGTAAGCTGTTAAAAGAAGCGCAAGCCGAATATAACAGTTAGTTTCAGTTACATCTAGGATCAATAAAGGATCAAACAATGTCTAACATTATCAAACAACTTGAACAAGAACAATTAAAACAAAACGTACCTAGTTTCCGCCCAGGTGATACTTTAGAAGTTAAAGTATGGGTAGTTGAAGGTAGCAAACGTCGTTTGCAAGCATTCGAAGGCGTGGTTATTGCAATTCGTAACCGTGGCTTGCACTCAGCATTCACTTTACGTAAAGTATCTAACGGCGTAGGTGTTGAGCGTGTATTCCAAACTCACTCTCCAGCTGTAGATTCTATCGTTGTTAAACGTAAAGGTGCAGTACGTAAAGCTAAACTTTACTACTTACGTGAACGTTCAGGTAAATCTGCTCGTATTAAAGAGCGTTTGGGCGAATAATTCGCAAAATGAAAAAGGCTTGGTTTTCCAAGCCTTTTTTGTTTTTAAGTGCGGCCAATATTAAGACCGCTTCATAATTTCAAAAAACTCATCGTTGGTTTTCGCCACCATAAGTTTGTCAATGAGGAATTCCATTGCTTCCACTTCACCCATTGGGTTAAGGATTTTGCGAAGAATCCACATTTTCTGTAATTCATCTGGTGTGGTAAGTAAGTCTTCTTTACGCGTACCTGAACGGTTGAAGTCGATTGCTGGGAACACACGTTTTTCTGCAATTTTACGAGAAAGATGTAATTCCATGTTACCGGTACCTTTAAATTCTTCAAAGATAACCTCATCCATTTTTGAACCCGTATCAACAAGTGCGGTTGCAATAATGGTTAAACTACCACCTTCTTCTACGTTACGCGCTGCACCAAAGAAACGTTTTGGACGATGTAAAGCATTTGCATCCACACCACCAGAAAGAATTTTACCAGATGCTGGCGTAACAGTATTGTAAGCACGAGCTAAACGCGTGATAGAGTCGAGTAAAATCACCACGTCTTTTTTGTGCTCTACAGAACGTTTTGCTTTCTCGATAACCATTTCTGCCACTTGAACGTGACGAGCAGCTGGTTCATCAAAGGTTGAGGCAATTACTTCACCTTTAACTGAGCGTTGCATTTCTGTTACTTCTTCGGGGCGCTCATCGATTAAAAGCACAATAAGTTCACATTCTGGATAGTTGTGCGTGATGCTTTGTGCAATATTTTGTAACAACATGGTTTTACCTGCTTTTGGCGGAGCCACGATAAGACCACGCTGACCTTTACCAATTGGAGAGGCTAAATCTAAAATACGTGCTGTTAAATCTTCAGTTGAACCATTACCACGTTCCATTCTTAAACGAGAATTAGCATGTAATGGCGTTAAGTTTTCGAAAAGGATTTTGCTACGAGAGACTTCAGGTTTGTCATCGTTGACTTGGTCGACTTTTAAAAGTGCAAAATAGCGTTCGCCTTCTTTTGGTGGACGGATTTTACCTTCGATTTTATCACCAGTTTGAAGATTGAAACGACGAATTTGACTTGGAGAGACGTAGATGTCATCAGGACCAGCAAGGTAGGAACTGTCTGCGGAGCGTAAGAAACCGAAACCATCGGGCAAAATCTCTAACACGCCGCCGCCAAAAATATCTTCACCGCTCTTGGCGTGTTGTTTCAAAATAGCAAAAACAATATCTTGTTTACGTAAACGGGCAAGATTTTCCAAACCCATTTGTTCTTCGCCAAGTTTCACAAGATCAGAAACAGGCGTATTTTTAAGTTCTGTAAGATGCATAATTAATAATGTTGGAACGAATAAGAGTTGATAATACTGAAATGTTTGAATGGTGGGCAATGCCCTTAAGAATGGTGCGTAAATTACCACTAAAATCTAATACTGTCTAGTTTTTGTTAGAAAAAACAGGGTAAAATAACCAGTCATGAAGAGATTATTATTGCATATTGATTAATTATGCGTGATAATTGAATAATTAATCATGTTTTAATGTTAAAAGAAGGATAACCTATGGCTCTTTGGGGTGGTCGTTTTACACAAGCGGCAGACAAACGTTTTAAAGATTTTAATGATAGCCTGCGTTTTGATTATCGCTTGGCAGAGCAAGATATTGAAGGCTCAATTGGTTGGTCTAAAGCTTTAGTGAATGTTGGTGTATTAAGTGCTGAAGAGCAACAACAGCTAGAGGTTGCCTTAAATGAATTATTAATCGAAGTGCGGTCAAATCCACAAGCGATTTTGCAAGATGATGCAGAAGATATTCATAGCTGGGTGGAAAGTAAGCTTATTGATAAAGTGGGTAATTTAGGTAAAAAATTACACACGGGTCGTAGCCGTAATGACCAAGTTGCACTTGATATCAAAATGTGGTGCAAACAGCGTGTAATCGAGTTACAAGAGTCCGTTCGTAATCTTCAACGCCATTTGGTTCAAACGGCGGAAAATACACAAGATGCGGTGATGCCGGGTTATACTCATTTACAACGTGCACAACCAATCACTTTTGCTCATTGGTGCATGGCTTATGTGGAAATGTTTGAGCGTGATTATTCACGTCTCGCCGATGCTTATAAACGCATGAATAGCTGTCCATTAGGCAGTGGTGCACTTGCGGGGACAGCCTATGCGGTCGATCGTGAACAATTAGCCGCCGATCTTGGTTTTGCTTTTGCGACGCGTAATAGTTTGGATAGCGTATCAGATCGCGATCATATTGTGGAATTACTTTCAACGGCATCTTTAAGCATGGCTCACCTTTCTCGTTTCGCAGAAGATATGATTATTTTCAACAGTGGTGAAGCGAATTTTGTGGAATTATCGGATCGTGTGACTTCTGGTTCCTCTTTAATGCCACAAAAGAAAAATCCAGATGCTTGTGAATTGATTCGTGGTAAAGCGGGCCGTGTCATGGGTGCATTAACCGGTATGTTGATGACCTTAAAAGGTTTACCATTAGCGTATAACAAAGATATGCAAGAAGACAAAGAAGGGATCTTTGATGCATTAGATACCTGGCAAGATTGCGTAGATATGGCGACTTTCGTGTTAGATGAGTTAAAAGTGAATACCGATCGTACACGCGAAGCTGCCTTAAAAGGTTATTCAAATGCAACAGAGCTAGCAGATTACCTTGTAGCAAAAGGTGTACCATTCCGTGATTCTCATCATATTGTCGGTGAAACCGTGGTTTATGCCATTGAAAAAGGTAAAGCCTTGGAAGACTTAACCATTCCTGAGTTCCGTCAATTCAGTGATGTAGTAGGGGATGATGTCTATGACATTCTTTCGCTACAATCTTGTTTAGATAAACGTTGTGCGAAAGGTGGGGTTTCACCACTTCGTGTAGCAGAAGCGATTGCAGAAGCAAAAGCGAGATTGGCTTAATTAGCGTAAATAAAAAGAGCGGTCAAAAAATATTGTGTTTTTGACCGCTCTTTCGTTTTTATGGCGTAGGTGGATCCATTAATTCAAGGACTTTATCGGTAGGCTCTTTTATATCGAAACTCGATTCCATTAATAATGAAAAAGTCTCATCATTTCGTTTGCAAGCAGCATGAGAAATTAGCTTACCTTTCTCATTACGCAAATCGATAGTAACTTGATTGACGCCCGTCTTATCTGCTGCGTTCTCTTTTATTATCGTCCACAAGTGATGATTTTCCGTTGGTGGAAGAAAAAGAGTCGTCTCCGTTGCATAAGCTTGTAAGTAGGCATTATCTATTGTTTGAGAGGCCACATTCGCATTATTTTTCATGTAAGTGAATGTTTTAAGATTATTCAGTGCAACCCAAATTTTTTCGCCTTTGGTGCTTTCACATTTTACAATATCAATGACGCTATCACCGAGATTCATGGCATTCTCATTTGCGAGCGAATATGCTGGAACGGCAGCCCAAAATACCCAAAGATATTTTTTCATTAAATTAATCTCTAAAGTTATTAAACTGGAATGGTTGGCCTAATTCCGCGCCTTTCACTAATTTAGTGATTTTCTTCGGCATTTCCATTCCTTACTTGAATTTGATTTCGTTGGTGTAAATTTTATCACAATTTATGCTTGTTATTGCACCTTCAGCTTGGCATAAAATGCTACACCCGCTCACCCAGGTAAATTTATCGAAATGCAAGTATATACAAACCAACCTGGTAATAGTGCGGAAGCAATGCGAACAATTGTCTCAACGGTAGGTGATAAATATTTAAAGACGGCTTTAGATCCAGAATTTTTAGGTTTCCAAAGAAACGATCGTCAATATATTGGTTTTGTGAGTAGTTATCTTTCTCAATATTTAGCGTCAGATCCAAAAATGACTATAGTGCCAAATGCAACTAATAGTAATGAAGTGGTAGTGAGTAAACTTAATGCTGTGTTAATGAAATTAACGTCAGTTAGAGCTTTTGTTAATGAGAACTTAGATGTCGCAAATCATCTTAATTTAGAATATCTTTTAAAGAATGAACAATTGCGTACTCAATTAAAAGAAGGTTTGATGACACAAATCAAAGCGGAAAGAAATGAGACACCGAGTGAAGAGTATTTAAATTTAGTTGCCGATAAGTTATTGAGCGGTGAGTTTAAATCAACGTCCGAATTCTATGCGCAAGAAAATGAGTTTGCCGATCAATACAAAAAAGGGAATATCAAAACTAATATAGCTAATGAGCTGGATAAAGGTAAGGTAGCCGAATTAGCTGATAATGATGATTTCAAAAATATTAGCGCCACAATATAACAAAAAGGCGGAGAATTCCGCCTTTTTGTTATTTATAATAATTAGGATTATCAGTCACAAATCTTAAAATAACAGTTTTATCTAAAAAATGTGCTTTTTCTTCCACTGCATTTTTTACCAGATCGGTTCCTAATTCATTATACACCGAAAGATAGTAATCGGTAGTAATTTGAGCAATCTCTCTAAATAATGTGACATATTCTTTATCATATCGTTTTTTGGATACGGATTCAGACACAATATCTACAAATTTATTAAACATATCGTCATAATAAGGTGCTGCTAATGACGGTTTTTTATTTTTCTCTTTGATAACGGCATTGATTTTTTTATAATAGGTGATGATATTTCTTAATTTTTGTTTATCTTCTTCAAGTAAACGACGATCTTCTTCGGTATTCACTTGTGGTTTATTCACACGGAAAGTATCTTCACCAGTTGTGGTTAACGTTCTATCTTTCCAATAATAGACATCTTCCGCCATAGTGATATTCGCTGTCGCTAATGTTAAAACTGCAACGATGACCATTAAAATTCTTTTCATTGTAACCTCTAATAAGTTTAGTTAAGTTGATGTTCTCAATATCATGTTTTGAGAACATCGAGACCAATAAAATAATTATATCGTGTTATAAAAAACAAAGTAGATTATACCTAGATTTTTTAATCTCTGAAGTTATTGAATTGGAATGGTTGGCCTAATTCAGCGCCTTTCACCAATTGAATAACGGCTTGTAAATCGTCACGTGATTTACCGGTTACGCGTACTTGCTCACCTTGAATTTGGGTTTGAACTTTGATTTTTGAATCTTTCACTAATTTAGTGATTTTCTTCGCCATCTCTGTTTCAATCCCTTGTTTTAATTTGATTTCTTTAGTGTAAAGTTTACCGTGATGTTCACTTTCTGTTGGAATATCCAATGAGCTATGCTCAATACCACGTTTTACAAACGCACCAATTAAGATTTCAATTAATTGCTCTAATTGGAAATCAGATTCGGTGGTCACTTTCACGGTTTCGCTTTTTTCATTTAATTCAATGACGGCTTCCACGCCACGGAAATCATAACGTGTACTTAATACTCGGTTTGCATTTTCAACCGCATTATGCACTTCGTGCATAGTAATTTCAGATACGATGTCAAAAGATGGCATAAGTTTTCTCCCAAAATGAATTAAATTCGATCATTTGCACTTAAAAGACATAAAAGTGCGGTTAAGTCAGCAAAGTTTACCACAATTTGTGCTTGTTGTTGCACCTTCGGTTTGGCATGAAATGCTACGCCTAATCCTGCGACCTTCATCATCGCCAAATCATTGGCTCCATCACCAATAGCAATGGTGTTTTTGCGTGGAATGTTGTATTCTTCAGCGAGTTTTTGCAAGGTATTCGCTTTGTATTGCGCATCGACCACGCTACCTTTCACATTGCCGGTAAGCGTGCCATCAATAATTTCAAATTGATTAGACGCCGCAAAGTCGAGGTTTAATAAACTTTTTAAGTAATCGGCGAAATAGGTAAAACCACCAGAAGCAATGGCAGTTTTCCAACCATGTTGTTGTAATGTCTTAATGGTTTCAATTAAGCCGGGCATTAACGGTAATTTTTCACGCACTTGTTGCAAAATAGTTTCTGGCGCTCCTTTAAGTGTTCCCACTCGACGGCGCAAACTTTGTTCAAAATCAAGCTCGCCACGCATGGCACTTTCAGTAATGGCAGAAACTAATTCACCTGTGCCGGCCAGTTTGGCGATTTCATCAATGCATTCAATTTGAATGGCAGTAGAATCCATATCCATCACCAATAAACCTTTTTCTGATAATTTTGCATCAAAATCCAGTTTAGTGATGTCTAATTGCAGGTCGTGAGCATGGGCAATAAAATCGGCGAGCCATTTGCCTTTTAAAAGGACAACGGTATTTTTTTCAACGTTCCATGCATCAAAACACAGGAAAGTTTGACCGCACTTTTGTTGGAATTCGAGTAATTTGGCTAAATTCAGCGTTGTGCCGTATAAAATAAACGCATGCGATTCATCGGAGCGAGGCAAATCAGATGAAAGTGCGGTGGGAAATTGGGGATATTTTTGGGTAATACTTGCAAGGTTTTGAATTTGCATAGAAAATCCTGTAAATTGTGAATACTCGTCTATTCTAGCCGATCTTGGCGAAAAAATGGAAAAACAACGTGCAATTAATTAAAGAAAAACTTCAAAAATCACTGATGTTTGGGCTCATTGTGCTGCTTTGTATCGGTGCTATGGCCGTGATTTTGTTTGGCGTGAAACAATTTAAGATTGGTTCACAGCTTTCAAGTGTGAATCAAGTAGCGAATTTATCGCATACTTTGGTTCGTCAGCAAGCCAATTTATTTTCAGTTTTATTAACCAATAATGCGAAATCCGATCAGCTCGTCGAAAATTTAGATAATTTAGTCAAAGAAAACTTTGTGCTCGATGCGACTATTTACGATTATAACGGCAAAGAATTGGCACAAAGTACCAATACAGGCAACCTTCGTGAGCAACTTGGCCTAGAACATAAAAATGAAGGTGAGTTTTCAACACAACAAATTGTTGAGCCAATTTATTCTGCTTCTAATAACGCGGTTCGTGGCTTTTTGCGTGTGACGTTTGACGCCCAATATGCTCAAACAACACAGAACAAAATCAATCAAGTCTTTCACCGCTTATATGGTGAAATTGTCGTGGTCTTTTTATTAGGCGCGTTATTCGCCAGTTCCATTCATTATTTTTTAAGTCATTATCGTCGAACATATCGAAAACCAGTGGAAACTAAAACCGTGGTTAATTTACAAGGTAAATCAAGTAGTCAACGTTTCCATCAACGTCGTCGAAGAATTTGATCAAGTTAAATAAAATTGCAAATATTGGTTAAGCCAATCAGTAAATAGGGTAGAATACTGAGAATTATTTAGATAGGAGAAAAACATGGCAACTCGTAGACAACTCGCCAACGCAATTCGTGCGCTATCAATGGATGCAGTACAAAAAGCAAAATCAGGCCACCCAGGCGCACCAATGGGAATGGCAGATATCGCTGAAGTATTATGGCGCGATTTCTTAAAACACAATCCAAACAATCCTAAATGGGCTGATCGCGACCGTTTTGTGCTTTCTAACGGCCACGGTTCAATGTTGATTTATAGCTTATTACATTTAACAGGCTATGATCTTTCTATCGAAGATTTAAAACAATTCCGTCAATTACATTCTAAAACTCCTGGCCACCCAGAATATGGTTATGCACCAGGTGTTGAAACTACAACGGGTCCACTAGGCCAAGGTATTACCAATGCAGTGGGTATGGCAATTGCAGAGAAAACATTAGCAGGTCAATTTAACCGTGAAGGTCATGAAATTGTCGATCACCACACTTATGTGTTCTTAGGTGATGGCTGTTTAATGGAAGGGATTTCTCACGAAGCTTGCTCTTTAGCGGGCACATTAGGTCTAGGTAAATTAATCGCATTCTACGATGACAACAACATTTCGATTGATGGTCATGTTGATGGTTGGTTCAGCGATGATACCGCAGAACGTTTTGAAGCTTATGGCTGGCAAGTAATCCGCAATGTGGATGGCCATGATGCAGAACAAATTCGTGCCGCAACCATTCTTGCTCAGGCAGAAAAAGAAAAACCAACGTTAATTATTTGTAAAACCATCATTGGCTTCGGTTCACCAAATAAATCAGGCTCTCATGATTGCCACGGTGCGCCATTAGGTGATGAAGAAATCGCACTAACCCGTAAAGCACTTGGTTGGGAATATGGTCCATTCGAAATTCCAGCAGAGTACTATGCAGAATGGTCAGCGAAAGAAAAAGGCTCTGCAGCAGAAAAATCGTGGGAAGAAAAATTTTCCGCTTATGCAAAAGCATACCCAGAACTTGCGGCAGAATTTACACGTCGTGTAAACGGTGAATTACCAGCAAATTGGGTAGCAGAATCTAAAGCGTTTATTGAAAAATTACAAGCGAATCCTGCAAGCATTGCAAGCCGTAAAGCATCACAAAATGCCATTGAAGCTTATGCACATGTGTTACCTGAATTCTTAGGTGGATCCGCAGACTTAGCAAGCTCTAACTTAACGTTATGGAGCGGTTCTAAACCAATTCGAGCACACGAAAACGTAGGTGGTAACTATATTAACTATGGTGTACGTGAGTTTGGTATGTCAGCGATCATGAATGGTATTGCTTTACATGGCGGTTTCATTCCTTATGGCGCAACCTTCTTAATGTTCTACGAATATGCACACAATGCGGTGCGTATGGCAGCATTAATGAAACAACGTTCTTTATTCGTTTATACTCATGACTCGATCGGTTTAGGCGAAGATGGTCCAACTCACCAACCAGTTGAGCAAACCACATCATTACGCTTAATTCCAAATCTTGAAACATGGCGTCCTTGTGATCAAGTGGAATCAGCTATCGCATGGCAACAAGCGGTTGAGCGTAAAGATGGCCCAAGTGCGTTGATCTTTACCCGTCAAAACTTAGCACAAATGGACCGCACGTCTGCACAATTAGATGCAGTTAAACGTGGTGCTTATGTGTTAAAAGACTGTGATGGCACACCTGAGTTAATCTTCATCGCGACAGGTTCTGAAGTGGAATTAGCAGTGAAAGCAGCAGATGTATTGACTGCTGAAGGTAAAAAAGTACGTGTTGTTTCTATGCCAAGCACTAATCGTTTCGATAAACAAGATGCAGCGTACCGTGAAAGTGTGTTACCAGCAGCTGTAACTAAACGTGTTGCGATTGAAGCAGGTATTGCAGACTTCTGGTATAAATACGTTGGATTTGAAGGTCGCGTGGTAGGTATGAATAGCTTTGGCGAATCAGCACCGGCAGATCAATTATTCAAACTCTTTGGTTTCACCGTAGATAACGTGGTGGCAAAAGCAAAAGAGATTTTATAATTATTAAAATGGATAAAGGCAGGTAATGACCTGCCTTTATTTTTTGATTTGAAAAAGTGCGGTCAAAAAATAAGAAAATTTTTGACTGCACTTTGTTTTTATCTGATTTCACCTTGTTATCTAAGCCTTTTTTCGTCAATCCATTGAGTTCGCTTTTTAAGTTTGTTAGAATTTATAGCGCTTTTTGCGATAAAAATAAAACGTAAAAAGTGAGTTCGGAAGAAGGTAGCTGGAGAGTAGGGAATTGCCCCTACGCCGACGAGGTAAAATCTTTCAGGCGCAATCGCAAGATTGCAGGGACTGTTACTGGACGAACCCTTGGAGAGATCCATTGCATTTTATTGATGTAAATGGACGCCGAAGGCGCAAAAGAGCGGTCGATTTTTCGATTGTTTTCCAAACGCTCAGGCAAAAGGACAGGGGCAAAAGACAATCCGTATTATCAATATATTTCTATCGGGATTCTTCTTGTCTCCTTGTCGAGTTTATTTGTATTTTAAACGACGAGGAATCATTAATGTCATCATTACAGACAATCTTATCGGCTATTAGTAGCTTTATATGGGGGCCGCCCCTACTTATTCTTTTGTCCGGAACCGGACTTTATCTCACCCTTAGTTTAGGCTTTTTGCAAATTCGTTATTTGCCTCGTGCCTTGGGCTATTTATTTGCTCGAGGTGCAAATAAAGGCAAAGGGGACGTGTCTTCTTTTGCTGCACTTTGTACCGCATTAGCGGCAACCATTGGTACAGGGAATATCGTGGGTGTAGCGACTGCCGTACAAGCGGGAGGACCTGGCGCGATTTTTTGGATGTGGCTAGTTGCATTATTAGGCATGGCAACTAAATACGCTGAATGTTTACTTGCAGTGAAATATCGTGTACGCGATAAATACGGTTTTATGGCTGGTGGGCCAATGTACTACATCGAACGTGGTCTTGGTATTAAGTGGTTAGCGAAATTATTTGCGCTATTTGGGGTGTTGGTGGCCTTTTTCGGTATCGGTACTTTCCCTCAAGTTAATGCGATTACGCATGCGATGCAAGACACCTTTAACGTGCCTGTTGTGATTACTGCAACAGTGGTGACGGTATTGGTCGCTATGATTATTCTCGGTGGGGTAAGACGTATTGCGAGAGCCTCTGCCGTCATTGTGCCTTTTATGGCACTGGGTTATGTGACGACCTCAATTATCATCTTAATCGTTAATTACGATAAATTACCTGCTGCAATTTCATTAATTATTCAGAGTGCGTTTAATCCACAGGCTGCTTTAGGTGGTGCAGTTGGCTTTACCGTGATGAAAGCCATTCAATCGGGTGTTGCGCGCGGTATTTTCTCAAATGAATCTGGTTTAGGGAGTGCGCCTATTGCTGCTGCAGCGGCGCAAACGAAAGAGCCTGTTCGCCAAGGTTTAATTTCGATGACAGGGACATTCTTAGATACCATCATCGTATGTACGATGACGGGCTTAGTGCTTGTGATTACAGGAGCATGGAGTAACCCTGAGCTTTCAGGCGCAAGCGTGACTAACTATGCTTTTGCTCAGGGATTAGGTACATCATTTGGTGCAACGATTGTGACAGTTGGCTTATTATTCTTTGCTTTTACCACAATTTTAGGTTGGTGCTACTACGGTGAACGTTGTTTCCTTTACCTAGTTGGTATCCGTGGTATTAAATTGTATCGCTTCGTGTTTATTGTTCTAGTTGGGGCTGGTTCATTCCTTACTTTAGATTTAATTTGGATTTTAGCGGATATTGTGAATGGTTTAATGACCTTCCCGAACTTAGTGGCATTAATTGGTTTACGTAAAGAGATTATTTCAGAAACCAAAGATTACTTTGAGCGTTTAAAAGCCACGCAACATGATCAAGATGAATTAGCCTAATTCATCTCATAAAAAGAAAAGGGAAGCAGAACGCTTCCCTTTGTTGTTTACAGCTTTACATCATAACAAGTTTACACGGAAATGAAATCACATTTTTTCAGAAATTAGATCCCGATCATATTTTTGAACATTTGTTTTTTTATTTACCTAAAAGCACTTGAAAAAGTGGTTCAAGGTCGATATGTTGTTATTAAAGATGAACGGAACCGAAGGGTTCATTTAAGCAAAAGAGGTAAATGCTATGACACTCAATATCACAAGTAAACAAATGGATATCACCCCTGCAATTCGTGAACATGTGGAGGGAAGACTTGCAAAATTAGAGAAATGGCACACTCAACTGATTAGCCCACACTTTGTTTTAAGTAAAGTACCGAACGGCTTTTCCGTAGAGGCTTCAATTGGAACTCCATTAGGTAATCTGTTAGCCACTGCAACGGCAGATGATATGTATAAAGCGATTAATGAAGTCGAAGAAAAATTAGAACGTCAATTAAATAAACTTCAACATAAAGGCGAATCCCGCCGAGCAGATGAGCGTTTGAAAGATTCTTTTGAAAAATAAAGGATAATGAATAAATTGAAAGGGCGAACATGATGTTCGCCCTTTTTTAGATATCTTGAATCACTAATTGTAACGCATGACGTTGGAATTGTTTTGCTTTACGGTGTTTTAAACGTCGTAAACGTAAGTTACGTGAAGCAGAGATATCTCTTGATGCTTTTTTCTTTAAAAAAGTTTTTCTTTTTAACATCTTTTTCTCCTTGTTTTCTTTGAGTTCAATAAAACGTTGTGTTTTCTGACCGCACTTACTCTGTTGCAGTCGCTTGGTTTTCTTGAACGCGATGATAATTCACAATACTGTTCATGTAACGGCGGATATTCTCGACATATTGGTAGGCTTCATAGCCGCGAGCATAGCCATATTTTAAGTTTGAATAATGACGCTTTTCTGATAATAGTTGAAGATTATTTTTTACATCTAACCAGTTATCTGGGTTGCCCCCCAATTTTTTTGTTAAGCGACGAGCATCTAAAATATGCCCTAATCCCATGTTGTATGCTGCTAAAGAATACCAAATTCGATCCTCTTCTGGAATACTGTCAGGTATTTGAGCGAGTAGCCAATGCAAATACTCCGATCCCGCTTTTATACTTTGTTCGGCATCTGTGCGATTATTAATATTCATCCGCACAGCTGTATCTTTGGTGAGCATCATCATTCCGCGTACACCCGTTGGAGAGGTGGCATAAGGGTCCCAATGCGATTCTTGATAGGCCACGGCAGCTAATAACCGCCAGTCTAAATTCCCTTTGTATTTTTCAAAGAGCGGTTGATATTGAGGTAGAATTTTTTCTACAGCCTCTAAATAAGCCTGAGTATCTACATAATCAAAGGCGGTAATATGGCGGAAATATTTTTCCTCAATACGATCAATTAATCCTGTTTCAATGGCATTATTCATAAAATCCAACAAGCCTGCTTGTAGCTCATTATAGGATTTATTGGAAAGATACCAATGCACGGTCATTTCATCCGTTAGGTCAAATGCAATGGCTAAGTTAGGGCGAATTTGTTGTGCGGCCGCCACATCAATACTATTTGCAATGGTATAAGGAATTTTGCCTTCCGCTACTTGAATTAACAATTCTTCTTGGGTCAACTGCTTGTTATTCTGCCATTTAAGTGCAGGGAGTTTCTTCTGTGCAAGGAATAATAATTTTTCTAAGTCTTCTCCTGCAGAAATAATAATTTCTTGCTGGACTTGTGCTAAATCTTTCGGGCGATTTTCCCCTTTTTTATACACAAGCTGCCAAGAAGCGGAAGTATAAGATGGCCCTAACTGAAATTTTTCTGCACGTTGAGGTTGGAACAAAAGATTCGCAGCCGCAATATCAATATTATTATTTTCTAATTCGTTAAAAAGTTGATCGTTATTTTCTAAGGTTTTAATTTGTAAGCGAACCCCTAAATAATCAGCAAAGTTTTTTGCTAATTCATATTCTAAGCCTGATTCGCCTTCATTCCCAATAAAATAGTAAATGGGATTATTAATGGTGCCGACAATAAGGCTACCGCGATTTTTGATCGCAGTGTAAGGGTTTTGCTCCGATTGCATAATTTTTTGCCAAGGGAAGACCATATCAATTGCCCAAAGTAATAATGCAAAAGCAGCAATAATACGTAAAAATAGACCTTTCAATAGATAAACCTTATAAATTGAGATAAGAGAGGATTGTAACGAGAATTAAGACAATAAAAAAGCCCCTTTTACTTCAAGGGGCTGTTAAATAAGGATTAATGTTGGCGATCTCGGCGACCACGTTCATTAAAAGTGCGGTCGTTTTTATCGTTAAATTTACGTTGACGACGTTCGCCGTTACGTTCACCACGGAAGCGATCTTGGCCTCGGTCTCCACGTTCATTACGGCGACCTTTTCCACCAAAGTCATTGCCACCACGTCTATTGTCTGACTGTGCTGCGCCCATAAAGCTCATTTGCATTTGTTTATTTAAAACGCGCGTTTTACCGAATTGTTGGAGCAATTCTTTTGGCATACCTTGTGGTAATTCAACGGTAGAGTAGTCATCATAAAGTTTGATATGACCAATATAACGACTGTTAATATCACCTTCATTTGCGATTGCACCTACGATATGACGTACTTCTACGCCATCCGCACGACCCACTTCGATACGATATAAATCCATCGGTTGTGGTGTGCCGTAGCCTTTACGTTCACCACGACGTTCAGCCGAACGTGGATTTTCACGACGATCACCGCGATCATTACGGTCACCACGGCGTTTATCCATCGGAGGATCAGGTGGAAGAATCAGTTTTTGTTTTCCTTGAAGCAACATTAACATCGCTGCAGCAATATCTTCTTGATCTTGATCAGCGGTGAATAAATCTTCCAATAAGCTGCGATACATTTCGAGATCGTGATGTTCCAATTGCTTGGTAATCTTGTCTTGGAATTTCTTACGACGACAAGCTTGTAACACTTCATGATTTGGCAATTCAACTTCATTGATTGGTTTTTTCATCAAGTGTTCGATATTACGAAGTAAACGGCGTTCACGTGGTTCAACGAATAATAATGCACGACCAGAACGACCTGCGCGACCGGTACGACCGATACGGTGAACGTAAGACTCTGCATCAAGTGGGATGTCATAGTTCACCACAAGGCTGATTCGTTCAATATCGATACCACGCGCAGCCACATCGGTTGCAACGACGATATCAAGACTGCCATTACGTAAGCGATCTAAGGTTTGCTCACGTAATTGTTGAGTCATATCACCGTTTAATGCCGCAGCACGGAAACCGTGTTTTTCTAATAATTCAGTCACATCAAGTGTGCCCGTTTTAGTGCGAGTAAAAATGATTGCCGCATCAAACTCTTCTACTTCCAAGAAACGTAATAACGCATCATTTTTACGGAAACCTTGAACATACCAACAATTTTGTTCAATATCAGGTGCATTATCATTATTTACTTTGATTTTCACTTCTTGTGGATTATTCATGAAGCGTTTTGTGATGCGACGAATTGGCTCAGGCATAGTTGCTGAGAAAAGCGCAGTTTGGTGCTCTTCCGGTAATTCAGCCATAACGGTTTCTACATCATCAATAAAGCCCATACGAAGCATTTCATCTGCTTCATCAAGTACGATTGCTTTTAATTCAGATAGATTTAATGTGTTACGACGGATGTGATCCAAAATACGACCCGGTGTACCCACAACAACTTGTGCTCCTTGTTTTAATGCGCGTAATTGGATGTCATAACGTTGACCACCATAAAGTGTCACGATATTGATGCCTTTTGCATATTTCATGAAGTGTTCACAAGCATCCGCAACTTGAATAGCAAGCTCGCGTGTTGGTGCCATCACCAATAATTGTGGATGTTTTGCGGCAGGATCAATTTTAGCCAAAATAGGTAAAGAGAATGCGGCAGTTTTACCACTACCAGTTTGTGCCATACCAAGTACATCTCTGCCTTCTAAAAGAGCAGGAATACAAGCTTGTTGGATTGGCGAAGGTGTTTCAAAACCAAGGTCAGAAACGGCTTTTAGAATGAATTCAGGCAAGCCTAAATCATTAAAAGTGATTTTGTCTGTCATTAAAATACTCGAATGTAAGTAAGGAAAGCTCAATTTCGCTTTCAGGTTTATTTGTTACATAAAGAAAGAGGCAAGTCTAAAAAACAGCTGTTTTTGTGACCGCACTTTTTTCTTCTTTTTCGTCGTCAGTTTGAGCCGGTTTCAATTTCATCAGCTCTAACACGGCAAAACGATACTCAACAAAGTTATACACCTGATTCGCAATAGCAAGTTTGAATAAAGCCGCAGCCTCATCAATTTGCCCCAAATTGAGTTTTTGTTTTGCTAGATAAAAGTAGGTTTCAGTTAATATTTCTGCATATTGCTGTGAGTTTTCTGCAAATTTAGTTGCCCGTTCTTGCAACTCGCCCACAGAAATATTACCTAAATAGTATTGAACGATATTTGTCCCCCAGAAGTCCTTAGATAGCCCTTTAGCTCGTTCAACAAGGTTGGCATGGGCTTCTTGTGGTTTTAATTTTTGTTCGTTCAAATAGAGCCAGAGTACACGATAAGGGTCTTTGGTATCGGTTTCATAAAACTTCATCAAATCGTCTTCAGCAAGATTATAGCGTTCGACGTAATAAAAATTTAAACCACGATTAAGGTGGGTATAGTCATAACTTGGATCCAATTCAAACACCGCATTAAAGGTTTCTAATGCGCTGTCGTAATCTTCCTCAAGCAGTAAGTAAAGCCCTAGATAATTGTAAACGGAAGCCATCTTTGGCTGTAACGAGAGGGCTTGTGTAAAGTCATAACGTGCGAGGCCCCACAAACCGAGGGAATCATATAAAACGCCACGTTCAAAGTGAAGCGTCGCTCGTTCTTCATTACTCATTTTTCCAACTAATAAAACTTGGCTGATTCGGGTAATCATCACTTCTTGTTCGAAATGACTATTCGGTGTTTGATCTGCTAGTACGACTTTATTTGGCGCGACAAACACGTTTCCCGATTGTACACAACCGGAAATAAATAAAGTCAGACTTAGGCTAGATAACGAAACTAGAAAACGGAAGAACCGAAAATATTGCATTGTTTTATAAGTTAGCTTGATAATCAAAACGGGTGTGTAAATTGAATTCACACACCCTGTGAGATTATTCTTGTTCTTCTGAAATGTCTTCTGCAGGTGCAGATTCTGCTTCAGTTTCTTGTTTTGGTGCAAGATCTTTCATGGTTAAGCGGATACGACCTTGGCGATCGATTTCAACCACTTTAACCGTCACTTCTTGACCAACTTGAAGATAATCACTCACTTTCTCTACGCGTTCTTCTGCGATTTGAGAAATATGAACTAAACCTTCTTTATTTCCTACGATAGCCACGAATGCACCGAAATCAGCAAGACGAGTCACTTTACCTTTGTAAATTGCACCCGCTTCAACTTCAGCAACAATTTCTTCAATACGTACCATCACATTTTTAGCTGCACTGCTATCTACTGCAGCAATTTTCACTGTACCATCATCATCGATATCAATAGAAGTACCGGTTTCTTCAGTTAATGCACGGATAGTTGCACCACCTTTACCGATAACATCTTTGATTTTCTTCGGATCAATTTTCATGGTGTGAATACGCGGCGCGTAGTCAGAAATATCCGCACGTGGTGCAGGGATTGCTTGTTCCATTACGCCAAGAATGTGCATACGTGCACCTTTCGCTTGGTTTAATGCAATTTGCATAATTTCAGGGGTGATACCCTCAATTTTGATGTCCATTTGAAGTGCAGTGACACCTTCACGTGTACCTGCTACTTTAAAGTCCATATCACCTAAGTGGTCTTCATCACCTAAGATATCTGAAAGCACCACGAATTTCTCTTCTTCTTTCACTAAGCCCATTGCGATACCCGCAACAGCGGCTTTGATTGGAACACCCGCATCCATTAATGCTAAAGACGCACCACATACAGATGCCATAGAAGAAGAACCGTTAGATTCAGTGATTTCAGATACAACACGTACTACATACGGGAATTCTGCAAGGCTTGGCATAACCGCAGCGACACCACGTTTTGCTAAACGGCCGTGACCGATTTCACGACGTTTTGGTGAGCCGATCATACCCGTTTCACCTACAGAGTATGGAGGGAAGTTGTAGTGGAATAAGAAGTGATCTTGACGTTCACCTGTTAATTCATCAATGATTTGTGCATCACGTTCAGTACCTAAAGTCGCTACGGCTAATGCTTGCGTTTCACCACGGGTGAAAATTGCAGAACCGTGAGTACGTGGTAATACACCAGTGCAAATATCTAATGCACGAACGGTATCAACGGTACGACCATCAATACGTGGTTCACCGGCGATGATACGACCACGAACGATTTGGCTTTCAAGTGCGGTGAAAATATCCACGATTTTACCTTCGCTGATCTCTTCATCTTCAGCTGTGATTTGTGCAATTACATCTGCTTTAATTGCATCGATTTGTTCATAACGTGCTTGTTTTTCAGTAATGCGGTATGCATCACCTAAACGTGCTTCAGCAATCGCTTTTACTTTGTTGATTAAATCTGTGTTTGGTTGTGGCGCAACCCAATCCCAACGTGGTTTGCCTGCTTCTTTGGCAAATTCTTTGATTGCTTCAATTACAACTTGTTGTTGTTGATGACCGAATACCACTGCCGCTAACATTTGTTCTTCAGTTAAAATGTCAGCTTCAGATTCAACCATTAATACGGCTTTGTCAGTACCTGCAACCACTAAGTCCAAACGGCTTTGTTTTTGTTCGGCCATAGTTGGGTTTAATACGAATTGGTTGTCGATAAAACCAACGCGCGCTGCACCGATAGGGCCATTGAAAGGTACACCAGATAAGGTTAATGCTGCAGAAGCACCGATCATTGCCACTAAGTCAGGGCTGATTTGTGGGTTTACAGAAACTACAGTTGCCACAACTTGGATTTCGTTGAAGAAACCTTCTGGGAATAATGGACGAATTGGACGGTCGATTAAACGTGCGATTAAGGTTTCGCCTTCAGATGGACGACCTTCACGTTTGAAGAAACCACCAGGGATTTTACCTGCTGCATAAGTACGCTCTTGGTAGTTTACGGTTAATGGGAAGAAGTCTTGACCTTCTTTCACATCTTTTTTAGCCACAACAGTCACGAATACCGTGGTATCGTCCATGCTTGCCATAACCGCAGCAGTTGCTTGACGTGCAATTGCGCCGGTTTCTAGAGTAACGGTATGTTGACCGTATTTAAATTGTTTAACAATTGGATTCACAATGTTTTCCTTCAAAATAATATTTAAAACAAAGCTTTATTTTCCAGATTGCGACTAGCAAAAGAAATCTTTCGAGAAAATGACCGCACTTTGGGCGTTTAAAAATCTCTTTTGATAGCCGCACGCTAATGCAGAAAATAAAGCTCGCTTATTATACAGAGTTTTAAATTTATTGGTAACTTTATTTAATATAAGCAACTTGTTATCATATTCTCATACAAATACATACGTAAGGAGACACTATGATTATCAGTGCATTAAATAACCCAAATTTCAAAGTGGGTTTACCAAAAGTTATCGCGGACATTTGCGATCATCTCAATACCTTAGATCTTGAAGCATTAGAAAATGGCCGTCATGATTTAAGCGAGCAAGTTTATATGAATGTCATGGAATTTGATACGGTTGAAGCGGATAGCAAACAAGCTGAACTTCACCATAAATATTTGGATATTCAATTACTTATTCGTGGTGAAGAGAATGTTGAAGTAAGTGCTAGCTATCCAAACCTCAGCTTATACGATGAATATCGTGATGCCGATGACTACCAACTTACCCCGCAAATTGAAGATAAAAGCACCGTGACACTTTTACCAAAAATGTTCGCCGTCTTTTTCCCTTATGAGCCACATAAACCAGGTTGCACCGTAAACGGCAAATCAAGTTTTGTGAAAAAACTGGTGGTGAAAGTACCAGTAGAATTGATTTAATTATTTCGATTCATTAAAGCAAAAGTGCGGTCAGAAATTTATGTATTTTTCTGACCGCACTTTTTTATTATTTAATCACCGTAATTGACCATTTGGCATCGTCAATTTGCTCGAAGTTTGTGACTTCATAGCCTTCTTCTGCAGCCCAAGCAGGAATGGCTTCAGTGGCTTGTGTGCAGTCGAATTCAATTTCTAGGCCATCGCCTTTATTTAACTTAGCCATGGCTTCCTTAGCTTCAACGAGAGGAAATGGGCAAACAAGGCCAAGTGTTGGTAATTTAACGATCATATAAGCTCCTTATGATGCTTTTGCTAATTTTAAACATTGTGGACGGATAATGGTGAAGTAGGCGGCCACCCAAGTACCGAGAATCATCAATGGCAATGAGACCCAGCCTTGCCAAGAGAAAAAGGCGGTTTCGACTAAGCCATTACCGATAGAACAGCCACCCGCAAGCGTTGCACCAATACCCATAAGAATACCGCCGAGTCCGCTGCGTAGAATCGTAGTGGCATCCGGTACACGGACACGGAATTCATTGCTTGCTTTAGCGCCGATGAATGATCCAATAAAAATCCCTAAAACTAAGAATACGCCCCAGTTAATAAATTTACCGTCGCCAGTAACGAGGAATTGCATGATATTAGCTGATGGACCAGTGATCCCAAGTCCAAACTCACGGCCAGTAGCAACACTGAGTGGCCAAGCCGCAAGCGCGATTAATCCGATTAACACAGCAGAGAAAAATGGATGCCAGCGTTTTTCAAATAATAAGTGGGCAAGTCCTGTTTTCTTTGGTTTTAATGCCGCGACTTTTACGCTTGGTTTACTGAGATATTTGTACACATAGAAAGCTGTCACTAAAGTTAATAATGTGACTAACCACCAAGGTGAAATGCCGAATGTATCGTAAATGTTGCGTTGTTCGATATTGATACTGCGTAAAGTTTTATTGAATTCCCCTAATGGACCAGTACGCATGATGGCACTTAACAACATATAAGTGAATAAAGCAACCCAACTGCCGACTAAGCCTTCTGCAGCACGATACCATGTACCTGTCGCACAACCGCCAGCAAGAACAATGCCGATACCAAACACAAAGGCACCGATAATCACCGCTAAAAAGGCAAAATTTTCAGCTGGATCGACATTTAATACACCGATTTCTTTTAAGAGGAAGAAACCGATGGATTGCACGGTAATCGCCAATAGAAGGGCTACAAACATTTTGTTATTTTTGGTGACATACATATCGCGAAATGCACCAGTAATACAAAAGCGTCCACGCTGCATGACAAATCCGAGTAAAATTCCGCAAAGTAATCCGGTTAAAAGCATAACTATTCCTTTCTTTTAGAACTAAGTAGGGCAGTATTTTCTAAAAAAAGAAGAAGATAACGCCAATAACTTTTAGCTAGAAAATATGTTTTTTTGATATAAAAAAGTGCGGTCAGAAATTTATATATTTTTCTGACCGCACTTTATCGTAAGTTATCACGATATTAAGGGCAGGGTTTACTTACCATAATTTCAATTACTTGGCGATCGATGTGGTGCATACTCTTAGATGCAATCGAACATAGATTGTCGATAGTGCGATCGAGATCGTGTTCAACGATACCTTCATTACCCGTAACATGGGTTTCATCCATTGCCATGAGAACTGATTTATAGCCAGATGCCACACTGGTGGACACTTTCATTGCACAGCTATTGGATGCGCCATCGCAGATGATTCCGCTGATGTCACCAATCATGCTGCAAATCCCCATGCTCACGGTTTCGAATTTACCCGTAAGTAAATAGGCGATACCCGCACAGCTTCCCATCGATGCGGTTGTTACCGCACAAAGGGCTGACAGTTTGGGTAATTTACTGTGGATATAAATGGCCATTAAGTGTGATAAGAAGAGGGCACGGAGACGTTTTTCTTCACTCACGTTTAAATAATCGGCGACCACAACCACGGGCATAGTGGCGGCAATACCTTGGTTACCTGAACCTGAATTACTCATCGCTGGTAATGTGGCTCCCCCCATACGCGCATCGGAGGCTGCGGTGGTTTCAATCATGATTTTACTGAGTAAATCATCTGACATTAAGCCACTACCAACTTGTTTGCGTAACGTTCTGCCAATATGTAAACCATAATTTTCGCGCAATCCTTCGTTAGACAGCGCGCGGTTGAGCGCGGCAGCTTGTCCGATAAAGCGGATTTTATCGAGTTCGACTTCACAAGAAAATTCAAAGATTTCACGTGAGCTCACCTGTTTAAAAATATCATAAGGATCGCAATCAGCACATTCATCATGTTCTTTCTTAAAAATAATTTCACCATTTTTTTCAATCAAAATGATGTTGGTATGTTGATCTTGAATGGCTACTTTCACTCGGTCGTTATCGGCGAACAACACGGCTTCCGAATATAAAATATGCTCAGTTTGATGAATATCGATATTAACGAGTTTTTTATCAAGCATTGCCTTGGCTTGGGAAACTTGCTCTGGCGTGATGTGTTTTAATACTTCCAATTCACCTTCTGGGTCACCGCCTAAAGCACCAATCGCTGCGGCAATAGGTAAACCCACCATGCCGGTTCCTGGCACTGCAACGCCCAATCCATTTTTCATTAAGTTTGGCGACACCTTGGCTTCAATACGCTCCGGTGTTTTGCCTAAATATTTGGCTGCCGTTGCTGCAGCAAGCGCTAAAGAGATAGGTTCAGTACAGCCAAGTGCGGGAACCACATCACGTTCTACAATTTGAATTAATGGTTTTTCGATTTCGTTGAGTCTTTCTTGATTCATAAAATTCTTTTTAATCTGTTAAATGCTATCTTCTTTCTCTATGACTAATATGCGCGCTTCGCCTTGTGGATGAGCAACATGTTCGGTACCGATACTCGCATAAAAAATATCACCCGTATGGAGCAATACGGCTTTCTCTTGGCCCTCTTCCTTGTAGCGCATTTCCACCTTACCATCCATGACAGCAAAGACTTCTTCACCGTCATTGATATGCCATTTGTAAGGTTTATCTGTCCAGTGCAGGCGCACGGAAATGCCATTCATATTGGTAATATCAAGAGCTCCCCAAGCGCGTTCTGCCGTAAAGAGGTGACTTCTAATAACTTTATTCATGACTAAATTTGTTAGTGAGCCTCATCCCAGTTAGTGCCTTGCCCCACATCTACAATCAGTGGCACCACTAAATCAGCCGCGCTTTCCATTTGTGTTTTGATGAGTTCGCTATAAAACGCGACTTTTTCTGACCGCACTTCAAACACCAATTCATCGTGCACCTGCATAATCATCGCAATATCGGGATCGTTTTGCAGTTTTTGATCCAATTGAATCATGGCACGTTTGATAATGTCTGCGGCTGTACCTTGCATTGGTGCATTGATCGCGACACGTTCAGCCCCTTTACGACGCATTGCGTTGCTAGAATTAATATCAGGTAAATATAAACGACGGCCGAATAGGGTTTCCACATAGCCTTGGGCTTTGGCTTTTTCACGAATATCGTGCATAAAAGTTTGTACGCCCGGATAGCGTTTGAAATACAAATCCATATAGCTTTGGGCATCGGCACGGCCAATACCGAGTTGACGCGATAAGCCAAAGGCTGACATGCCGTAAATTAAACCGAAATTAATTGCCTTGGCATTGCGGCGTTGCTCTGACGTCACTTCATCCAGTGCGACACCAAAGATTTCTGCCGCAGTAGAGCGGTGAATATCTTTGCCTTGAGTAAAGGCGTTAATTAAGCCCTGATCCTGTGATAGGTGTGCCATAATGCGCAGCTCGATTTGCGAATAGTCAGCTGCCACAACAGTAAAGCCTTCGCACGCAATAAATGCCTGACGAATACGGCGGCCTTCTTCATTACGAATCGGAATGTTTTGCAGATTCGGATCGCTTGATGAAAGACGACCGGTGGCGGTCACCGCTTGATGGTAGGAAGTATGCACTCGACCCGTTTGCGGATTCACCATTTGCGGTAATTTGTCGGTGTAGGTGGATTTTAGTTTGCTGAGACCACGATGTTCTACCAACACTTTCGGTAATTCATGACTAAATGCGAGTTCCTCCAACACTTCCTCGTTGGTGGATGGCGCACCTTTTGGTGTTTTTTGAATAACCGGCAAACCTAATTTATCAAACAAAATTTCTTGTAATTGTTTGGTGGAAGCTAAATTAAATGGTTGCCCCGCCAAGACATAGGCCTGTTCTTCTAATTCACTTAAACGGTTAGCAATTTCGTTAGATTGTAGGAATAGCGCATCGCTATCAATTAAAACACCGCGACGTTCCATACGGGATAGCACGCCTAACAACGGCAATTCCATTTCTTTAAAGAGTTTTTCCAGAGTGGGTTCTTTGGAGAGTTTTTCCCATAGCACTTGCTGCAGTTTCATTGTTACATCAGCATCTTCCGCTGCGTACTCGGCGGCTTTTTCCAACGGAATTTGGTTAAAGGTCAGCTGATTTTTACCTTTGCCTGCAATCTCTTCAAAGCTGATGGTTTGATGCCCTAAATAACGTTTCGCCAGGTCGTCCATATTATGACGGCCTGTGCTGTTGAGTACATAGGATTCAAGCATAGTGTCGAAAGCCACACCTTGCACATCGATGCCATTACGGGCGAAGATGGTGAGATCGTATTTGAAGTTTTGCCCGACTTTTTGAATAGTAGGATTTTCTAAAATCGGTTTTAACAACGTAAGTGCGGTTGTTTTTTCGAGAGTTTTTGGTGCGCCTAAATAATCTAATTGTAGCGGTAAATAAGCGGCTTCACCGTTTTCTAACGCAAAGGAAATACCCACCAAGTTGGCAGCCATATAATCTAAATTATCGGTTTCTGTATCCAAGGCAAAAAGTTTGGCTTGATTGAGTTTTTCCACCCAACGATTTAAATCTGCTTCAGTGAGCAAGGTTTCATAACGGCTGCGATCAATTTGAATTGCCGGCAATGCTTCATCGCTATTGTCTTGAGCGGGCACTGGTGTAACTTGATAGTGATTAATCTTGGTTGGTTGTTCGTTGTTATTGGTGATGGAATCAGCGCCATTCATCACTTCATTGAGCCAACGTTTAAATTCATAACGACCGAAATATTCGGTAAGTTGCTCGTTATTGCTTGCACCAAGGGTAAGTTGTTCCGGAGTGATATCGAGAGCGACATCGGTTTTGATCGTGGCAAGGCGATAGGATAAATCGGCCATTTCTTTTTCAGCCAATAATTTATCCCCTAATTTTTTTGCCCCACGAATTGGCAACTCAGCCACTTTGTCTAAGTTGGCATAAATCTCTGCCATGCTGCCGATACCTTGCAAGAGACCAAGTGCGGTTTTTTCACCGACACCCGCTACACCTGGAATATTATCAGCACTATCGCCCATTAGCGCTAAGTAATCAATAATGAGTTCTGGCGGAATACCGTATTTTTCAATCACAGCATCGCGGTCTAATAAGGTGTTATTCATGGTGTTGATCAACATAATGTTGTCATCCACTAGCTGTGCCATATCTTTATCGCCGGTACTGATCAAAACTTTTTGATTCGCTTTGGAAGCCGCTACCGCTAGAGTACCGATGACATCATCGGCTTCTACACCTTCAATAACTAAAAGAGGAATGCCAAGGGCTCGGATAATATCGTGTAACGGCTGAATTTGTTTGCGTAGGTCGTCTGGCATCGGTGGACGATGGGATTTATATTGTTCAAACATTTCATCACGGAACGTTTTGCCCTTTGCATCAAAGACCACTGCAATATGGCTCGGTTGCACTTGTGAAATCAGGCTTTTAAGCATGTTTAATACACCGTACATGGCGCCTGTCGGTTCGCCAGCAGAATTGGTGAGCGGTGGAAAAGCATGAAAAGCACGATATAAATAAGATGAACCGTCCACTAGGACTAATGGATTAGGAGCGATAGTTAGCATAAATATTCCGTTCAAAAATAATGAAAAGTGTCGCATTATAGCGTAAATTGCGAAATGGGGCGAACGGATAAAGTGCGGTCAATTAAACGTAAAAATTATGACGAAGGCATTTGGCTGTGGCATAATAGGAGTACTTGAGCATTCAACATAAGGGAATAATATGTCATTAAAACTGGTTGAAGTTGTTGTATTAGGGCAAGTGTTGCGCTTGAATGTCCCTGCTGAACAAGAAGAGATTTTGCGTCAAGCGGCGCGTAATTTAGATCTTCAAGTGTCTGAAATGAAAGAACGTACAGGGTTATTGCAATTAGACCGAGTGCTTTCTATTGTTGCCTTGAATTTAAGTTTTGAATTAACCCAAGAAAAGAATAAAAATGCCCAGATTGAAAACGTGTTATGTACGCGAATTCAGCAGTTAGATCATTCTTTAGAGAATGCATTAGGTGGCCGTTCCATTGTGGATTAATAAAAAAAGAACCGCATATTAAAAGTGCGGTTCTTTTTTTATGTATTTTTAATCGGGTGTGTAATAGAGTTTACCAATTTCAATTTTTTGTCGTCCTGTTTCTTCACGCCATTTATTGCTGTCTCGTAAAGAATAAACACAGCCACAATATTCCTGTTGATAAAAACGTTCACGTTTACTAATTTCGATCATGCGTTGCGATCCGCCAGCTTTACGCCAGTTGTAATCCCAATAAATCACATCATCATATTTTTCAGCCGCACGGTGACCACAACCATTAATTTGATCCATATCTTTCCAGCGAGAAATACCAAGGCAGCTGGTAAATACAGGGAAGCCATGTTCATGAGCATATTCAGCGGCTTTTTCAAAACGCATATCAAAACACATGGTGCAACGGATGCCACGTTCTGGCTCCCACTCCATACCTTTTGCGCGATCAAACCATTGTTGGCGATCGTAGTCTGCATCGATAAATGGAATCCCGAATTTTTGGGCAAAGCGGATGTTTTCTTCTTTACGAATTAAATATTCTTTTAATGGATGAATATTCGGATTGTAAAAATAAATCGTAAACTCAATACCTGAGGCCAAAATGGCTTCCATCACTTCACCCGAACAAGGCGCACAGCAAGAGTGGAGAAGTAGCTTATTATGCCCTTCAGGTAATTCGAGTTTTTCACGAATAAAAGGCGCATTGGGATCCTTGCGCACTTTTTGTTTGCGTGGTTTTTGAAATTTAGGTTGAGAATCGACCGCACTTTGCGGTTGAATTTGTTCTTCAGTCATATTAATAAGTTCGGTCTACCGATAAATAAGCCAGTGAAATTAAGGCTTTTTTGTATTCGCTTTCAGGTAATAAGGCAATGGCATCAACCGCTTTTTGGGCTTCTTGTTTCGCGCGATCCATTGCGTAATCAAGGGATTTATGTTCAGCCATGATCGCAAGTACGTCATCGATCGCATCACGTTTTCCGCCTTGTTCAATGGCTTCGCGAATAAGCGCGGCTTGTTGTGGGTTGCCGTGACGCATTGCGTGTAATAAAGGAAGAGTAGGCTTACCTTCAGCGAGGTCATCACCCACATTTTTACCTAATGCAGCCGCATTAGCACTGTAATCTAGCACGTCATCTACTAATTGGAATGCGGTACCAAGATAGCGACCATATTCTTGAAATGCGGTTTCAATTGATTTTTCAGCACCCGCAACAATCGCAACAGATTGTGCTGCCACTTCAAATAAGCGTGCTGTTTTACTATAAATCACACGCATATAGCTTTCTTCTGTGGTATCGGGATCGTTCACGTTCATTAGTTGTTGAACTTCACCTTCAGCCAATACGTTAGTGGCGTCCGCCATAATACGAAGAATATCTAGCGATTGTAACTGCGCCACTAATTGGAATGCACGAGTATAAATGAAGTCACCTACTAATACGCTAGCGGCATTACCAAAGGCTGAGTTTGCCGTTGCGCGACCACGACGCATATCCGATTCATCTACCACATCATCATGTAATAAAGAAGCGGTGTGAATAAATTCTACAAAGGTAGCACAAGTGGCCACTTTATCGCTTTCATAGCCTAATGCACGTGCCGCTAAAACCGCAATAAGTGGTCGAATACGTTTTCCGCCACCTTGTACAATATAAAAACCAAGCTGATTAACCATCGGCACATCGGAGTTAATTTGTGCTAAAATGGCTTGGTTGACTTTCTGCATATCCGCATCTGTTAATGCTTGGATGGCATGCATATCCATTAAATCTTGTTTGTTCATCTTCATTTGGTTCGATGGTTGTGTATATAAAAGAAAAGTGCGGTGAATTTTACCCGATTTTTCAAGGTTTCTGAAATTAAACTCGAGGAAAAGCGCTTTTTTTTATTTTATTGCAAATAAGTGCTTGCGATCGAGTTGTTTTTTCCGTAGAATTTGCGACCTATTTATATGAATTTTGAAGTGCGGACCGAAAAATAGTAACGGAGAAGCACAATTATAGCGGAGTATTTATGTACGCAGTTTTCCAAAGTGGCGGTAAACAACACCGTGTGAGCGAAGGTCAAGTCGTTCGTTTAGAAAAACTTGAACTTGCAACTGGCGCAACAGTTGAGTTCGACTCAGTGTTAATGGTCGTTAATGGTGAAGATGTTAAAATTGGTGCACCAGTAGTAGCTGGCGCGAAAGTAGTGGCTGAAGTTGTGGCACAAGGTCGTGGCGATAAAGTTAAAATCGTTAAGTTCCGTCGTCGTAAACACAGCCGTAAACAACAAGGTCATCGTCAGTGGTTCACAGAAGTGAAAATCACTGGGATTCAAGCATAATTTCAGAGGAGATCAAGTAGATGGCAACTAAAAAAGCTGGTGGTTCAACTCGTAACGGTCGTGATTCTGAAGCTAAACGCCTTGGTGTTAAACGTTTCGGTGGCGAATCTGTATTAGCAGGTAGCATCATTGTACGTCAACGTGGTACTAAATTCCACGCAGGTAACAACGTAGGTATGGGTCGTGACCACACCTTATTTGCTACCGCTGACGGTAAAGTAAAATTTGAAGTTAAAGGCGAGAAAAGCCGTAAATACGTAAGTATTGTAACTGAATAATTTTACATCTGATTTGATAAACGCCCCGCATTATCTGTGGGGCGTTTTCTTTTTTATCTGTAATTTACAATCATCAATCACATTTGTTATTCTGGCACTATTGCTTATCTTGATATTTCTTAGTCGAAATTTATCTTAATTCCTAACCGCACTTTAGTAAAATAAAGGAAGATATCATGAAACAACAACCGCTTTTAGGTTTTCTCTTCGCTTTAATTACGGCGATGGCGTGGGGATCTTTACCTATTGCGTTAAAACAGGTTCTATCAGTGATGACACCACAAACGATCGTCTGGTATCGATTTGCGGTAGCTTCTCTTGCACTATTGATTCTGTTAGGTTACAAGAAAAAATTGCCACAATTTTCGAAAGGTGGTCGTTTCATTTGGCTTGTACTCATAGGTGTAGCAGGATTAGCGGGTAATTTCTTTTTATTTAATAGCTCACTTAAGTTTATCGATCCTTCTTCAGCCCAAATTTTTATTCATTTTTCTTCTTTTGGTATGTTAATTTGCGGTATTTTTGTCTTTAAAGAAAAGCTCGGATTACATCAAAAGATTGGTTTAGGTCTTTTATTGGCTGGGTTGGTGCTTTTCTTCAATGACAAGCTTGATGTGTTTAAAGGAGAGAGTGGTTATTTAACAGGTGTCTTACTCAGCCTGACTGCTTCATTAGTTTGGGTGGCTTATGGTATGGCACAAAAGCTTATGCTCCGTCGTTTTAGTTCGCAACAAATTTTATTAATGATGTATTTCGGCTGTCTTTTAGTCTTTATACCTGTAGCTGAATTCTCACAAGTGAGTAACCTCACCCCGTTTGCATTCGGTTGTTTTGTTTATTGCTGCTTAAATACCTTATTTGGTTATGGGGCTTATGCTGAGGCGCTTAATCGTTGGGAGGTTTCTAAAGTAAGTGTAGTGATAACCTTAGTACCACTCTTTACCATTTTCTTTGCCTATCTTGCCCATTAGTGAGCCCTGAGAATTTTGCCGCACCAGAATTAAATATGATTAGCTATATTGGGGCGTTTGTTGTAGTATGCGGAGCAATTTTGTCGGCAATCGGACATAAGTTATTACCGCAATCAAAATAAAGTGCGGTTAAATATTGGAGAGTTTTTATGAAATTTATTGATGAAGCCTTGATTCGTGTGGAAGCAGGGGATGGTGGAAACGGTTGTGTAAGTTTCCGCCGTGAAAAATTTATCCCTAAAGGCGGCCCAGATGGTGGCGATGGTGGCGATGGCGGTGATGTTTATTTGGTTGCAGACGAAAACTTAAATACTTTGATCGATTATCGCTTTACAAAACGTTTTGCCGCAGAGCGTGGTGAGAACGGACATAGCTCAGATTGTACCGGTCGCCGAGGTAAAGATATTACATTACGTGTACCAGTGGGAACGCGTGCAATTGATAATGACACCAAAGAAGTGCTTGGCGATTTAACAAAGCATGGTGCCAAAATGTTAGTGGCGAAAGGTGGTTATCATGGTTTAGGTAATACGCGTTTTAAATCTTCAGTAAACCGTGCTCCTCGCCAAAAAACCATGGGGACACCAGGGGAAAAACGCGATTTATTATTAGAATTAATGCTTCTTGCGGATGTCGGGATGCTTGGTTTGCCGAATGCAGGTAAATCGACCTTTATCCGTGCGGTTTCAGCTGCAAAACCAAAAGTTGCAGATTATCCATTTACTACTTTAGTGCCAAGTTTAGGCGTAGTGAAAGTGGATGAGAGCCATAGCTTTGTGGTGGCAGATATTCCTGGATTGATTGAAGGTGCATCGGATGGTGCGGGTTTAGGGATTCGTTTCTTAAAACACTTAGAACGTTGTCGTGTGTTAATTCATTTAGTAGATATTAACCCAATTGATGAATCCGATCCTGCTGATAATATTTCGATCATCGAGTCAGAATTATTCCAATATAGCGAAAAATTGGCAGATAAACCTCGTTGGTTGGTCTTTAATAAAATTGATACGATGACTGAAGAAGAGGCGCATGAACGAGCACAGGAGATTACGGAACGTCTTGGTTGGGAAGAAGGCTATCACCTTATTTCTGCCGCAACGGGTAAAAATGTGCCACCACTTTGTCGTGATATTATGGATTTCATTGAAGCCAATCCACGTGATGCAGAAGTAGAAGAAAATAAACCGGAAGAAGTGAAATTCAAATGGGAAGACTACCATCAAGAACAGCTCGCTGAACATCAATTTGATGATGAAGATGACGACTGGGATGATTGGGACGAAGAAGATGAAGAAGGCGTTGAGTTTATTTATAAACCTTAATGCCTAAATGAAAAAAGAGCGGAAATTTGACCGCTCTTTTTTATTGCCTTTAACCTTTCTTTTTACCACCTTGACGCGCTTTAAAGCGAGGGTTGGTTTTCGAAATGACATAAACGACACCGTGGCGGCGAACAATTTTGCAGCCAGGACGGTTTTTAGCACTTTTTAGCGAAGATAATACTTTCATTGAATATTCCTATTTTGATTTAAATGCACCAAATTTACCATAGCGGTTTGCAAATTCACTTGCACGACCTTCATTCCCAATTTGACGGGTTTTACCGGTATAAAACGGGTGAGATGCAGATGAGGTATCACACATAAATACAGGGTATTCGTTACCATCTTCCCATTTCATGGTGTTGTTAGTTTTAGCGCAAGAACGGATGAGAAAGCCTTGTTTCGCATTGGAATCGTAAAATAAAACGGTACGATAATTTTCAGGATGAATACCTTTTTTCATTAGAACTCCTTATATGACGGAAATAATTGGGCGAAGATACTAATTTAAAAGAGAATGATTATCAATGTATTTTTATTCATAACAATGAGAATTTTTTTCATATTGAGAAAAAGAAAAATGCCTTTCGGTTGAAAGGCATTTTGTCTGTTTGGAGGGAGAGTTATCCACGATGCGCGTTTTTCATAATACGCTCTTTCGCCACTTTCCATTCACGTTCTTTAATATCATCACGTTTATCATGTTGTTTTTTACCTTTCGCGAGACCGATTTTGATCTTCGCCCAAGGGCCTTTCCAATAAAGAGAAAGGGCAACAATGGTAAAACCATCACGGCTTGATTTACCGAAAAGATTATCCAGTTCACGTTTATTCAATAAAAGTTTACGTGTACGCGTCGGATCGCAAACTACGTGAGTTGAGGCTAAGCTTAATGGTTGAATGGTTGCACCAAATAAATAGGCTTCACCGTTTTTAAAAATGATATAGCTGTCGCTGATATTGGCTTTACCCGCGCGCATTGATTTGACTTCCCAACCTTGTAATTCAAGGCCGGCCTCAATCTCATCTTCAATAAAATATTCATGTCTAGCTCGTTTGTTTAACGCAATGGTATTGGAGCCGACTTTGACTTTCTTCTTGGTCATTGTTATCCGTTGTTCATTAATCGTAAATTGGCGTTGATTTTACCGAATCTCGCCGTGGATAGCAAAAAACAAAAGGCTGATTTGACTCAGCCTTTTATTACTTAATGATAGATTACTCTTCTAATTCACCACAGAAACGATAGCCTTCACCATGCACGGTAGCAATGATTTCTGGTGTATTAGGATGATCTTCAAAATGCTTACGAATACGACGAATTGTTACATCTACAGTACGATCTTGTGGTTTTAATTCACGCCCTGTCATTTTTTGCAATAATTCTTCACGTGTTTGCAATTTGCCTGGGTTTTCACAGAAATGCAACATGGCACGAAATTCACTACGAGGCAATTTAAATTCAACGCCTTCTGGTGTAATTAAATTATGGCTATTTAAATCCAGCGTCCAACCATTAAAACGATAGTTCTCACGTTGTAAATGGGCTTCTTTACCATTTAATGTCATCGTGCGATGTAATAAATTTCGTGCACGAATAGTAAGTTCTCTAGGGTTAAATGGCTTTGTAAGATAATCATCGGCTCCGATTTCTAAACCTAAAATTTTATCGACCTCATTATCTCGCCCAGTGAGGAAAATCAAAGGGATAGGTGTTTTTTCACGTAATTCACGACCTAGTAATAAACCATTCTTACCAGGTAAGTTGATATCTAATACAATGAGATTAACCGTTTCTGAATTTAGCTGACGATACATTTCTGCACCATCTTGTGCTTGTAATACGTCATAGCCTTCAGCTTCGAAAATTCCTTTTAATGTATTACGGGTTACCGCTTCATCTTCCACGATGAGGATTTTTGGGGTAGCCATTCATTGCTCCTTGTTATACTTTATTATGAGTATATTCTATAATTGTAACATTGCTGTAACAACAGAAAAGTATGGTCATTTTTTTAAATTACATTTAATTTTATGATCTAAGTCATAAATTCTTAACATTCTGTTCATCTATGCTAGAATTTTAACAGGAACAACAAATGGAACTTTATGATGAAGCGAATTCTTCTTTTTTTATTTTTTATTTTTACCGCACTTTCCACTCAAGCCGGTCTTTTTGATAAAAAATCAGCTTTCTTACCTGTGGATGACGCTTTTCAATTTTCAGCTGCGAAAAGCGATAATCAAGAAAATGTGATCGTCAAGTGGTCAATTGCAGAAGGGTATTATCTCTATCAAGAGAAAATTTCCGTGAAACTTAACCAAGCGGAAACCCCATCCTTTGATGTGCCGACATTTTCTATTTCACCTGAAGATTATAACGATCCTTATTTTGGCTTAATGAAGATTTTCAAAAAGCCGGTACAAGCTATTTTTAAAGCAAGCCAGCCGCCATTAAAAGCAGAAGATGTGATTGAAATTGCTTACCAAGGTTGTACTGAGGGCTTTTGTTATCCCCCTGAAGTGAAAGAAATTAAAGTGGCGGATTTGCCTATTGTCCAGGTTACCGATACTAAAAAAACATCGGAAAAATCGACCGCACTTTCAGCACAACCTAAAGCAGAGCAAGACCGTTTAGCGGAAAGTTTATTTAATAGCAAATATGCCGTATTTGGTTTCTTTTTATTGGGCTTAGGTTTGGCTTTTACCCCCTGTGTGTTGCCAATGCTACCATTGCTTTCAGCGATAGTAATTGGTCAAAATCAACGCCCTAATATGTGGCGTGCTTTCGCATTAAGTTTTGTATATGTGCAGGGGATGGCGCTGACTTATACCTTACTAGGCTTGATTGTAGCTGCAATTGGTTTGCCATTCCAAGTGGCGTTGCAACATCCTTATGTGATGATTGGGTTATCAATCATCTTTGTTTTGTTAGCTTTGTCGATGTTCGGGGTATTTACCTTACAGCTTCCAAGCTCATTACAAACAAAACTATCTTTACTTAGTCAACAGCAAAAAGCCGGTGCCTTTGGTGGAGTGTTCTTAATGGGAATGATTGCGGGACTTGTCGCTTCACCTTGTACATCAGCACCGCTTTCAGGGGCCTTGCTTTATGTGGCGCAGAGTGGCGATTTATTCACTGGTGCGATTACGCTTTATTTGCTCGCATTAGGGATGGGCGTACCACTTATTTTAATCACCTTATTCGGTAATAAAATCCTGCCTAAATCAGGTATGTGGATGGAAACGGTCAAAAAGCTCTTTGGCTTTGTGATGCTCGCATTACCGGTATTCTTAATTTCTCGTATTTTACCAGATGAATGGACACCAAGATTATGGGCGATGCTCGGCACTGCATTTTTTATTTGGTTTGCTTTCCAAATGCCGAAGAATGGTACAGGTTGGCTATTCCGAATTCTATTTTTAGTGGCAGCGATGATTAGTGTGAAACCGCTTCAAGCATGGGTTTGGGGTGAAAGCTCTGCACAAAGTGCAGTCGAAAATAAATTGGTTTCTCATGTTGAATTTAAACAAGTGAAAAGTGAAGCTGAATTGCAACAAGCACTGGCGGAAAATAACAAATCACTGGTGATGCTCGATCTTTATGCGGATTGGTGTGTGGCTTGTAAAGAGTTTGAAAAAGAAACATTTAGCGATCCTCGTATACAAAAAACCTTTGGCGATATGTTGCTCCTTCAAGTTGATATGACAAAAAACTCTGAAGAAAACCGTGCTTTAATGACAAAATATAAAGTGCTAGGTTTACCGACTATTTTGTTCTTTAATCAAGATGGAAAAGAAATCGAGGGGAGTCGTGTTAACGGATTCATGCCGCCTGTTGAGTTTCTACAATGGATTGAGAAAATCAGTAAACCATAAAATTATTTCTTAATCGTAAAAAGTCCTTTTCGATTTAAGGTATTGTTTAGTGTTAAGTTAATCATTAATATACACCCCGTTCTCAAATCACTTTTTATTTTTATGAGGTAAACTTTATGAAAAACTTAGAAAAATATTCTCCGTATGTTTTAGCTTTATTACGTATCATCGCTGCCTATATGTTTATCTTGCACGGTACAGCGAAATTCTGGGAATTCCCAGTGTCAATGACTGGTGGTAATGGTGCGGTGGGCGATCCACTAATGATCGTTGGTGGGATAATTGAGATTGTAGGTTCAATCTTATTAATTTTAGGTTTATTTGTTCGCCCAGCGGCATTTATCCTTTCAGGTCAAATGGCTTATGCATATTTCTTCATGCATGTAGCAGGTAAAGGGAATTTGTTCTTCCCAATCGCGAACGGTGGTGAACTTGCTTTATTTTATTCTTTAGTGTTCTTCTATTTTGTGTTTGCTGGTGCCGGCGCATTTTCTCTAGACAACCGCAAACGTTAATCAATTATTTCATTAATTTATTGCCCGCATTTTGCGGGCTTTTTTTTAATCAATTAAATAAATCACACACTTTTAAGTGTGGCTTACCAGTAAAATTTTTTCTATATAAACGCAAACGTTTGCGCTATAATTTATCCCGCTTATTTTAACCATTTAATGAAAGGAAAATATAATGACAGATCGTCCAATTCGTCAGGCTTTACTGAGTGTTTCTGATAAAGCCGGTATCGTAGAATTTGCTCAAGGCTTAGTACAGCGTGGTGTAAAACTACTTTCCACAGGCGGTACTGCAAAATTGTTGGAGCAACATGGTTTGCCGGTGACTGAAGTGTCTGATTATACGGGATTCCCTGAAATGATGGACGGTCGTGTAAAAACCTTACATCCAAAAGTGCATGGCGGGATTCTTGGGCGTCGTGGTACAGATGATGCGATCATGCAGCAACATGGCATTGAAGGCATTGATATGGTCGTCGTGAATTTATATCCATTTGCAGCCACCGTGGCTAAACCAGATTCCACATTGGCTGATGCGGTAGAAAATATAGATATCGGTGGGCCAACCATGGTACGTTCTGCAGCGAAAAACCATAAAGATGTGGCGATTGTAGTGAATAATCATGATTTTAATGCCATTCTTGCTGAAATGGATAAACACCACAACAGCTTAACTCTTGAAACCCGTTTTGATCTTGCCATCAAAGCATTTGAACATACCGCTCAATATGATTCTATGATTGCTAACTACTTTGGACAAATGGTGAAACCGTATCATGTGGCAGAGGAAGAAGATGCCAATGCGAAGTGCGGTCAATTCCCACGTACTTTAAACCTTAACTTCGTGCGTAAACAAACCATGCGTTATGGGGAGAACGCTCATCAAAATGCTGCTTTCTATGTTGATTTAAATGTGAAAGAAGCAAGCGTAGCTACCGCTCATCAATTACAAGGTAAAGCCTTGTCTTACAATAATATTGCAGACACCGATGCGGCACTTGAATGTGTGAAAGAATTTGATGAACCGGCTTGTGTGATCGTTAAACATGCAAATCCATGCGGCGTGGCTTTAGGCAAAGACATTTTAGACGCCTACAACCGAGCCTATCAAACAGACCCAACCTCAGCCTTTGGCGGCATTATTGCCTTCAACCGTGAATTAGATGAAAAAACCGCGACTGAAATTGTGGAACGTCAATTTGTTGAAGTGATTATTGCACCGAGAGTATCAACTGAAGCGCAAGAAGTCGTGAAACGTAAGAAAAATGTTCGTTTACTTGAATGTGGTGAATGGACTTCACGTTCTGAACGTCTAGATTTTAAACGTGTAAACGGTGGTTTATTAGTACAAGATGCAGATTTAGGCATGGTTGGTGTGGATGATTTAAAAGTGGTAAGTAAACGTCAGCCAACTGAACAAGAACTAAAAGACTTACTATTCTGCTGGAAAGTAGCAAAATTTGTGAAATCGAATGCCATTGTTTATGCTAAAGATAATCAAACTATTGGCATCGGTGCTGGCCAAATGAGCCGCGTATATTCTGCGAAGATTGCAGGGATTAAGGCACAGGATGAAGGTTTAACCGTAGCCGGTTGTGTGATGGCATCTGATGCATTCTTCCCATTCCGTGACGGTATTGATGCAGCGGCGAAAGTAGGGATTCAATGTGTTATCCATCCAGGTGGTTCAATGCGCGATCAAGAAGTCATTGACGCAGCGGACGAACATAATATGGTGATGGTATTAACTGGAATGAGACATTTTAGACATTAATTTATGTCGTAACTTCGCTCAATGAGCGACTTTTTTACTTATTCCTCCCCCTCTTTGCTAAAGAGGGGATTGAATTCAAAAAGATACAAGGAGCATTATGAACATCCTCATCATCGGAAATGGCGGTCGTGAACACGCCTTGGCTTGGAAAGCAGTACAATCTCCACTAACAGATAAAGTTTTTGTTGCCCCAGGCAATGCAGGTACCGCATTGGAACATAAAGTAGAAAACGTGAATATTTCTGCAACAGATATTCCTGCATTGGTGAAATTTGCTCAAGATAAGCAAATCGGGCTCACAATTGTGGGGCCGGAAGCCCCGTTAGTGATTGGTGTGGTTGATGCATTTCGTGAGGCTGGACTGAAAATTTTTGGCCCAACGCAAGCGGCTGCGCAATTGGAAGGTTCAAAGGCATTCACCAAAGATTTCCTCGCGCGTCATAAAATCCCAACGGCAGAATATCAAAACTTCACCGAAGTTGAGCCTGCATTAGCGTACTTGCGTGAGAAAGGCGCGCCAATTGTCGTTAAAGCGGATGGTTTAGCGGCGGGGAAAGGCGTAATCGTTGCAATGACATTGCAAGAAGCGGAAGACGCTGTACGTGATATGCTTTCGGGCAATGCCTTTGGCAAAGCGGGTAGCCGAGTGGTGATTGAAGAGTTTCTAGATGGTGAGGAAGCCAGTTTTATTGTCATGGTGGACGGTAAAAACGTTGAACCTATGGCTACCAGCCAAGATCATAAACGCGTGGGCGAAAATGATACAGGTTTGAATACTGGCGGTATGGGGGCTTATTCTCCTGCGCCAGTGGTGACACCTGAAATTCATGATCGGGTGATGCGTGAGGTGATCTATCCAACGGTCAACGGCATGGCTGCAGAAGGCAATGTTTATACCGGTTTCTTGTATGCCGGTTTGATGATCATGCCAAATGGTCAGCCGAAAGTAATTGAATTTAACTGCCGTTTTGGCGATCCAGAAACACAGCCAATTATGCTACGCCTTGAATCAGATCTCGTTGAGCTTTGCCTTAAAGCTTGCGAGGGAAAATTGGATGAAGTGAAATCCCAATGGAATCCAAAAGCGTCCTTAGGTATTGTGTTAGCCGCGGAAGGCTATCCAGGCGATTATCGTAAAGGCGATGAAATCAGCGGCTTACCTCAAAGTGCGGTCGAAAATGAGAAAGTTTTTTTGGCAGGCGTAGAAGCGAAAGCGGGCAAGTTAGTCACCAACGGTGGCCGCGTGCTTTGTGCTACTGCGTTAGGCGAAAGCGTATTTGAAGCGCAACAAAAAGCATTAAAACTCGCTGAGCAAATTCAATGGACTGGACGTTTTTATCGTCGAGATATTGGTTACCGTGCTGTTGAACGTGAGCAGCAAAAATAACTACATTTAATGTTAAGGGATCGAATGGATTATAAAAATAAAGAATTATGTCGTCTTCGCACAATCAGTTTTTTTCTAACGTTACATAAAGATAAAACGCAATGGGAAGACACCCTTTATTCAGTTAAACGTGATGTGGATTTGTTATTACCAGCTGTACAGAAGGCAGGTTATACCTTGCAATCGATTCGAGTGATTACCAATCCTTTTGGTGAATATTTAGATTTAACCAATTTGCAGACAGCAAAAGCAGATTTGCAGTATTTAACGGAATTATTGAATAAATTTAATGAAAGTGGAATTCGTCTTCGATTTGCAATAGGCGCAGCAAGAAATAAAGAGGAAATCGCGTTATTGCCAGAGTTAATCGCAGCTTATGGCGACTTGTGTAATGCTTGTGTTAATGTGCCATTAGATGAAAATGGCGTGTTAGATAATGAACTTATCGAGCAATCTGTTTATGCCGTACAACGAATTGCAAATATAACTCCGCGTGGCGAAGGTAATTTTAACTTTACTGTGAATTTTAACTGCAAGCCATTTATTCCTTATTTCCCAGCAGGTTATCATCTAAGTCATTTGCCGAACAGTTTTGTCATTGGTTTAGAAACACCAGATCTATTGGTAGAAGTATTAAAATCTGTGCCAAAATCTCCTCATAGTCAATTTTATGCTGATTGCTATCGAGCTATGTTGCAGGCTCTGCAATATCATGTAGATCAAGTATTAGAGATGTTAAGTGCGGTCAAATTGTCGGGAAAATTTGAATTTGCAGGCATTGATAGTTCAGCGGCACCATCAAAAAATTGTTCATCCATAACAAAAATCTATGAATTAATGGGATTACCTTATTTTGGTGCAGCTGGTTCAGTAGAGGTTTCTGCGTTACTGACAAAAGTGTTTAAATCAATCCAACGTGTGCCATTGGTTGGGTTTTCCGGATTAATGTTGGCGGTGACAGAAGATTTGGGTTTAGCCGAAGGGACACAAAAACAATATTTTGATATTCGCGCTTTACTGACTTATAGCGCCGTATGTGGTATCGGTTTAGATACGGTTCCTGTGGCGGGAAATGCTAAGGCTGAAAGTATAGCGGCTATTATGCGTGATACGGGAACGATGGCATTTCGCTTAAATAAACCGCTAACTGTGCGTTTATTCCCAATTCCGAATAAGGTTGCAGGTGAAATATCCGAATTTGAGAGTGATGATTTATGTAACTGCCGCCTTTTACATATTCCGGATTAAAAAAATTTTTCCCTACTTTGTATTGATGAATGTTATCTCTACTGTCAATAAAAGGAATATCTCATGAGAAAATTAATATTGGGTGGTTTTGTTGCTGTATTATTCTCAGGGTGTACGGTAGCTCATCAGCAAACTGGACAAGAACAAGCCTTAGTCGGCGATTGGATTTGTCATGTGAAACCAGCGGCAAAATCCCCTTTACCTGTTGAGCATTTTGATTATGTCACCTATCACGCAGATCAAACTGTGCTTCTACGTGGTATTTCACAGATTGATACAAAAGAAGGCTGGATGCGTTATTTATTGCAAGCTAAAGCCAAATGGCAGGCGAATGAGGGCAAGTTAAGTTATGACTTTACAGATCGTCTATTTAAAATTGCGCATTCACCACAAGTTGCGAAAATTATTGAACAATCTCCAGAATTTAAAGAATTAGATAAGGAATTTGTTTCACCTTGTAATAACTGCGGTAATCATTTGGATATGAAGATTAAAATGAAAAGCCCAACAAGGATGACAAATTTTAATACGTATACGAAAGAAACCAGCCAATGCCGTAAACTGGGAGCTGGCGAGAAAACAAAAGAAGTTAAACTAATTGAGAAATTAGTGAAAGAAAAAGGCTCGATTTAGATAAATGAATGTTTTTCATTGTAATAATGAAAAATATGATCGAAATTTTTGATTAAGTTTTTACTTGGAAACAGGTAAACTATACACAAATAATTCAAACAACGAGGGAAAACACAATGTTTAAAAAAAGTATGAACATCGCTGATTACGATCCGGTTCTCTGGCAAGCCATTCAGGGCGAAAATCGTCGTCAAGAAGAGCATATCGAGCTTATCGCATCTGAAAACTATGCAAGCCCACGCGTAATGGAAGCGCAAGGTTCACAGTTTACTAACAAGTATGCTGAAGGCTACCCAGGTAAACGTTACTACGGCGGTTGTGAGTACGCAGACATTGTCGAGCAGTTAGCGATTGATCGTGCTAAAGAGTTGTTTGGTGCGGATTATGTAAACGTACAACCACATTCTGGTTCACAAGCTAATGCGGCGGTATATGGTGCATTAATCAATGCGGGCGATACCATCTTAGGGATGGATTTAGCACACGGTGGTCACTTAACCCACGGGGCGAAAGTGAGCTTCTCCGGTAAAATCTATAATTCTGTACTTTATGGTATCACTGCTGATGGTTTAATCGACTATGAAGATGTGCGTCAAAAAGCATTAGAAAACAAACCAAAAATGATCGTGGCAGGTTTCTCTGCTTATTCTCAAGTGGTAAATTGGAAAAAAATGCGTGAAATCGCCGATGAAGTAGGCGCGTATTTATTTGTGGATATGGCTCACGTTGCAGGTTTAATTGCAGCAGGTTTATATCCAAACCCATTGCCATACGCACATGTTGTAACAACGACCACCCATAAAACCTTAGGTGGTCCACGTGGTGGTTTAATCCTTTCTTCTTGTGGTGATGAAGAGCTTTATAAACGCTTACAATCTTCTGTTTTCCCTGCAAACCAAGGTGGTCCATTAGTTCACATTATTGCGGCGAAAGCAGTATGTTTCAAAGAAGCATTAGAGCCTGCTTATAAAGAATACCAAGCAAACGTGATTAAAAATGCGAAAGCAATGGTAGAAGTGTTTAAACAACGTGGTTATGACGTGGTTTCAAATGGCACAGAAAACCATTTATTCTTAGTCAGTTTCATCAAACAAGGTTTAACCGGTAAAGCAGCAGATGCCGCGTTAGGTAAAGCGAATATCACGGTGAATAAAAACTCCGTACCAAATGATCCACAAAAACCATTTGTGACCTCTGGTATCCGTGTAGGTACACCAGCAGTGACTCGTCGAGGTTTTAACGAACAAGACTGTCGTGAATTAGCCGGTTGGATGTGTGATGTATTGGATGCATTAGGCAAAGAAAACGAAGAACAAGTGATTGCAGCAACTAAAGAAAAAGTATTGGCAATCTGCAAACGTCTTCCAGTTTATGCATAATGCTGATTCAGCTTTTATTTGTGATGTTAGCGGCGGTAAATATCGCCGCTTATTTTTTAATGTGGAAAGACAAAGTCCGCGCGGTTCGCCATGGCTGGCGATTTTCTGAACATACTTTCTTTCTATTAAGCCTGCTTGGTGGGTTTATTGGTGTTTATTGCGGGATGATACGCTTTCGTCATAAAACCAAACACTTCAGTTTTAAATTTGTTGTTATTCTCAGTGCCTTTATTTGGTTGATCTTAATGTCTTATTGGTATTTCTTTCTTGAATAATGTTGAGTACAGAATGACTTTCAGTAATAAAAAAGCCTAGAGAATATCTCTAGGCTTTTTAGTATGTGATTAGACTATTTAAAAATAAGGCGTCGATTTCGACTTTTCTTCACTTGTGAAAGGGTAATTAATCCCAACACAATAACATAGACAGCGAAAATAAATACCAACCATTGCACCATCGTGATGCCGAAAAGTGACCATTGGCTTTCATTACAGCTACCTGTTGGATTGAACACAGCAGGTAGCCATTTATGGAATGGTAACGTTTCCGGAAAGTTTGGTATAAATTCACATTGTTTCCATGGGGCTGGATTCATTTGTAAATCAAGGTGACGAATGGAGATCATTAATCCTTTGATTGCACTAAATAAACCCACAATAAGAGCAAGAATGCGGACAATAAGCGAACTAGGGGCTAAGGCGCCGATAAAACCAGCAATAAATAACCCTACCATAGCTAAACGTTCGTAAACACAAAGTACGCAAGGTTGTAAACCCATGCCGTATTGAAAGTAAAGTGCGGTCGATTCTAAGGCAAATGCGGTAAATGCCAAAAAGAACCACGCTGAACGTTTAAGGGATAATTGCTTAAAAAAGTCGAGCATTCTTTCTCCTTATGCTTCATTAAATTGGAAGAATTAAGCCAAGGTTTGCAAGCCAAATGGTCATTTCAGGTAGAATAAATTCGATTGCAAGGAAACCAACTAGCGTTAATACGATAGTGTAAGGCAATGCCATGTAGACCATTCTACCATAAGAAAGTTTAATTAACGGTGCAAGCGATGATGTTAATAAGAACAAGAATGCTGCTTGACCGTTTGGTGTAGCGACAGAAGGTAAGTTTGTACCTGTATTGATTGCTACTGCAAGTAATTCAAATTGGTGCGGTGCAATTGCGCCTGTCGCAAGGGCATGTTTCGCTTCATTGATATAAACTGTTGCTACGAATACGTTATCAGAAATCGCAGACAGTAAACCGTTGAAACAGTAGAATAATGCTAACTGTGTTTTCTCTTCAGAACTTAATACAAAGTGAATAATTGGCGCAAAGAGTTTTTGATCGATAATCACTGCAACGACAGAGAAAAACACCACTAATAGTGCAGTGAAAGGTAAACTTTCTTGGAATGATTTACCAATTGCGTGTTCATCGGTTACACCAGTAAAGGTTGTCGCAAGAATGATTACGCTTAAACCAATCAAGCCTACGGCCGCTAAGTGGAAAGCTAAACCTAAGATTAACCAAACTGCGATAACTGCTTGAACAGAAAGACGAATCTTATCTTGTTTAGACATTTTTTGTGCGTTTTCACGATCTAAATCCGCTAAGACTTGCCATACTTCTTCCGGTAGTTTTTCACCATAGCCGAATAATTTAAATTTTTCGACTAAAATACAAGTGAGTAATCCACAGATAAATACAGGGACTGTCACTGGTGCCATACGGAAGAAAAATTCAATGAAATTCCATTTAGCTTGTTCTGCAATGATTAAGTTTTGAGGTTCCCCCACCATGGTCATGACACCACCGAGAGCGGTACCCACACCTGCATGCATCATTAAGCTACGTAAGAAAGAACGGAATTTTTCTAAAGTTTCATGATTTTTGATTTTGTTATCATCGGTAATATCAACTGCATCCTGTAGGTTTTTTCCTGATGCGACTTTGTGATAAACCCCATAGAAACCCATGGCAACGCTAATGATAACTGCTACAACAGTTAGTGCATCTAAGAAAGCTGAAAGAAATGCAGCACTAAAACAGAATGCTAAAGAGAGAACGATTTTAGAACGAATACGCACTAATAATTTGGTGAAAACATAAAGCAAAAGTTGCTTCATAAAATAAATACCGGCCACCATGAAGATTAAAAGTAAAACCACTTCAAAGTTTGCCACGATCTCCGCTTTAACGTGTTCGGCATTCGTCATGCCAATGGCAATGGCTTCAAATGCTAATAAACCACCTGGTTGAAGAGGGTAGCATTTTAATGCCATGGCTAGGGTGAAAATAAACTCAGCTACGAGTAGCCAGCCAGCAATAAATGGGCTGACGAAAAAGAATAAAATTGGATTAATTACCAAGAAGGCAATAATGGTTAATTTATACCAATCTGGACTTGCGCCCAGAAAGTTTTTCATAAATGCTTGTGTGTAAGTCATATCGAACTCCGTTTTTTTATAGTCTTGTCATTGTAATATATACTGCTTTAAAGGATAATAGACCAGTTAAAGATTTATTGAATAAATCACATTTTTTTGATCTTTTTAAGCTTTTTTATATTTATTTTATATTTATGCAAACAGATAATACCCTTTTACGGGCACAAAGCCCAGCCGCTCTTGCCGAAGAATATATTGTTAGAAGTATTTGGGATAATGTATTTCCCGCAGGCACCAATCTTCCTTCTGAGCGTGATTTAGCTGATAAAATTGGTGTAACACGCACCACATTACGCGAAGTATTGCAGCGTTTAGCACGCGATGGATGGCTTACCATTCAACACGGCAAGCCAACAAAAGTTAATGATATTTGGGATACAGCAGGTCCAAGCATTATTGAAACCTTAATTACCTTAGATCGTCAAAGTGCGCCATTAATCATTGAAAATATGCTCTCATTGCGTAGTCGCATGTCTGAATCTTATATTTATGAAGCCATCAAAAACTCACCTAAAGCTTCAGTTGCTTTGTTTAAAGGGTTGGATTCATTAGAAAATACGGCAGAGAGCTATATGGAATTTGACTATGCCTTATTCCGTCAGTTTACAGTAATGGCTAATAAACCTTTCTATCGTTTAATTTTTAATAGCTTACGTGGGGTTTATCATAAAATTGGCTTATTGTTTTTCAGTGAAGAAAAACATCGCCAAGTTACTTATGATTTCTATGTAGAATTGCGCGATATTTGTGAAAGTGGTCAATCTGATTTAGTAGTAGGTTGTATTCGCAAACACAAGCAAGTGACCTCTACTTACTGGCGAGCGATTTTAGAAAGCTTGCCAAGAGATCTAGCTACAGAATAATATGAAAAGTGCGGTTGAAAATGACCGCACTTTTTCCTTATATTAAAGATTTAACATTATGCGTATTCCAAGAGTTTATCATCCAGAATCCCTTAAAGAACAATCCACTTGCCAGCTTTCAGAAGATGCGACTGATCACGTAGGACGTGTACTGCGGATGACAGAAGGCGAACAAATCGAATTATTTGATGGAAGTAATCATATTTATCCATCCAAAATTATTGAAGCGAGTAAAAAAGCCGTTAAAGTGGAGATTTTGGGGTGTGAATGGAGTGATAAAGAGTCAAATTTATCGATTCATTTAGGACAAGTTATTTCACGTGGTGATCGAATGGAATTCACCATTCAGAAATCTGTAGAGTTGGGCGTTAACGTGATTACACCATTGTGGTCAGAACGCTGTGGCGTGAAGCTAGACGGCGAACGCATGGATAAGAAAATCCAACAATGGCAAAAAATTGCCATTGCGGCTTGTGAACAATGTGGCCGTAACGTTGTGCCAGAAATTCGTCCGTTAATGAAATTACAAGATTGGTGTGCAGAAAATGATGGCGCGCTGAAATTGAATTTACATCCAAGAGCTCAATATTCAATTAAAACCTTACCTTCAATTCCAAAAGAAGGTGTTCGTTTGCTTATTGGTTCAGAAGGTGGTTTATCACCTCAAGAAATCGCTCAAACTGAACAACAAGGATTTACTGAAATTTTATTAGGAAAGCGAGTATTGCGTACAGAAACTGCCTCTTTGGCAGCGATCAGTGCGTTACAAATTTGTTTTGGAGATTTGGGATAATGATGGATTTACAAGGGGAATTTTTAATTGCGATGCCACAGTTAGAGGATTATTTCCAAAATACCGTGGTGTATATGTGTGAGCATAATGAACAAGGCTCAATGGGCTTAGTGATTAATCAACCTACTGATTTAAGCATTGCTGAACTGTATTCAAAAATGAATTTTATGATGAAAAATGACCGCACTTTTAGCAATGAACTTGTACTTGCAGGTGGTCCAGTACATTCTCAGCGAGGTTTTATTCTTCATAAGAAAACCGCGAAAGAATTTGAACACAGCTATAAAATTACCGATGAGATGTATCTCACCACTTCGGCAGATATTGTGGAAACCTTTGGTTCAGCGGATGCGCCCGAGAAATATCTTGTTGCGCTCGGTTGTGCAAGTTGGACAGCCGGGCAGCTTGAACAAGAGATTGCAGATAATGCGTGGCTGGTCGCGCCAGCGTCAGACACCATTTTGTTTGAAACCATTTATGAAGATCGTTATCCTGCAGCAAATCAATTATTAGGGATTAATCCTCATAATTTCATCTTTTCACAAGTGGGACATAGTTAATGGGCATCACGGCAATTGCGTTTGATTTTGGCACAAAAAGTATCGGTTGTGCGGTCGGGCAAAGTATTACGGGGACAGCGCAAGCCTTGCCTGCATTTAAAGCGCAAGATGGGATTCCAAACTGGGATGCTATTGAGAAATGCTTAAAAGACTGGAAGCCCGATGTCATTGTGGTGGGATTGCCTTTAAATATGGATGGTACCGAGCAAGATTTAACACTTCGTGCGAAAAAATTTGCCAATCGCTTAAATGGTCGTTTCGGTATCAAAGTAGAATTGCAAGATGAACGTTTAACAACAGTTTCTGCTCGCGATGAAATTTTTCAGCGTGGTGGTTATCGCGCTCTCAATAAAGGTAAAGTCGATGGGATCTCTGCTTGCTTAATCTTGGAAAGTTGGTTCGAAAGTTATTCAGAATAAGCCAAAAATAAACCGCACTTTAAGGTGCGGTTTGTTGTATTTATAAGTTTATTTTTTTATCCAAATCAGACTCGCCATTCGGCCTGTTTTACCATCTCGACGATAGGAAAAAAAGGTCTCTTTTTCTGTGAATGTGCAATGTTCACTGCCGTAAATTTGGGTAATACCTAATTTATTGAGGCGTTGTGTGGCGATTTGATAAAGATTGCCGAGGTATTTTCCTGCCACATTCGGATCGGGTCGAAAAGCCGTTTCTGCAATCGGGTCAAAAGCCATAAATTGCGCAATCACTTCTTTGCCAACTTGGAATGCATTGGGGCCGATAGCAGGTCCAAACCACGCAATAATCTCTTCGGGGGCTGATTGGAAACATTTCACGGTTTCCTCTAATACACCATCACAGAGTCCACGCCAGCCCGCATGTGCTGCAGCCACTTCAGTGCCTTGTTTATTGGTGAATAAAACCGGTAAACAATCAGCTGTCATCACCAAACAGACTTGGTTAGGTTGGTTGGCGTAAACTGCATCAGCTTCAAAATTATTGCCTTCATAAGGTACTGTAATCACACGAGTACTGTGTGTTTGAGTTAAAAACAATGGAAAGTGCGGCAGATTAAATTTTTTGACCAATAAAGTGCGGTTAGTTTTGACCGCACTTTTATCATCTTCGACATGATCACCCAAATTGAAACTCTCGAAAGGCGGTAGGCTTACGCCACCTTCTCTTGTGGTTGTAAAAGCTTGGATATGTGGTGGAACATTCCAGTTTGGAACAATGGTTTTCATCTTAATAATCCAATTCGTCTTTGTGTTCGAGGTAATCCGCTTTTAAGGCATGCAGTAATTCAATAAAGTCATCCGGCAATGGCGCATACCATTCCATCATTTCACCTGTAATTGGGTGAGCTAAACGCAACATAACCGCATGTAAGGCTTGGCGTTTAAAATTACGCAGAACCTCATTGAAGGCTTCGCTTGCATTTTTAGGTGGACGAGGACGACCACCGTAGGTTTGATCACCTAATAATGGATGTGCGATATGTGCCATGTGCACACGAATTTGGTGAGTACGGCCTGTTTCTAAACGTAAGCGTAAACGTGTGTAATTACGGAAGTTTTCCATGATGCGATAGTGTGTCACAGCTGGTTTACCCATTGGGTGAACCGCCATCAATGTGCGTTTTGTCGCATGACGAGCCATTGGCTGATCTACTGTACCACCTTTGGTCATAATGCCACTTGCGACAGCTTCGTATTCACGAGTGATCTTACGTTTTTGTAAGTCACGCACGAGCTTAGTTTGTGCGGGGATCGTTTTAGCAACAACCATGAGACCCGTCGTATCTTTATCTAAACGATGCACAATCCCTGCGCGTGGTACTTCGGCAATAGGTGGATAGTGATAGAGTAGTGCGTTAAGTACCGTGCCATCCGGATTGCCTGCACCGGGATGAACCACGAGATCTTTAGGTTTGTTAATCACGATAATATCGTCATCTTCATAAACGATATTAAGTGGAATATTTTGTGGCTCAAAACGGTTTTCATCTTCTACTTCTACCGAAATTTCAATTTGCTCTCCGCCATAAACTTTTGCACGTGGAATATCGGCAATTTCACCGTTCATTTTTACCTGTTTTGCTTCAATCCAGGTTTTTAAACGCGAACGGGAATATTCTGGGAACAACTCTGCTAGGGTTTGATCTAAACGCTGTCCCATTTGTTCGGGCTGAATTTCAGCCGTTAAGGTAATTTGTGGCATAAAAAATCCATCTAAAAATTTAAAAAGTTGGCTTATTGTGTAATGTTCTATACAATATTCGTTAATTGTAACTTATTTATTGATTTTCGTAAAAATTAAGGAAAAAAGAATGCGTAAAATAAAATCTCTTGCACTAATTGCATTGACCTCATTCGCGATTGCAGCTTGTAGCAGTGGTAATAAAGAAGTGGAACAAGCTTCTGTTGATGACCTTTATGCAAAAGGCGCGGCTGCATTACAAGAAGGAAGCTATTCTGACTCGATTCGTTATTTAAAAGCAGCAACAGAGCGTTTCCCTGGTAGTACTTACCAAGAGCAAGCAATGCTTGATTTAATTTATGCAAACTATAAAACGCAAGATTACACCTCAACGTTGGTAACCGTAGATAACTACTTACACCAATTCCCACAAAGTCCAAACCGTGACTATGCAGTGTATATGGCGGGTTTAACAAACTTAGCAACGGCCGATAACATGATCCAAGATTTCTTTGGTATCGATCGTGCAACGCGTGAAACCACTTCAATGAAAACGGCGTTTTCAAACTTCCAAAGCTTAGTGCGTGCGTTCCCAAATAGCCCATATTCACAAGATGCAGTAGCACGTATGGCATACATCAAAGATTCATTAGCTCGTCATGAATTAGAAATTGCAAAATTCTATGCAAAACGTGATGCATGGGTAGCTGTAGCAAACCGTGTAGTGGGTATGTTACAACAATATCCAGATGCCAAAGCGACTTACGAAGGTTTATTCTTAATGAAAGAAGCCTATGAAAAAATGGGTTTACAACAATTAGCGAGTCAAACTCAACAAGTCATCGATGCGAATAAAGATAAACAATTTGCGGACGTGAAAAAACCGGAAGAGTCTGATTTAATTCAACCGGTTAAAAAATAATCCCGTCCCTTGTGGGACGTGCTTGAATAAGCAAAATTATTCAAATAAAGGCTAGTCAAACTAATCAAATTGAGCTAGTATAAATTTAAAAGATTTCCTGGGGTGTTCGTGGATGGGTTATGTCCCTGAGCCGATACTTAGAACTTTATAAATCGGTTTCCCGCCATTGGTGTGTAGGCTTGACCTTTGACTTTGTCATTGGACTAAAGAAACCTAAAAATGGCCTTACCGGTTTCCTTGGACCGTCGGGTTCAAGGACTACTACTCGTAGCGGCACTCTGGGACCTTCCTTTAAAATCCATTCTTTCCAATCGAATGAAATCAACACAGCAAACGCTTCGCAATCAACTCCGTCAACAAATTCGTAAAACACGAGCAAATTTGACCGCTCTTCAGCAGCAACAGGCGGAAGATTCTATCACTCAACAAGCACTTGCGTTAATTGAAGAACGAAATGCGCAGCATATTGCTTTGTATCTTTCCTTTGATGGAGAAATCTCCACGGATAAACTCATCAAAATCCTTTGGGCGCAAGGTAAACAGGTTTATTTGCCGGTATTACACCCTTTCAATCCGAATCATCTTTTGTTTTTACGTTATTTGCCAGATACACCGATGCTGAAAAATAAATTTGGCATTTGGGAGCCAAAACTCAATGTTCAGAGCGTATTGCCTTTAGAGGAATTAGATATTCTTTTTACACCACTTGTCGCTTTTGATAAACAAGGTAATCGCCTTGGCATGGGAGGGGGTTTTTATGATCGTACCTTACAAAATTGGCGAAATTCTTCTTTTATCCCTGTGGGATTAGCCCATCAATGTCAGCAAGTCGAACAGCTTCCCACAGAAGCGTGGGACGTGCCACTTCATCAAATTTTAGTTGCTTAAACCTATCAAGAAGTAAAATTTGATAGAAAAAATTAAAAATAGTCTATTTTTTCTCTTGAAATACCAAAAAAGGGTCTTATTTAATTACTCATAAAGGGGATGACCCCAAGGATTTTATGCAGGAGAAGATAAGATATGAATATTGAAAAATTTACCACTAAATTCCAACAAGCACTTAGTGAAGCACAGTCATTAGCGCTTGGTAAAGATAATCAGTTTATCGAACCAGTGCATTTATTGGCCGCACTTTTAAATCAACAAGACGGTTCAATTGCACCGATTTTGACAGCAAGTGGCGTGAATGTCGCGTTATTACGTAATGAATTAAACGCAGAATTGAATAAATTGCCACAAGTGTCAGGTAATGGCGGAGACGTGCAAATTTCTCGTCAATTACTCAACTTATTGAATTTATGTGACAAATTAGCACAACAAAAACAAGATAAATTTATTTCCAGTGAATTGTTCTTATTGGCGGCGCTTGAAGAGCGTGGTGCATTAAATGACATTTTGAAAAAATGTGGTGCGAAAAAAGAACAAATTTTACAAGCGATTCAACATATTCGCGGAGGACAAAGCGTGAACGATCAAAATGCAGAAGAAAGCAGACAAGCTCTTGAAAAATATACGATTGATTTAACAGCTCGTGCTGAAAGTGGCAAACTCGACCCGGTTATTGGTCGTGATGAAGAAATTCGTCGAGCCATTCAAGTATTACAACGTCGTACCAAAAACAACCCTGTATTAATTGGTGAGCCTGGTGTAGGTAAAACCGCTATTGTAGAAGGTTTGGCACAACGTATTGTCAATGGTGAAGTACCGGAAGGCTTGAAAAACAAACGTGTCCTTTCTTTAGATATGGGTGCCTTGATTGCAGGTGCTAAATATCGTGGTGAATTTGAAGAACGTTTAAAAGCGGTATTAAATGAACTTGCAAAAGAAGAAGGTCGAGTGATCCTCTTTATTGATGAAATCCATACCATGGTTGGTGCAGGTAAAACTGACGGTGCGATGGATGCAGGTAACTTATTAAAACCAAGTCTAGCACGTGGTGAATTACACTGTGTGGGTGCGACCACATTAGACGAATATCGCCAATATATCGAGAAAGATGCAGCACTTGAGCGCCGTTTCCAAAAAGTCTTTGTAGATGAACCAAGTGTAGAAGATACCATTGCGATCTTACGTGGTTTGAAAGAGCGTTATGAGATCCATCACCATGTAGATATTACTGACCCAGCAATCGTGGCAGCGGCAACACTTTCACATCGTTATATTTCCGATCGTCAATTGCCGGATAAAGCCATCGACTTAATCGATGAGGCTGCTTCAAGCATCCGTATGGAAATTGACTCTAAACCAGAGCCGCTTGATCGTCTTGAACGCCGTATTATCCAATTAAAATTGGAACAACAGGCATTACAAAAAGAAGAAGACGAAGCAAGCCGTAAGCGTTTAGATATGTTAGAAAAAGAGCTTGCTGATAAAGAACGTGAATATGCTGAACTTGAAGAAGTTTGGAAATCAGAAAAAGCGACTCTTTCAGGTTCACAACACATCAAACAAGAGTTAGATGCAGCGAAAACTGAAATGGAACAAGCGCGTCGTGCTGGCGATTTAAGTAAAATGTCTGAGCTTCAATACGGTCGTATTCCAGAATTGGAAAAACAACTTGCTGCCGCTGAAACTGGTGAAGGCAAAGAAATGACCTTATTGCGCTATCGTGTGACTGATGAAGAAATTGCGGAAGTGCTTTCTAAAGCAACAGGCATTCCAGTTTCTAAAATGATGGAAGGTGAGAAAGAAAAACTCTTACGTATGGAAGAAGAATTGCACAAACGTGTGATCGGTCAAGAAGAAGCCGTTGATGCCGTCGCAAACGCAATTCGTCGTAGCCGTGCAGGGCTTTCTGATCCTAACCGCCCAATTGGTTCTTTCTTATTCTTAGGTCCAACTGGTGTAGGTAAAACTGAGCTTTGCAAAACGTTGGCGAAATTCCTCTTTGACAGCGAAGATGCGATGGTGCGTATTGATATGTCAGAGTTTATGGAAAAACATAGCGTATCTCGTTTAGTGGGTGCACCTCCAGGCTACGTAGGCTATGAAGAAGGTGGTTACTTAACTGAAGCGGTACGTCGTCGTCCATATTCAGTGATTTTGTTAGATGAAGTGGAAAAAGCCCATGCGGATGTATTCAATATCTTATTACAAGTGTTGGATGATGGCCGTTTAACTGATGGTCAAGGTCGTACTGTGGACTTCCGTAACACAGTCGTGATTATGACCTCTAACTTGGGTTCTGATTTAATCCAAGGTAGCAAAGATGAAAGCTATGGTGAAATGAAAGCCTTAGTGATGTCTGTGGTGAGCCAACATTTCCGTCCGGAATTCATCAACCGTATTGATGAAACAGTGGTATTCCACCCACTTGGTAAAGACAACATCCGTGCGATTGCAAGCATCCAATTAGAACGCTTAGCAAAACGTATGGAAACTCGTGGCTACGAATTAGTGTTTACCGACGCTTTATTAGATTTCATTGCTGAAGTGGGTTATGACCCAATTTATGGTGCGCGTCCATTGAAACGTGCGATTCAACAAGAGATCGAAAATAGCTTGGCACAACAAATTCTATCTGGTCAATTATTACCAGGTAAAGTGGTAACCGTTGATTATACTGACGGCAAAGTTCAAGCGAGACAATAAGCTATAAAATGAAAAGCCATTTAGTGAAAGCTAAATGGCTTTTTTATGCTTTGGTAAAAGATAAAATAGGGTAGAATGACGCTATTTATTGTGTATAAAAATGAGGAAAAAAATGACTGCACTTTTAAAAATAGGTTTAGTTTCAGTATCAGATCGTGCATCAAGTGGTGTGTATCAAGATCAAGGGATTCCCGAATTACAACAATGGTTAGAACAAGCGTTGGTGGATCCTTTTGAAGTGGAAACTCGATTAATTCCAGACGAGCAGCCATTAATTGAACAAACCTTGAAAGAATTAGTGGATGAGCATCATTGTCATTTAGTGCTTACAACGGGTGGTACAGGGCCGGCAAAACGTGATGTGACACCTGATGCAACGTTAGCGGTAGCTGATCGTGAAATGCCTGGATTTGGTGAGCAAATGCGTCAAGTGAGTTTACATTTTGTGCCTACAGCGATTTTATCTCGTCAAGTTGGCGTGATTCGTAAAAATAGCCTAATCTTGAATTTACCGGGTCAGCCAAAAGCCATCAAAGAAACGTTAGAAGGCGTAAAAGATGAGCAAGGCAACGTCTTAGTGAAAGGGATTTTTAGCGCAGTGCCTTACTGCTTGCAATTAATCGATGGTATTTATATTGATACCAAGCCTGAAGTGATTACAAGCTTCCGCCCGAAAGCCGCACGCCGTGAAAATTTGGAGAAATAAGATGAAAAAAATCGAAGCCATTATTAAGCCATTTAAATTAGACGATGTGCGTGAAAATTTATCTGATATCGGTATCAGTGGCATGACAGTAACTGAAGTTCGTGGTTTTGGTCGTCAAAAAGGGCATACAGAGCTTTATCGCGGTGCGGAATATATGGTGGATTTTCTACCTAAAGTGAAAATGGAAATTGTCGTGCCGGATGATTTACTTGAACAATGTCTTGAAACCATTGTTGAAACTTGCCAAACAGGGAAAATCGGTGATGGGAAGATCTTTGTTTATGATGTAGAACGCGTGATCCGCGTTCGTACAGGTGAAGAAAATGAGGAAGCCATTTAGTGGAAAAAAACTTAAATTTTAACCGCACTGTAGTCGCTATGGCGGCTTTAGTGATTGTGTTTGCGGGAATTAAATTGGCGGCGGAGATTGTCGTGCCTTTTTTATTGGCATTATTTATCGCCATTATTTGTTCGCCAGTGATTAAAGCAATGATACAACGCAAAGTGCCACATGGTATTGCTATTGCCTTGTTGTTTATCTTAATTTTAATTGTCTTCTTTTTCCTGGCGGGATTAATTAACAGCAGTGTGCAAGAATTTACACGCTCTATTCCGCAATATAGAGTGCTGCTTTCGGAGCGTATAAATGACATCATGGCGTTAGCTCAAAAACTGAAATTGCCAATTGTGATTTCTCGCGAAGCCATTATGGAGCATTTTGATCCGAGTGTGATTATGAACTTTGTGAGCCGTTTGTTATTAAACTTTTCTGGTGTGGTGACGAATGTTTTTATGCTGATTTTAGCAGTGATTTTTATGCTACTTGAAGCACCGACGATGAAGCATAAACTTGCTTTAGTGTTAAGTGACAATGAAAATGATGTTGTCGCGGAAGAACATCATATTGATCGTATTTTAGACGGTGTGATTAGTTATCTTGGCGTGAAAACAGTGATTAGTTTGCTTACCGGTATCTCGACTTGGATTTTGTTGGACGTAGCGGGTGTGCAATATGCGATTTTATGGGCAACCTTAACCTTCCTATTAAATTATATTCCGAATATTGGTTCGATTATTGCAGCAGTGCCTATTATTGTTCAAGCGTTATTGCTGAATGGATTTGGTGTAGGAATGGGCGTAACCGTCGGTATTATTGCATTAAATATTGTGTTCGGTAATGTTATTGAACCGAAGATGATGGGTAAAACCTTAGGCCTTTCCACCTTGGTCGTATTCTTTTCATTACTTTTCTGGGGATGGTTACTTGGTAATGTAGGTATGTTACTTTCTGTGCCGCTGACAATGGCGTTTAAAATTACCCTGGAAAGTTCCGAATCAACGAAGAAATATGCGGCTTTATTAGGTGATGTAAACGAATAAAGTGCGGTCATAAAATGACATTATTTTAGCAATAAAAAAGCCACCGCTATGGTGGCTTTCTTTTTATCTTGTGTTCGATAGGTTAAGGTAAATCATCGACTTCTTTATCCACTTTTGGTGGAATCATATGTTCGCGGCGTAGGCCGATATCATAAGCAATCGCAATCGCGATAAAGATTGATGAGTAAGTACCAAAACCGATACCAATTAATAACGCTAATGAGAAGTTATGAATTGATGGACCACCAAAGAAGAACAAGGCAATCACAACAAGAAGCGTTGTGAGAGATGTCATGATGGTTCTCGATAAGGTTTGCGTTAGGGAAATATCAATAATATCAATGGTTTCTACACGGCGAATTTTGCGGAAGTTTTCACGCACACGGTCGAATACCACGATACTATCGTTGATGGAATAACCTACAACGGAAAGAATTGCTGCCACGAAGGTTAAATCCATTTCGACTTGTAATGCAGAGAATACACCGAGTGTAATCACCACATCATGCGCAAGTGAGGCAATACCACCAAAACCTAAACGCCATTCAAAACGTGAGCCAACGTAAATTAACATCATTGCCAAAGTCGCAAGGGTGGCATAAACCGCACCTTGAGCCAGTTCTTCACCGACGTTTGGACCCACAAATTCGATACTGTTAATATGAATATTTGGATCAATCGTTTGGAGCATGCTTTTTACGTGATCACCAATAGCAGAATCGTTATTGTCAGCCGGTAAGCGAATCATCACGTCTTGTACAGAACCGGTTGTTTGTACAATTGGGCTTGCAATACCATTTTGATTTAATGTGCCACGGATTTTCTCTAAATCAGCCGGTTGTGAGAAGTGCGTATCAAACACCACACCACCGGTAAAATCCAAGCCCCAGTTGAAGCCTTTTGTCACAATGAAGAAGAGGGAAATCGCCATTAAAATCGCAGAAAATGCATATCCCACAAATCTCACTTTCATAAACTCAGTGAGAGGGAATGGCAATTTAATCCCATTCACTTCACGGATAAAATGTCCGTTTTTATCTTTTGCAAATAATCTCATCTTATCCTACCTAAATTGATAATTTTTCAAGACGTTTACCGCCGTATAGGAAGTTCACGATAGCACGTGTTCCGGTAATTGCTGTAAACATTGAAATTGCCACACCTAATGCAAGCGTTACCGCAAAGCCTTGAATTGGGCCGGTACCTACTGCATAAAGAATGATTGCCGTTAAAATTGTGGTTAAGTTCGCATCGAAGATGGAGGTGAATGCACCGTTATAACCTTCGTTAATGGCTTGCTGGATTGGACGACCATTACGAATTTCTTCTTTGATACGCTCAAAAATAAGTACGTTGGCATCCACCGACATCCCCAGGGTTAATACGATACCCGCAATCCCCGGCATGGTGAGTGTTGCACCTGGTAGGATAGACATCAAACCGACTAATAAAACGATATTAATCACCAAGGCAAAGCTTGCGATGATACCGAAGATTTTATAGTAAATCAGCATGAAGACAATAACGGCAATTAAGCCCCAGAAGCTTGCATTGATACCTTGTTCTACGTTTTGTGCACCAAGAGAAGGACCGATTGTACGTTCTTCAACAATTTGCACTGGCGCGATTAAAGCACCTGATTTTAATAACATAGAAAGGTTTTGTGCTTCTGCAGAACTGCTTACGCCTGTAATTTGGAAGTTAGAACTGAAGCGACCCTGAATGGTAGCAACGTTAATCACTTCTTCACTTTTCTCTAAAATGGTTTTGCCATTTTCGTCTTTTTTACCATTGTCTTTGTATTCTACATACAAGGTTGCCATTGGTTTTTTGTAGTATTTCTTGGTAGTTTGCGACATGATTTCGCCGCCTTCGCTATCCAAGGTTACACTTACTTGTGGCGTGCTGGTGTGTTGGTCTAAGCCCGAGCTTGAGTTGATAATGTGTTCACCACCCAATACCGCACGTTTGTAAAGCGCAACAGGTCGACCTTGACGGTCATATTTGATTTCTGTATCAGAAGGCAACATACCACGAGCAGCGGACTCAGGGTTCACTAATGAATTCACAATACGGAATTCAAGTGTTGCGGTTGCCCCTAAGATTTCTTTTGCACGAGCCGTATCTTGAACACCCGGTAATTCGATAACGATACGTTCTGCACCTTGACGTTGGATAACGGCTTCAGCTACGCCTAACTCAGCAACACGTTTACGTAAAATTGTTAAGTTTTGTTCGATCGCTAAGTTACGTGATTCAGTTAATGATGCTTCAGAAAGGGCAAGATTTAAAGTGTTATCACCAATATCAGACACGTCTAATGTTGGGTGTAACTGACGAATAATACGTGCTGCTTTTGACATTTGGTCAGCGTTTTCTAATGTCACTGTGGTACCAAATTTGTCACCATTTTTAATTGACGTAAATTGAATTTTTTCTTTACGTAATTCGCCACGTAATGTGTCTTGTAACTGTTCTTGACGTTTAGCCAAAGCAGAATTCATGTCCACTTCCATCAAGAAGCGTACCCCACCACGTAAGTCCAAACCCCATTTCATTGGATTTGCACCAATGCTACTTAACCAAGCCGGTGTTGCCGGTGCAAGGTTTAATGCAGTGGTGTAGTTAGTGCCAAGTTTTTCTGCAATTTTATCTTTGGCAAGAAGTTGGTCATCTGTGTTGTTGAAACGAGCAAGAATAGAGCCATTTTCAAGAACGATAGATTTGGTTGAAAGGTTATTTTCTTTTAGTACGTTTTGTACTTCAGTTAATGCGGTGGTGTCTGCTTGTTGTCCGCGAGTACCAGAAATTTGCACCGCAGGATCTTCACCATAGATATTTGGAAGAGAGTATAAAGCACCAATGGCGACCACAAGGATCACCATTAGATTCTTCCATAATGGGTAACGATTTAACATAGTTTTCCCTTTAGGAATTTAAATTAGAGAGATTTTACAGAACCTTTCGGTAATACTGAAACGATGTAGTTACGGTTAATCGTGATCTCAGTAGTATCGTTTAAAGCGATAACAATTTCAGCACCTTCGGTTACTTTGGTGATTTTACCAATCAAACCACCAGCGGTTAATACTTCAGTGCCTTTCGCTAATTCAGACATTAATTTTTTGTGTTCTTTGTTACGTTTCGCTTGTGGACGGTAAATCATAAAATAAAAAATTAAACCGAAGATCACGAAAATAAATAACGTGGACATTGGGCTTTGTGCTTCCATTGTGTTTTCCTTATAAAATGAAAAGTTAAAAGTGTGCGTAAAATACCATAAAACGGCATTCAGTAAAAGCCGATGAAGGCAATAACACCTAGAATTTTTGGATTAATTGATTTTTTTCAAGCAAACTTCGAAGATTTGCTCGGAAAGCCAATGTTGATCCACTAATTCACATTGATTTTCTTCACAAAAAACAACAAAATTTTCTACCGCACTTTGACGATTTAATTGCAAAACTAATTCATCATTTGACTCTAAATTTGCTAAAGCCTTCTTCGCGGTTAAAAGCGGAATGGGGCAGGAAAGTGCGGTCAAATCTAATTGATATTTCATGATTTAAGCTTGGCGACGAGCAAACATAATTTTGCCCATGGCGGTCAGTTGGTCTGCTGATAAATGTTGCTTACCAAGCTCAAATAACGGCTCTTCTAGAGCAAGATGTCTATCATAGCTTGCTACAAAGAGCGTAATCAGCCTTTCATCTACATCAGTGCGTTTCTCAGCAATTAATTCTTCTAGCTGCTCAGAAAGCTTTGCCCAATTTTCATGCAAAGTCACATGTTGGCGTTCTAATTCATCCACCGACTCTTTCGCTTGAGGCGCTTTTTCAATTAAAGCGGGGAAGAAGTCTTTTTCTTCATCATCATGATGAAGGGGGGCCGCGTGATTAAAATACTGCAAAATGGTTTTCACATCATTTAATACGGCTTGATTCACGCCATTTTTTTCTAAGTAGCCAGGAAGAATCGTAAGTTGCTTGCAAAAGCGTTTCACCTTGCTATGACAGGCGTAAAGCATATCAATCGGTTCATTCCAAGTGGCAAATTGTTGAGGTTCGAGGATTTGCATAAGGTTTCCTTTGTTAAAAAGTGCGGTCAAAAAACGCTTCATTTTTCTACCGCACTTTCAGCAATTATGAGTTATCCGCTAATTGTAATGGTGGAACAGGTTTGCCCATACGAGCATAGAATTCCACCACAAAATCATCAAAACGATCGTCTTCAATCGCTTGACGAATTTCCGCCATTAAACGTTGATAATAGCGTAAATTGTGAATGGTATTTAAGCGTGCACCTAAAATTTCACCACACTTATCTAAGTGATATAAATAAGCTTTGGTGTAATTTTTACAGGTGTAGCAATCACATTCTGGATCTAATGGACTCGTATCATCGCGGTATTTTGCATTACGGATTTTGACAATACCATCTGTCACGAATAAATGACCGTTACGAGCGTTACGGGTTGGCATTACACAGTCAAACATATCAATACCACGACGCACGCCTTCCACTAAATCTTCAGGTTTACCCACGCCCATTAAATAACGCGGTTTGTCTGCAGGGATTTGAGGGCAGATATATTCTAAAATACGGTGCATGTCTTCTTTTGGTTCGCCTACCGCTAAACCGCCCACCGCATAACCGTCAAAGCCAATATTCACTAAGCCTTCTAATGATACTTTGCGTAATTCTTCAAATACGCCGCCTTGGATAATACCGAATAGGGCATTCTTATTGCCTAATTCATCAAAGCGATCGCGGCTGCGTTTTGCCCAACGAAGAGACATTTCCATGGATTTTTTCGCATAATCGAAAGTCGCGGGATAAGGCGTACATTCATCGAAAATCATCACGATGTCAGACCCTAAATCATATTGAATTTCCATGGATTTTTCAGGCGAAAGGAAAATACGCTCACCGTTAATTGGGTTTTGGAATTTCACCCCTTCTTCGGTAATTTTGCGTAATTTACCTAAACTAAATACTTGGAAACCGCCACTATCAGTCAAAATTGGACGATGCCATTGCATAAAGTCGTGTAAATCACCGTGTTTACGCATCACTTCTTGACCAGGACGAAGCCATAAATGGAAGGTGTTACCTAATAAAATTTCAGCACCTGTCGCACGCACTTCTTCTGGTGTCATGCCTTTAACGGTGCCATAAGTACCCACTGGCATAAATGCCGGGGTTTCTACGCTGAACGTGCCTTGTGGACGTTCAAACACCAATCGACCACGACGTGCACTGCCGCTGGTTTTATCTAATTCATATTTCATTTTTTTCCTCAACGAATAAACAGTTCGAAGATTTTTTACAATAAAAAAGCCTGTTTTGTTTTCACAGGCTTAACAATCTTTGTGAGAGAGCATTTTATGCGGTGTGATTTAATAAGTCAAAAAATCTCTTGCAGAAGTAAATTTTCATGGTAATATGAATAAAAATGCATTTTAAGTGAATAATTATATTTTGAATCGGGAGGCGATTATGCAACGGAGAACACTTTTTAAATTAGCAGGCACTACAGCGTTAGGTGTGGCATTGGCACCAAAATTGATGGCGGAAAATCAGTTGCCAAAAGCAACTTCAACGAAAGTATTACATCTCAATTTTAATGAGAATGCGCTAGGGATGTCGGAAAAAGCAAAACAAGCGATTGTGAATAGTTTAGCTATCGGTTCATATTATCCAGATGATCAACGTGCAGCAGTCATTACACAATTAGCCGTTAAACACAATGTTGCTGAAAGTTTCATTTCATTGGGAAATGGTTCTTCAGAAAATATTCAAGCTGCTGTCCAAGCATTGATCGTTAAGGCTCAAAATACAAAACAAGCGGTTCAACTCGTGGTGCCGGATCCAACATTTAATTATGCAGAATTATATGCAAAAGCGTTAGGTGTGCCAGTGATGAAAGTGCCGCTCGCAGACGACTTTTCTTTTGATTTAACGAAGTTAAAAAACGCCGCAGAAGCCTTTGATGGTGTGACGATTTTCTATTTATGTAACCCAAATAATCCAACATCAATGATTACGCCGGCTAAAACACTTTTCCCTTGGATTAAATCATTTTCTCAAAATAGCTATTTTCTGCTAGATGAAGCTTATGCAGACTTTGTGGAAGATCCAGCCTTTGAAACAGGTATGACATTAGTCAAAGAAGGCTTGAAAAATGTATTAGTGACACGGACTTTCTCTAAGTTTTATGCGTTAGCAGGCTATCGTGTGGGGTATTTACTTGCTCAGCCAGAAGTGGTTGACGAAGTGGAAAAATTTATGTCATTGGATAACACGAATCTTGCGGGCGCAGTGGCTGCCGTGGCCTCTTTACAGGATAAAACTTTTGCGAAATTGAGTTTCCAAAGTAATTCTGCTTCACGCCAGATTGTTCAAAATGTCTTAACAGAGCTAGGCTTAAAATTTGCACCATCTAATGGTAACTTTATTTTCCATGAGATTAAGGGGGATGTAAAAACTTATCAAGAACGCATGAAAGCGCATTCTATTTTGGTTGGTCGGGAGTTTTTGCCTATCCAAGGATGGAATCGTCTCACGCTTGGTACACCAGATGAGATGAAAGTGTTTGTTAAAGTACTAAAAGCGTTTAGAGCAAAAGGTTGGGTTTAAAAAAATGGGTGGTATTTGGCCACCCATTTTTCTTATTCTAACCCTTTCACATTGGGATTTTTAGTAATGAACATCGCATCGCCATAACTGAAAAAACGGTAGTGATTTTCGACCGCACTTTTATAGGCGTTCATAGTGTGGCTAAAGCCTGCAAAGGCAGACACTAACATAATCAATGTACTTTCCGGTAAGTGGAAGTTGGTAATTAACGCATCCACCACACGGAAGGATTTACCCGGGTAAATAAAAATGGATGTATCAGAAAAATAAGGTTCAATTAAATCTGGGTTGCCATTTTCTTCTGCCGATAGAGCAGCGGTTTCAACAGAACGTACTGATGTTGTACCTACCGCAATGACACGTTTACCCGCTTTCTTCGTTTCAATAATGGCATTGCAGACTTCTTGAGAAAGCTCCACATATTCCGCGTGCATAATGTGATCTTCAATATTTTCAACACGTACTGGCTGGAATGTACCTGCGCCCACGTGCAAAGTCACAAATTCAAAATTAACGCCTTTTTCGTGTAATTTTTGTAAAAGCTCATCATCAAAATGCAAGCCAGCCGTTGGCGCAGCCACTGCACCAGGCACTTTGTTATACACGGTTTGATAGCATTCTTGATCCGCTTCTTCATCTGGGCGATCAATATAAGGTGGCAAAGGCATATGACCGATTTCTTGTAACACATCAAGCACATTGCGACTTTTATCCGCTAATTCCACTTCAAAAAGCGTATCTTGACGACCAACCATAATGGCTTTTACGCCATTATTTTCACCCAGTTTATCTTCGCCTAAAAATAATTCTGCGCCTTCTTTCGGGGCCTTTGATGAGCGAATATGCGCTAAAAAATGATGTTCACTTAAAACACGTTCCACTAACACTTCAATTTTCCCGCCACTGGCTTTTCGACCAAACATACGAGCAGGGATCACGCGCGTATTGTTAAAAATCAACAAATCACCTTCGTCGATTAAATCCAATACATCGGTAAAAGTGCGGTGAGAAATTTCTCCGTTTTCGCCATTAAGCTGTAGCAAACGGCAAGAAGAGCGATCTTCTTTAGGGTAACGAGCAATCAGCTCATCAGGTAAGTCAAAATGAAAGTCAGAAACACGCATAATTGTAAATCATGAAAGCTAAAAATGGGGCATAGTCTAGAGCGAATGAGGGGGAAATACAAGGGGGAATGTTGATGAAGTTAAATTGGTTTAAAAGTAGAGAAAAACTAATCTTGTTAATTATATCTAGCCAAGTTGAAATAAGTAGTCGCTAAAAAACGACTACTTATTAAAGTAAATATTTAATGGTTTTAATTATTTTCAAAGTTCCTTTTTCTCAAATCTTAAAAAATCCGGCAATTTTTTTGATTCGGCAACTTCATCATGCGGAATCAGCACATAACGCCAAGACTTCCCATTGTGCTGCAACGCATAATCCGTAGCATGTTTACACCATTCAAAAGCTGCATCAGCTTTTGCCAAAACTTCAGGATCTTTTAAATCTTTGCCTGCTTTGGTTTCAACAAGCCAGATAGAATCTTCGGTCTCTACAACAAAATCAGGGATATATTCTTTAGAATCCAAACCTGATTTCCAGTAGATCTGGAATTGTCCTTGAGCAGGTTTGAACCATTTTTGCGCGTCTCGTTCCAGAATCACAGCAAAACGGCGTTCAGTATCAGAGTCGAATTTTTGTAAGGGATACAGACATTTGGAAAAGCTGCCAAACAGCATTTGCTTAATACGGCTGACATCTTTTGGTGTTTGTCGCACGGAATGAATCGGTTCATCAGCTGAAACAGTATAGTTGCATGGTTTGAGCGTACTAAATCCTTGGCTGACGCGGGCTTCATAACTTGCCGCTTTTTCCCAAAAATGCGCCATCATTTGAGCATGGATTTCACGGGCAATCAGGCGACGTTCTTTATCCAGCACACTCAAAACTTCCTCTTCGGATAAATAAGTGCGCAGGTGCGTCACCATCTGCCCCGCCAAATCGTAAAGCAGGTCAGCCTGCGTGAAATAGTCGATATCGTCGAAATCCATCAGCGAAAAAACAATATAGTCTTCAGGGCGTTTTTCCTTCATACCCAATTCAGCAGACAGGCTACTTTGTTCGTTGGTGTGCAGGTTGTGAATAGTGATTTCACGTTCACTCGGTTGTAGATTCAAGCTGCTTAAATCGAGTTTGAATGGATGAAATCCCGTGCTAACTTCCCCGCTGGGTACAACTGTAATTCTAGGAATATCGATGGTTTGATTCACCATTGTTTCTGTGGTTTTAGCAACAATCTCAGCTATATCCAGCTCATCCACCAGCAATTCCCCTTGAGCCGGTTGTAATGCCGTCTGAACTTCTTGAACGATTTTTTCGCGGATTTCCACTGTCAATAATGCTTGGGAAGTTGGAGCCTCACTTGGACGGGAAGCATATTTTGCAGCAGCTTCCATTACCTTTCGGGCAATGCGTTTTTCGGTTTCAGTTTTAAAAACAGGCTGATAATCGACTGAAGAATTGGTTTCTGAAATACCTTGTTTTGTATTTTCAGACGACGTTTCCGCCAATCCCAATTTCGTTTCCACACCGCTATATACCTGCACGCTGACCTTTTTATCATCCTCACTCGGCGCATCCAAAATTACCTGTTTCAATTTCAACACCGAATCACCTTTATTAGCCTCATCGATGATTTCCTGAAAGCGGTCGTGGGCGATAATGTTCAATCTATCCACCACTTCCACTCCCGTACGTTTGCCGTAAGGCAGACGCAAACCGCGTCCGATAGATTGCTCGATCAGTGTTCTAGCATTGGCAGCGCGCAGCGGTACGATGGTATAAAGATTGGTAACGTCCCAGCCCTCTTTGAGCATATTGACATGAATCACGATTTCCGTCGGCTCATCCACGCTCTCCACTGCCAAAAGTCGTTCAATCATTTCTTCTTCATCTTTACCTGATTTACTCGAATCCACCTGAATCACTTTGCCCTGATAACGCCCGTTATAAAAGTTATCCGATTCCAGTAAAGACAATAATTGCGCCGCGTGCGTGGTATCGCGGGCAATCACCAGCATAAAAGGCTTCACCACGGTAACATTATTTTCCCGAGCATAAGTCATAAGCTCGACCTTGGTGTTTTCATGCACACGCACGCCATCTTCTAACTTGATTTTCTCAATTTCTTCGGGCGTATAATTTTTCGCATCAAAATTGCGCTGCGTAACCACCGCAGGCATTTTGACAAAACCATCGTCCATTGCCCGAGCCAGCGGATAATCTACAATCACGTTTTTGAACGGAATAGGCGCTTTGGTGGATTCCACAAATGGCGTGGCAGTTAACTCCAAGCCAAAAAGCGGATTTAATTCATTAATCGCCCGCATCCCCGCCTGCGCCCGATAGCGATGTGATTCATCCATCAGCAACACTAAATCAGGCAGATTCGCCAGATAGTTGAAATAACTATCACCCAGCACTTCACGCATCCGCTTGATTTTCGGTTCTTTGCCGCCGCGCACCTCGCTATTGATTTTGGAAATATTGAACACATTAACGGTAATCTCACCAAAAAGATTATCCATTCCCATGCTCAAATTCTGTTGTTCATAGTTGTCGCCACTAATCAGCTTGGGTGGATTTACTGCAAATTCACTGATGCCTTTAAACACATATTTCGGCGTATTCGGTGTAAAGTCGGCAATCAGCTTGTTATAAATCGTCAGATTCGGTGCCAGTACAAAAAAATTATTGATGCCGTGTGCCAAATGCAGATAAGCGATAAAAGCCCCCATTAGGCGGGTTTTCCCCACCCCCGTTGCCAAAGCAAAGCACAATGACGGAAATTCACGCTCAAAATCCTGCAAGGTTGGGAATTTGGCTTTCAAGGTATTCAACACCGCCGTTACATCACGATCTTTCTGCGCCATTTCCGGTGCAGCATCTAACGCCTGCTTTAACTTCGCCAAACTTTCTGCTTGCGGTGCACGCAAAGATAAACGTCCGTTAATGTAATTTTGAGTTTTGATGCTCATAATTTAATCTCTTGTTTTAATCTTTTATATTAATCGTTACTCAAACTTTTCAAGTAACTTAAACGCTTGTTGGGCTGAGTTACCGATTAGGGGAGTGGCATAATAAAGACTCAGGATTTAAGAGGTTTCCTGAGATATTGCCTGCACAGGTATTATTCATTACTATCCATTCCGTCAAACAATCCGCCCTGATTTTCGACCGCACTTTTGCGTTTCACGGATTTGGTTTTTGCGGCGGGTTGGTTTTCAGACGACCTTGGTTCAGGTTCTTCTTCCGCCATCGGAAGATTGGCGACGTTCAAACTGTAATCATCGTGTCCCCATTCGCAGCGTTTCAAAATCATTTTGGGGATTTTTTTTAAGGAAAGATTCGGGAAACGCTCTGCCGCCTGATCTGCCGTAATTCCACGCCAAGCGGAGCAGCAGATTAGCAGGCTGCGACTCACTCCAACCTCGTCTGAAAGCACTTGCAACTGTTCAACAGATAGGCTTTGGGTGGTAACGTAGATAAAATCGTTTTCGCTGGAATAACCATGCTGCCACCAAAGGCTTTCAGACGGCATATAAGTAAAGCCTTCCAACTTCGCCAAGGCTTCTGCCAGCATTTCAGGATTGTAGTCGGGATTGATGATTTGATTGCCCCATTTGTCATTGACAATCAGTGTCGGCGCAAGGCGGAAATAGCGGAATCCGCCGCCTCCTTGCCAATTCACCGCTTTGGAAATTCCACCTTGGTCTTCGCCATCGATGACTTTTTGCAGGCGCGGGATAATATGCGTATGGCAATGCTCGCCGAGCTCCACCATAATCCAACGCCGCCCCATTTTATGGGCAACTGCACCAGTCGTACCGCTGCCAGCGAAGGAATCAAGGACAAGGTCGCCTGGGGTGGTTGCGATTTGTAAAACACGCTCAATTAGACGTTCTGGCTTTGGAGTATCAAAAACATCTTCAGAATTAAAAGCTCGAACTTCTAGTTTTGCTTCATGATTATGACCAACTTCATCAGTTGGCCAAAGTGTTGCTGGAGGTCTAGTAGGGTTTTCTTCTTGATATTGCTTAACATAGATTTCCCATTTTCCATCTTTGTTTACAAACTCAAGCTGATTAGATTTTTCTGAAACATTTTCTTTTTTCCATCTCCAACGACCTTCAACACCATCAGGTTTAACTGGAAAAATTTCAGAACCATCTGGAGCCTTAATTGGATACCACATTGATGGTCTATCTTGTCTTAATGATTCGGAACCTTCTTTTCTAAGTGACCTTCTTCGATAATACTTTCCAACGTTTTCATCAAAAAAATTAAATTGTGCGGATTTCTGTTCCTTAGCTAATGGAAGCGGTTTGAATTTTTCTGACTTTTGATAAATTAGCAGATGATCATGTGATGTACTAAATCCTTTAGCATCCATTCTTTCACTATAAACTTTCTGCCAAATCACATTCGCTACAAAATTTCCCCGACCAAATACTTCATCACACAATACTTTCAAATAATGTGCTTCGTTATCGTCAATGGTAATCCACAGCGAACCGTCGTCTGAAAGCAGGCGTTTGATAATCTCCAAACGATCGCGCATCAGCCCCAGCCAAATAGAATGCTCCAGCCCGTCGTCGTAATGGGCAAACGCACTGCCTGTGTTGTACGGCGGGTCGATGAACACACATTTCACCTTACCCGTAAATTCCTGCTCTAAAGCTTTAAGTGCAAGCAGGTTGTCGCCGAAAATCAATCGGTTATCAAACGCCGCCGATTCCGACCGCACTTTGGCGTGATACGACTTTTCGGAGTCTTCGAGCAAAATCCGCGCTTCTAACTTCGGACGTTTATGTTTGCCTATCCAGGTGAGTTCGAGTTTTTGTTTTTTCATTACGATACATCCGCTTTTAAGTCATTTACTACAGGTACAATACAAAGGCTAGTAGCAACACCCATCAATTGAAGACGGTTATAGCAACTACGCAAATTTATTTTACTAAATAAGGGTAAATCAAGAGCCGTTGTCTTCTTATCATTGCTGGCTATTACATACACAACCTCAAACTCATTCGCCTTTGGTTTTTCGTTTTTAGCGGGTAATTTATGGGACTTAGGCAGTTTTTTATTAACCAATGAGCGAAAATTTCCATCAGATAAAATCAGTTGAGTAGAAACCAAGCCTTGTGAAAACAAATGGCTTAAAACGCTTGAACCTCCATAGCGCTTAACATGAATTAGCTTCTTATCGTTGCTGTAAATATCACACAGTTCTATTCTACTGCTTCCGCCGCCATAGGATATATTTTTCTTATCCATTAGAACAAATCGATTAGTATCACTATCAGCAACCTTTTTATTGTACTGTTCTTCGGATTTTTCCATATAGTCAGGTAATGAAATTGTAGATATAGGAATATCTTGGATATTTTTGTCTAAATTTGCCAAAAAATCATTATCTATTTTGTACCATTTACCATTCGTTAAGGAATAAGAATCACCATTTAATTCAAGCTCACAGTAAATGCATTGGTAAACTTTCCATGTATATGCAGGCTGTTCATTTGCTGCATTGATGCAATGAATATATTGTTCCTTAAAACCCTCAATTGTAATATCTTTACTGTCTTCGCTTGCATAAGCCAAATAACCTTCCCAACTTATGTCATCACTAAGCTCACCTCTTTTGGCTTTTTGATATCGAAAACCAGAAACACTTTCCCAATTGATAACCTCAGGAATGGTAAGCCATGTTTTGGAAAAATCATTTTGATTGATTTTTTCGACTAGCTTTATATCCAAATCATTTTTAAGTGCCTTACTTCTGACCTCAGATAATCTATCTATCCAAGGGAAACTTTGCTTGTAGGACTCGGAATTAAATAAGGTCATTGCCTTATCTAGAAGAGTGGGAAGATCATTTAGCTGAAATGGTAATGAAATTTTAAGAGCGTCTTTCCCTGAAAGCGTTTTACAAAAATTTGTATCTTTTGGAGAACCTGTTGCTGCATACATCAAGTCTTGTTCAACATCCAAACCAAAATCAGCAAAATTGGTTGAAATACTTGCTTGGTTTCTTTTATGTACGGGTATAGATTCTAAAGTATGAACATCTACACTTCTTAGCTTTGCTGGATCTACTGCATTCAAGACAACCCGTAAACCAAAATTTTCTTCAAAGCAATCAGGATTCAGTAAATGACGACCATACCCAAAAGTAAGAGCCAAGTATCTATCATTATTTTTTGACAAAAGAACTGCCGCACAACCAGAACTAAATAGATGACTTAAATCATCGGTTGTATGAGATGTAAACAGGCTTACCCATGAGGGTTTGTGAGAAGGGTTTTGCTTGGAATACAAACAAAATTCTTTATCTTCTACATTAAATACTGTTTTTTTCAAGTGAGCAGCACCTTGAATAGCTGCATCTTCTTGTTTTATGGATTCCTTTAATAAAAAAATTGAAAGACTATATGTTTTCTTTTTCATTTAGTTAATCTCCCATTCAATAAAAAACAATTCTTCCTCTTCCACCTTCTGTTTCAAACTTTCTTCCAAATCTTCAATCAGTTTGTTGCGCTTTGCTTCGATTTCATCCTGTTTATCAAAAAGTTCTCGGCGTTGGCGGCTGCGTTTATTTTCTAATTCGCGCTGCTTTTTCTGCCAGCTTAGTTTTTCTTCCAACGTAGCGGAAGTAGCGGCGGTGCGGCGGACTTCTTTGATTTCACGATCGGTTTCTTTAATGTCCTGTTCGAGGTTTTGCTTGAGGTCGTCCGCCCAGTCGTCCAGTTTTTGCACTTCCTCCTCAAAATAACCCAAATTACGTTTGGTGGCTTGGTTTAATAGTGTTTGGCGGCGTTCAGCCATATCGTCGGATAAGTCCGTCTGAAATCCGGTTTTTATTGTGGTTTCGGCAATTTGTGCAGGCAGGCGCAGAAGTTTTTCTGGGTCATCCGCTTGTAGAACTTCACCGTTTTCGGTTACGGCTGCAATCAGTATGTGCTGCTCCGTATCACCCAGTGCGCTAATGCTGATGAGTTTGGCAATCAGTTGTCCGCTTCGTCCGCGATAGGGTTCGAGTGTACTGATCCTGCCGTTATGCTCTTGATAATCAAAAATTAGACGTACTGGTGGACAATCGCGTTTTTTGGCGCGATCGATGATGGCTTGTGCCAAGGGATGGGTAATGCGGTAGAGATAGGCTTCGCCACTTTTTCGCGGCAGTTCGTATCGTCCTGTTGGAATATCAAGGTCGTCTGAAAGATTTTCAGGTAGCTTATTGAGTATAAAACCACCATCATAGAAGTCTGAACTGTCACCAAGTTCGCTTCGGGTTAACTCCATTAAGATTTTTTCGTATTTGTTGAGTGCTACTTGGCTTTCTTCAGCACGAATACGTAGTCTTTCGCGGACTTCTTCATCAAAATTTTCCAGCAGGGTTTGACGGGCTTTCATCATGTTCTGGTTGATTTCCTCTGATAGCTCACTTTGCAGGCTATCAAAGGCAGTTTTGATGTCTTCTGAGTGGCGGCATTGGCGGTAGATTTCAGCAATTCGCCGTTCGATATCTACGCCGCTACCGATTGCCCCCAATACTTCGTCACTGGCACCGAATACACCATTAAAAAGCTTAAATTTTTGCTCAAGCAATTCGTAAACACGTTGGTCAGCTTCATTGGTTTCATCAACAAAATTCACTACAACGACATCATGTTTTTGCCCATATCGGTGACAGCGTCCGATGCGCTGTTCGACACGCTGTGGATTCCAAGGCAGATCGTAATTGATAATGAGTGAGCAGAATTGTAGGTTAATGCCTTCTGCACCTGCTTCAGTGGCAATCATGATGGTGCCACGCTCTTTGAAATGCTCTACCAAAGCGGCACGGGTATCGGCAGTTTTGGAACCGGTAATTTTATCGCTGCCTTCATGCCGTTTGAGCCAGTCTTTATAGATTTTTTGGGCTTGTGGGTCACTGTTTGTACCATTGAATAACACGATACCGTCACCATGCTCGCCTGCGTAGTCGGTTTGGGCAAGACATTCTAAGAGATAGGCTTGGGTGCGTTTGGATTCGGTAAAAATAATGGCTTTTTGCTTCGCACCAAGTTCTTTCAATTTGGCAAAAGCTGTGGAAAGTGCGGTCAATAATGCACGGCTTTTTGCGTCTTCTCGGATGTTTTCAGCAAGTTGTTTAAAATGTTTGAGCTCTTCAATTTCATCGGCAATCGCTTGGTATTCATCAGCAGTCAGAATGTTCGATTCGTTTTCTTCCTCCCATTCTTCTGCAGTTTCATCTAAGCTTTCATAATCTTCGTCCAGAGTTTCGACTAGGTCTTGCGTGGTTGATTCTGCCAATACGCCTTGTAGGCGTTTGGTCATAGTATCCAGCGCACCAGCAATAGCACGGCTACTAGAGGCTAAAAGTTTCCACAATACTAGGGAAATAAGCTGTCGTTGCCCTTCTGGCATTGCTTGCAAATTTGGACGGCGCAGATATTCAGCAACCAAATGAGAAAATTCTCGTTCTTGATCGGATGGCGTAAATTTTTGCAGGATGGCAAGGCGCTGAGTATAGGGAACATAAGCCTGTACTTGGCGGCGTAAGGTACGTTGGCAAACAGGGCTGAGTCGCTGGCGCAGATGGGATAAGGTCTGTTCTGTGGCCTTTGCACCGAATTGAGCACGAAAACTATCTAAGTCACCAAAAACACGGTCATCTATCATGCTGACCAAGCCGTAAAGTTCAAGCAGAGAATTTTGCAAAGGAGTAGCTGTTAATAGGACTTTGCTGGATACGTTTTCCAAAGCTTCTTTTAAAGTTTTACCGATAACATTGTTTTTCTTATAAACATTGCGCAGACGATGAGCTTCATCTAATACAACCAAATCCCATCCAATTTGCTTAATATCATCCGCTTTAGATTTAGCAAATTGATAGGAGCAGATAACGGGATTTTCTTGACGAAAAGGGTTTTTACCTGCTTTTTTTATGGCATTGTAACTTTTAGCCTCCAAAATTGTGCCCTGCAAGCCAAATTTTTCTTGTAGCTCCTGATGCCATTGTTTGCGCAAGTTGGCTGGGGTGACAATCAGGATTTTACGTTTGCGCTCAGCCCAATGCTGCAATATCACCAAGCCCGCTTCGATGGTTTTTCCTAAACCCACTTCATCTGCCAAAATTACACCTTTTGACAAAGGATTTTTGCAGGCAAACAAGGCTGCATCAATTTGATGCGGATTTAAATCGACTTGGGCATCAACCAATGTTGTTGCTAACGAGTCCATACTTCCGCCCTCGGCTTGACGGGTTAAAAGCCAGGCGTAATATTTGGATTGATGAGGAGTCAGTTGATGTAGATACATATATTTAGGATGCTCCAAATATATTTTTTAAAGTGTAAGTATGATTTATCTCTTAGACAAAATTTGAACTTCATCTTGAGTTGAGTAGGTACAGTATAGGAGGGAAGTGGTAAACATAAAATCATCCTTTATATTTATGAACACTTTAATTACTTTTGTTTAATTTACCCCTAATCTCATTTTAATGTCAAGAATGATTTTTTATATATTTTTTCATAAATAATATGAAGTTAATTGATTTTAAAGTGGAGTATTTTATATGATTTTGAGTGTTTTTTAGACATAAAAAAAGCCCTTTCAAAAAGGTGAAAGGGCAAAATATTTGGAGTCATACTATGAGTTGTTGAATTAACAAATCAGGTATGGGATGTATTATAGTACATCCTTTAACAAATGCAACAATTTTTTAACAAATCAATTGTGTGGATTGCGTGTGTTGGTGTTGACCAAGTTACGCATTAGCAACGCATAATCAAGTTGGATGTCTTGTGGCACATCTAAAAAGACAAAGTGTCCATCGCCAAGTGCGGCTTCCACATTTTCGTTTTTGCGATTGAGCATTTTTTCAATCTTAAAGACGATGTTGCCTTGTGGGGTCATCATTTCCACTTCATCACCAAGCAAGAATTTATTTTTCACTGCCACTTCAGCCATACCTTGTTCGTTACGTTTACCGGTAAATTCACCGACAAATTGTTGGCGTTCAGAAATAGAGTAGCCATATTCGTAATTTTGGTATTCATCGTGCGTATGGCGACGTAAGAATCCTTCGGTATAACCACGATGAGCAAGGGATTCCAACGTATCCATTAAGCTTTCATCAAATGGTTTGCCCGCGGCTGCATCATCAATGGCTTTGCGGTAAACTTGTGCGGTTCTTGCGCAGTAATAAAATGATTTAGTACGGCCTTCGATTTTTAAAGAATGTACACCCAGTGCGGTCAATTTTTCCACGTGTTGTACTGCACGCAGATCTTTTGAGTTCATAAAGTACGTGCCGTGCTCATCTTCAAAAGCGGTCATTTGCTCATCAGGCTTTTGTGATTCGGTGTAAAGGAAGACTTTATCCGTTACCGCACCTTCGCCCAAGGTTGGCGCCACATTTTTCACTTCGATTTGTTGAGCAGGATCGATTTTTGGCACGATGTTGCCCACTTCATCCGTAGTGCCTTCTTCCATTTTGTATTCCCAACGGCAAGCATTCGTGCAAGTACCTTGGTTTGGGTCACGTTTGTTGATATAGCCAGAAAGTAAGCAACGGCCAGAATACGCCATGCACAACGCACCGTGTACGAAAATTTCGAGTTCGATATCTGGCACATGTTGGCGAATTTCAGCGATCTCTTCAATGGATAATTCGCGCGATAAAATTACACGAGTTAACCCCATTTGCTTCCAGAATTTTACCGTTGCCCAGTTTACCGCATTCGCTTGTACAGAAAGGTGAATATCAATATCTGGGAAGTTTTCACGCACCAACATAATTAAGCCTGGGTCAGACATAATTAAGGCATCAGGGCCCATGTCGATGACAGGTTGTAAATCTTTGATAAAGGTTTTGAGTTTAGAGTTGTGTGGTGCAATGTTCACCACTACATAGAATTTTTTGCCAAGTGCATGGGCTTCATCAATCCCGATTTTTAAATTGGCGTGATTAAATTCATTGTTTCGTACACGTAAGCTGTAACGTGGTTGGCCTGCATAAACGGCATCCGCGCCATAAGCAAAGGCGTAGCGCATATTTTTAAGGGAGCCCGCAGGGGAGAGTAATTCAGGTTTAAATGGGGTTGTCATAATGTTCTCTTGTCTGATTTCAGGTCAGTAGCTTGCTTTTGGCAAGCCGTATTAAAGGCCTGTATTTTAGGCGGATTTAGGGATTTGTAAAGTAAAAGTGCGGTTAGTTTTTCGATTGTTTTTTAAGGCTAGAAATAAAAAAGGCGAACCATTCGTTCGCCTTATCAAGATTGTATTTAATTAAATCGCCCAGCCGCCAGCATAGAATGCGACAAGGACAATGGCGATAATAATGGTGCCGATGTTGAGTTTTTTCACATCGCCACTCACGATACGACCAATCACTAATGCCGCAAATCCAAGCATGATACCGGTTACGATGTTTGCCGTTAACACGATGAATACTGCACAAACTAAGCCGCTCATTGCGCCGACGAAATCATCGAAGTCTAATTTGCTTACATTGCTTAGCATTAATAAGCCCACATACATTAACGCCGGCGCAGTTGCGTAACCAGGCACTAAGAATGCAAGTGGTTGGAAGAATAACATTAATAAGAACAATACGCCGACGACGATAGCGGTGATACCCGTTTTACCGCCTGCGGCTGTCCCTGCTGCAGATTCGATATAAACGGCGGCTGGTGCAGTACCGAATAAACCTGAGAATAAGCTACTTACAGAGTCAGAGGTTAAGGCTTTACCACCGTTGATGATTTGTCCGTCTTTATCTAATAAGTCCGCTTGTCCTGCAACGGCACGAATAGTACCTGTTGCATCAAATACAGCAGTCATCACTAACGCAAAAACAATCGGTAAAATAGCTGGTTGTAATGCGCCTTGTAAATCTAATTGTAAGAAAAGTGAGTTTTCACCAAAGGTTGGCATTTTGAAGATTTGGCCATTGAATGTGACGTTTGGATCGAAGATTAAACCTACGATAGTAATGGCGATGATGACCCACAAAATCCCGCCTTTCACTTTCATTTTTTCCAAGCCGATAATGAATGCAAGGCCAATTAAAGACATCATCACAGGGAACGAAGTGAAATCACCTAATTTAACCGGTAAACCCGCTTGGTTGCCGACCACTAAGCCTACGCCATTTGCGGCGATTAAAAGTAAGAATAAGCCGATCCCGATCCCCGCACCGTGTGCAATGCTTGACGGTAGATTACGTAAAATCCATGAACGAATACCTGTTGCCGAAATTAAGGTGAACACCAAACCCATAAGAAATACAGCACCTAATGCCACAGGAATAGAAACATGTTGACCGATCACTAAGCTAAATGCAGTGAAAGCAGTTAATGAAATGGCACAGCCGATCGCCATTGGCGCATTTGCCCAAAAGCCGATTAAAATCGAACCAAGACCCGCGACTAAACAGGTTGCGATAAACACTGATTCAGCCGGAAAGCCTGCATCACCAAGCATTTTAGGCACAACAATCACGGAATACACCATGGCCAAGAAGGTGGTTAAACCCGCGATGATTTCTTGACGAACCGTTGAACCGCGTTTGCTGAGTTCAAAGGTTTTTTCTAAACTTGACATAAAGTCCCCTAGGTTAATAATCAAAAAAAAAGACGTGCTATTTTATAGCAATTTATTTAAAAGTAAACGTTTGCGCAATCGTTTTTTTTGTCAGTCTGGCGGGAAAGTGCGGTCAGTTTTGAGGATGTTTTTCGCATATTTTTTTATCGACTAAAAACTGCTATACTCTGAAAGTTTTTAACGTAATCAAAAAAAGGAAAAACAATGGCTGATTTTAATCAAATTTTAACGCCAGGCGATGTAGATGCCGGCATTATCAATGTGGTAAATGAAATTCCAGAAGGTAGCTGCCACAAAATCGAATGGAACCGTAAAGTTGCAGCGTTCCAATTAGACCGTGTTGAGCCAGCGATCTTCGCAAAACCAACTAACTATGGTTTCATTCCACAAACTTTAGACGAAGATGGCGATGAGTTAGACGTTTTATTATTAACTCGCCAACCACTTGCAACTGGTGTATTCCTTGAAGCAAAAGTAATCGGTGTAATGAAATTCGTTGATGATGGCGAAGTGGACGATAAAATCGTTTGTGTGCCAGCAGATGATCGCGATACCGGCAATGCATACAATAGCCTTGCAGATGTACCAGCGCAATTAATCAAACAAATTGAATTCCACTTCAATAACTACAAAGCATTGAAAAAACCAGGTTCAACGAAAGTAACTCACTGGGGTGATGTAGAAGAAGCGAAAGAAGTGATTCGTGAATCAATCAAACGTTGGAATGAACGTTAATTTTTCATGTTAGTGAATTTAAAAGGCATCAGATTGATGCCTTTTTTATTTATCTACTAGTATTAAAAATGCGAATGTTGGAGTGGGTTCAGAGAATACTTATGTGATATTCTCTGTTGTGAAAATAAAAGCAAAGAATCATATCAATGTGTTAGTAAACCTTTTTTTATATACAAGGAATATTGAATAACCTGATTATAGATAAAGGTTTAAATTATTTGGGGAAGAAAAATGATTTATATGAATCCAAAAATGAGAGATTCTTTTAATGATGTTTGTAGTCATGAAAATTTATCTACAGAATTATCTTGCATATTAGATAAGGGGTTTGTTGAGATAAATAAATGTGTTTTTTTTAGTTGGTTATGGAGTGATGAGTATAGTAATGATATAACTATTGATAATATTAGAGAGCAATTTTTAGATTTCTCTGGGTATGAGTTTTCTATTAATAAAATATATATTGAAGATTATATCCATAAGAATGTTAAGAAAGAATCATTTTGTTTTGTTAATGCTTTCAAGGCTAAATGGAATAAAGTCTTTCCTAATAAGCCTTGTGTCTTGTTTTTGTGTTTTAAAAGTAATGAGTTTGGTTTTAGTTCTATATTCAGTTTTCATGTTAAAAGGATTGGTGAGTGCATTTTAGATATTTCTAGTATTGAGAAGTTTGAGGATGAAATATATGTGGAAGTATTAAATTGAATTTTAATGATTGGATATTTAAGAAATATATCTCTTAGAATTGAGCATTGTAGGGCTAAGCTTTTAGATATTTGAAATGAATATAACTAAAAGTATCTAATACAAAGTGCAGTCAATTTTTAAAACTTCTCAAAAACTGACCGCACTTTTGTCTTATTGAATATCGTTAAAATGAGAAACGTAATTCTGCATTAACATTATTCGCTTTCGTATCGTGGTTATAAGCACCTTGATAGCCGACTTTTACGCTAAATGCTGGTGTGAACTGCGCTTGTAATGCAACACCTGTCGTGACGACATTTTTCAATTCTTTACCATAAAGATTTGCTACACCTTGATTATTGATAACCAAGCTACCTTCAGCGGCTTTATCTTTGTGGAAACGATGATAAGCTACATCACCTAATAAGTTTAATTGAACGCCACCGATTGCAAATGGAATGGATGGACGTAAACCTGCAGAGGTGACGATTAAATCACGATTGTTGTCTGTTAACTGCACTTCGCCTTTTGTCACACCTTTATTTTTGATATGCATATAGCTTACGCCTGCATAAGGTTCAATCGCAAAATGTTCGCCTTTTAAGCCAGTGTAAGCAAGTTCAGCAAAGACATTTTGTGTTTGGCTATGGCTTTTCACTCCTTGTGCAAATTCAGCGCGTTGTTCATGTTTACCCCAGCTTTGAATAAAGCCAATTTTCGGTGTTAACACGTTGAAACGATGTTCAGCTGTTAAGCCTAAATGCACAGCACGATCTTTCGAAGTGCGGTCAATTTTGTGGCTATTTTGTGTTGAACCAACAAATACACCTAAATGTTTGTTTGTATCAATGGTTGCATCAATACCCACAAGTTGATTGTATGCGTGGCTGCTTAAACTATCCGTGTTGAAGTGAGTGAAGGTGCCACTTGTCCAAATTTGTGTGCCGGTATTAAGTTGCGCTCTTACTGCACCTGGTTGGGCAAGTTGCTGACGAAGCAATAAGCCATTTAACACATTGTGTTGTTGAGCCGCGAGATCTTCATCATAGCTTAAACGAGCAAAAGCTTGTCGAGCATTCTCTTTTGTTCCCCAAATAAGGCTTTGGTAAGCCGTACTGTTTGTTGCTGCATCTAAGGCATTAGCGATAGCCACTTCATTTTCAGTCGTTGCTGCAGATGAAAGGGCTTTTTTCTGAACGGTTACTTTCAACGTATTTGCATTACTTTCATTTTTAACCGCAAAGAAATCATAATTGCGAGGTGTTTCAACTACCGCATTTTCAGCCCCCACAAATGAGCCAGTACCTTGCACAGATACCGCTCTTTGTGGATCTTTTTGTAATTGAGGCAGAATTTCTTCATCAAATTTATTTGGCACTAAAACAGAACCGTCTGCAAAGGTGGCATTGACGTTAGCAATACCATTATTCAGTAAGAAACGACCACCTTTTTCCACTGTAGCAGTGACTGTTTTCGCGGTGCTGGTTAAGGTTTCAGTAACAAATCCATTCTCACTTGGTTTAGTGACTTCCGCTTTCGGTAACACTTCCAATGTTGCACCTTGTTTTACGATGACTTGTTGTGCCGAACCAAGGGATTGATTTAACCCTGAAAGCTGACCTTCATTCACAGTAATTTCACCGGTGAAGCTGTTATTACCGGTGAGGGTTAAGGTGCCAGAACCATTTTTAGTTAAGGCGCCAACATAACCTTGTGCGGCACGTTCATTACGAGCCACTTCACGCGCTAAACCTACTTGATATTCAGCTTTTTCTTCTGCTGTCGCGCCTGCACGATTTTGCATTAACGCTTGTAATTCAGCTTTGCGTGTTGTCCAAGTAGCCGCTTCAGCTTGATCTTCGACTTGACGTGCTTTGATGGCTTTATCGCTAATATCATTTGACCAAACATCATTTTGATTGAGGTTGATTTTTACGTTTCCTAAGAATTGACCTGGGCCAAACATGGCTTTGCCAAGATCTAAAATCCCCCAACCCCAAACGTTACTCGGTACACCTTGTTCGGTTTCCCAACGTTCTAACGGTTTACCTTCAAGCCCTTTACGAAGCGTGGTCTGTCTTGCTGTGGTCAGCATGACATCTCGTGCTTGATCGGTTGTCATGTATGGATAGCGAGAAAAGATGACACCTAACGCACCACTTACGTGAGGTGCAGCCATTGAAGTACCACCAGCCGATTTGTAGATAGGATCGCCATAAGTGTTGTTGTCTTGTAATTGAATATAGGCGGAATAGATGTTGGCGGATGGTGCCGCAATCGTCCACCATTTTGAATGGCCGGCGAGGTTAAATTCTTGAATATCTGCACCTGCTTTTCCATCGCTCACATCGTCATTTGAGTCATTTGGATAGCCTTCACCTCCCACTTGCCCAGTAACGTTTACCCAGTATTTTTCTGCATCAGGTCTGAAATAAGGCAACATCGCACGCGTAAAGGACTCCGCCATCATACTGCGGTTACCCGCCGTGAAAACTTGAATCACTTTTCTATTCTTGGCTACTTCATAAGCCGCATCAACAAAGTTTTTCTCGCCACTTGTGACAAATTGATAATAAGCTTTTTTAGCTTCACCTAAGTTACTTAAATAAATATGTGCCGCAGGACTGGAAATTGGCTCAGGTGCTTTTGGAACATCATAATATTGCACGCCATATTCAGGCACATTACGCCAATCATATTTTGGTTTATAGCCTAACGCACCAGCAAAGGATGAATTGACACGACGGTTTGAACCCCAACTGTTATTAATCACTTTTGCTTCGGCATCGGCTAGGGCAGAGTATCCTTGCAAGAAGAAACTATAGTCTTGATTTGGACCATAGGTCATGTTGTCGTTACCACCGGTATTGGCAGAATACAGATTGGCACCGAATGCTACACCGTGCATTTCATTGCCGTCACGCGTTGCCGCCATTGTCCCGCCAACATGGGTGCCATGAGCATCATTGGTATATTTATGCCATGCCCCGTCAATATTGAAGGCTTCACCTTTAGTGAAGATGCCATTATCTGTTTTATCGAAATTGCGTTTGCCGTTTTTTACCGGCTCATTTTTATTTATTGGACCATTTCCCACCGATGCATCGGGATAACGCATGCTATCTTTACTATAAGTCCCTTCTGTTTTTACAACGTGGATTCGACCATCTTGAAATTCAGGGTGGTTTAATAGTACCCCCGAATCCATCACACCGATTTTCACGCCTGAACCATTAAAGCCTAGGGCATAGGCTGTGGAGGCATTCATTGAGGTTAAGCCCCAGTCTTTGAGGTATTCAGCGCTTTCCCAGCTTTTGGTATTACCGGCTTGGCCTTGTTCAGAATAAGCGGCTGCATTAGTAGCATACCAACCAACGAGTAATGCGAGTGCGGTTTTTTGAAGTGTTTGAGGTTTCATATTGTCTTCCTTTATCTTTTTGATTTTAAGAGACTATTATTCGCCTCATCGCGAAGCGCTTCAATGACTCAAATCAAAATTCCAGAGAAAAATGTTTATTCTGTGACAACGATCACACCAAAGTGCGGTCAAAAGAGGGGATAAATTTATGTATCGTAGAAATCAATGTTATAATTCGCGAACAAAAATAATTAAGGAGTAACTCATGGCTATTTTAGTAACGGGTGGTGCTGGCTATATCGGTTCACACACCGTAGTGGAATTATTAAATGCAAATAAAGATGTCGTGGTATTGGATAATTTATGCAATTCATCGCCAAAATCTTTAGAACGCGTCAAAGAAATCACGGGCAAAGACGTGAAATTTTATGAAGGCGATATTTTGGATCGTGCTTTATTACAAAAAATCTTTGCTGAAAACAGCATTCAATCGGTAATCCATTTTGCGGGTTTAAAAGCCGTGGGTGAAAGTGTTCAGAAACCCGCTGAATACTATATGAATAATGTTGCAGGTACGATTGTTCTCATTCAAGAAATGAAAAAAACAGGTGTATGGAACTTTGTATTTAGTTCATCAGCAACGGTTTATGGTGATCCGGAAATTATTCCAATTACAGAAGATTGCAAAGTGGGCGGTACAACCAACCCTTACGGTACCTCTAAATACATGGTGGAACAAATTCTTGCCGATGTTGCGAAAGCTGAACCGCAATTTAGCATGACGATTTTACGTTATTTTAACCCAGTGGGTGCGCATGCAAGTGGCTTGATTGGTGAAGATCCAAACGGTATCCCAAATAACCTATTGCCTTACATCAGCCAAGTTGCGATCGGTAAATTACCGCAACTTTCCGTGTTTGGTAGCGATTATGATACTCATGACGGCACAGGTGTTCGTGATTATATCCACGTGGTGGATTTGGCGATTGGTCACTTAAAAGCATTAAATCGCCACGAAAATGACGCAGGGTTACACATTTATAACTTAGGTACAGGTACCGGTTATTCTGTGCTTGATATGGTGAAAGCGTTTGAACAAGCGAACAATATTAAAATTCCATATCGTCTTGTTGCACGTCGTCCAGGCGATATTGCAACATGCTATTCCGATCCAAGTCTTGCAGCAAAAGAGTTAAATTGGACAGCAGAACGTGGTCTTGAGCAAATGATGAAAGACACCTGGAATTGGCAAAAAAATAATCCAAAAGGATATAGAGATTAATCTCATCATTGTTGGGCGGAGCATCATTCCGCCCTTAATATTTTAATCAGATAAAACACGCTCAAAAATAACCGCACTTTATGTCAGAACAATCCCTTTCTAGTCAAATATTTACCCGCAAAATGCTGATCTGTGTCTTCACTGGATTTAGCTCAGGTTTACCACTTTTTGTGTTATTGCAAATGTTGCCGGTATGGCTGACAGATAAAGGGCTTTCCGTTGAATTAATCGGTGCATTGACAGGAGTGATGGTGCCATATGGTTTGAAGTTTTTATGGGCGCCATTATTAGACCGCTATTTCCCGCATTTTTTAGGGCGTCGCCGTAGTTGGTTATTGATTTCTCAAGTGGTTTTGCTGATTTCCCTTTATGCGATAAGTCAGTTTGATCCGGTGGCAGAATTAAGTACGGTGGCTAAAATTGCCACATTCATTGCTTTTTTCTCAGCGACACAAGATATTGTGCTCGATGCTTACCGTCGTGAGATTTTAACGGATAATGAATTAGGATTGGGGAACACCATCCACATTAATGCTTATCGCGTTGCAGGCTTAATTCCTGGGGGACTCTCGCTTTATTTAGCGACGATTTATCCATGGGAAACTGTCTTTTTATTGACTGCACTTTGTATGCTAGCGGGCATATTTATGACGCTCTTTTTAGCAAAAGAACCGCAGATTGCACAGGTCGATCGTGATCAACCTTTCTATATGGTGTTTTGGATACCCTTGAAAGAGTTCTTCCAACGCAAAGGTGTCGCCCAAGCGATCGGTTTTTTACTCTTTTTGTTCTTGTATAAATTTGGTGATTCATTTGCCACTACGTTACAAACGAAATTCGTCTATGACATGGGCTTTGAAAAAGAACATATTGCGTTGGTGGTAAAAAGTACTTCACTTTGGGCGAGTATCTCTGCTGGTCTCGTGGGGGGCGTGATAATGTTGCGCTTAGGGATTAATCGTGCATTATGGGTATTTGGTTTTATCCAATTAATCACTATTGGTGGATTTATTTGGTTAGCGGCATTTGGGCATTTTGACCAAATTGGTGCCGCAGAACTTTGGAAATTAGGTTTCGTGATTGCGGGTGAATATATCGGTGTCGGTCTAGGCACAGCCGCCTTTGTCGCCTTTATGGCCCGTGAAACCAATCCGCTTTATACTGCTACTCAGTTAGCCTTATTTACCAGTCTTTCCGCTTTACCGAGTAAAGGGCTTGGTATGTTATCGGGTTACTTGGTTAAAGCAGTAGGCTACTATCATTTTTTCTGGATTTGTTTATTCCTCGCTATCCCAGGAATGATTTGTTTATTCTGGGTGGCACCATGGAATGAAAAAGGAAATGAAAAAGCTTAAAATAAAATAAAGTGCAGTCAAAATTAACAGCAAAATCATTTGACCAAACAAGGCTTTAACGGTATTTTAAACAGGTCTATTATTTATTGGAGATTCGTATGAAAATTATTCTTTTAGGTGCACCTGGTGCAGGAAAAGGCACTCAAGCACAATTTATTATGAACAAGTTTGGTATCCCACAAATTTCAACAGGGGATATGTTCCGTGCAGCGATTAAAGCAGGGACAGAATTAGGTAAACAAGCAAAAGCATTAATGGATGAAGGGAAATTAGTACCGGATGAATTAACCGTGGCGTTAGTAAAAGATCGTATTTCTCAACCAGATTGTGCAAATGGTTTCTTATTAGATGGTTTCCCACGTACGATTCCACAAGCGGATGCGTTAAAAGATTCTGGCGTGAAAATTGATTACGTTTTAGAGTTTGATGTACCGGATGAAGTGATCGTTGAACGTATGAGTGGTCGTCGTGTACACCAAGCGTCTGGCCGTTCTTATCACATCGTTTACAACCCACCAAAAGTGGAAGGTAAGGATGATGTAACGGGTGAAGATTTAATTATCCGTGCCGATGATAAACCCGAAACTGTGTTAGATCGTTTAGCGGTTTACCACAAACAAACCAGCCCATTAATTGATTATTACCAAGCTGAAGCAAAAGCAGGTAATACGCAATATTTCCGTTTAGATGGTACTCAAAAAGTGGAAGCTGTAAGCCAAGAGTTAGATAAAATCTTAGGTTAAAATAGACTGGAAACTGACCGCACTTTGAAGATTAAAGTGCGGTTAATTTTTCAAACGGATTTTGAGATCGTAAATTGAGATCGTATTTGGGGACATTATGAGCAAGAAAAGAACAATAGCATTGACGATTTCGGCTATCGCAGTGGCACTTGGGATTGGCGCACAATTTTACACCAATCATAAAATCGATCAGGTGTTAAAAAATTTCCCTTATTCTTTGGATAATCAAGCGACATTGAATGTGACGCAAACGTCAAAAAACTTTTTTATTCGTGAGTTGATCTTTAGTGTAAAAGATAGCGATGCGAAAAGTACAAATGTGATTTCAACCAAGCTCACCGCGCTGCCTTTCTTCATTACAGCGGAGTCTCAGTTATCTGATCAATTAATCCGCCAATTAAATAAAACATTAAATATCACAATTGATAAAAATACAATTAATAGTAAATTTTCGCCAGTAGGGGATTATTTACAGTCTGATATTTTGACGGAATTCCGTGATTTTGCGAATAAGTCCCAAAACCTTTCTATCGGTCTTAATTTCTTAAAGAATAAAGAAGTTGAGCTAAAAACAACCCTTAGTGGTTTTAATTACGATAAAGACACTAAACTGGAACAAATTGAAGGTGAAGCTCGCCTTGTGCCAGTCGGTGTAAATCAGTATGACCTATCAAGTATAGAATTAACGGCAAAAAATGCTGAATTAGCGTTGTTAAATGGCGAAAATACACATATTTATCTTAAAAATGCGACTTACCATTTTGATGTAAAACCAGGTGAGGCAGATAAACGTGATCTGAGCACAAAATTCAGCAGTGATATTTTGCGCATTGCCAATAAAACCCGCACAACGGAAGAAAACCAAGCGACAGCCGGTGGTTTGAATTTATTGATTAAGCAAAATGGCGTGCCAAGTGCGGTCAATTTTCATCATGAATTTAAAAAATTAAGTGATGGCTCACTAGACATTAAAGACGGCGTCAATTTGTTAACGAAAATTTTTACACAAAACGATCGTTTCGATGGTTCGTTATCCGTGCTTTCTGTCAATGTTCCTAAAAATAATCAACCTTACTTTAACTTACAAAATGCTGGTCTTGAACTTAAGTTGGCAAATACGGATTTAACCAAAGCCAATGTGGATTTCAAATTAAATGTTAAAAGTGTGAAGCAAACCCCAGCTGATGAAGAGCGTAAATGGGAAGCTAAAGGCGGTAAAGTTAATATTCAGTTAGAGGATTACAACGTGGCAAACGAATTGGCATTTGTCCCGTTTTTATTAGATGCGTTTGCTGAGAAAGAGGCTCCGGCAAAAGACAATAAAGATTTCTTGAATGCCAAAGATAAATGGGTGAAAGAGTTTAGTGGTAAAACCAATATTGAGGCAGCATTAAAATCATTTAATATGGCTGATTTAGTGCTTGATGACGTATCAGCCAGTGATAAGACGGAAACGTTAGACAATGATCAATATAATGAACATATCACATTGTCTGCGAATAAAGCCAGTTATCCAAGTGCAGGCTTTCAATTTGAAAAATTAGCGGTTGATGCACCATTTAAAATTAACCATAGTAAAGCACATTTATCAGCAAGATTTTGCTCAGCACCATTTTATGGGGCTTTATGTAGCACGCATTTAACGTCAGCAACATTTGATAAATACATCAAAAATTCATGGAAAGAGCTTGATTTAATTGTTGATAATGCAACGTTGAATTTAAATCTAAATACTTATCCAGAGACTAATGCTTATTCTGTTAAATTGGAAGTGAGTGGTATTGTGCCTCAAGTGCCAGAAGATGATTCATCAGACATGATTCCAGATAATATTGAAGGCACATTTAATCTGACATTAAGTAAAATGTTGTTTGATGATCAAAATGAAAAAGCCTTGGCAATTAAGGAAAATTCATACTTTTGGCAATATTTAAGTAGCTTTGTGAAACATGATGGGAAACTTCACCGAGAATTTGTAGAAGAAGGTGATAATTACGTTTCTAGAGTGGAAAAAACAGAAAATGGCTACTTAATTAATGGTCGTACGCTTGAAGATCTTCGTCAAGAAAGCATGATGGAGACTGATGAGGGCGAGGAAGGAAAGCCGGAAGCGACTGACTAGCTGTAAAAGATAATATAAAAAATGACCGCACTTGAGATTAAAAGTGCGGTCATTTTTTTAGCTGTTTTAATTACTTCACTAATCCACCACTTGCTTGCAAATCAGCATGGTAAGAAGAGCGAACAAATGGACCACAGGCCGCGTGTTCAAAGCCCATTGCATTGGCTTTATCACGGAATTCATCGAACTCAGCTGGTGGCACATAGCGCGCAACCGGTAAGTGATGGCGACTTGGTTGGAGATATTGGCCCAGTGTAAGCATGGTGACGCCATTCGCACGTAAGTCTTCCATTACTTCAAGAATTTCTTCGTTGGTTTCACCTAATCCCACCATTAAGCCTGATTTAGTTGGAATGTTTGGGAACATTTCTTTGAAATCATGAAGCAATTTTAAAGACCATTGATAATCGGCACCTGGACGAATTTCTTTATATAAACGTGGTACATTTTCCAAGTTGTGGTTGAACACATCTGGTGGATTGTCTTTTAATTTTTCTAAGGCTTGAGTAATACGTCCACGGAAATCCGGAACCAAAATCTCAATTTTGATGCCAGGGTTTAATGCACGCACTTCTTTTACACATTCAGCAAAATGACCTGCACCACGATCAGGTAAATCATCGCGGTCTACAGAGGTAATCACCACATATTTCAACTTCATATCTTGGATAGTTTCAGCTAATTTACGTGGTTCATCCGGATCGGGCGGTAATGGTTTACCATGTGCAACGTCACAGAAAGGGCAACGACGAGTACAAATTGCCCCCAGAATCATAAAGGTTGCCGTACCATGGTTAAAGCACTCGTGTAAATTTGGACAAGACGCTTCTTCGCAGACAGAATGTAGGCCATGACGACGCATCCCGTTTTTGATGGTCTCGATCTTTAATGAGCTAGATGGCAATTTGATTTTCATCCATTCCGGCTTTTTCAATAATTCTTGATTAGGATCGATGTTTTTAACAGGGATGATTGATGTTTTGGCTGCATCGCGGTATTTTACGCCGCGTTCCATTTTAAAAGGCGTTGACATTGTTCTTTCCTAAAGAAAAATGCCTGATTCAGGCATTTTTTATGTGTTATAAAAGTGAATGTTATAAATTTGTAACATTATAGCCCAAAAGTTCGGCAAAGTGTTTAATTAATTTGGGGGAAACCTTGTCAAGTGTCGCCTCTTCTTTACCGATAAAGTCAGCAAGTTGACACATTTCAAGTCCTGCATAGCCACAAGGATTAATGCAATGGAAGGGATTGAGATCCATATTGATATTAAACGCTAAACCATGGAAAGAACAGCCTTTGCGGATACGTAAACCTAATGAACAGATTTTTTTGCCGTCGATATATACGCCTGGTGCATCAGGTTTGGGATAACCTTCAATGCCATAGTCTGCTAGGGTTTTTACAACGGATTGTTCAAGTGCGGTCACTAATTGGCGAACATTTAAATGTTCATGACGTTTAATATCAATGAGCACATACATGACCTGCTGACCAGGACCATGATAGGTAATTTGACCACCACGATCCGATTGTACAACAGGAATATTAGTGTGTTGTAATAAGTGTTCCGGTTTGCCAGCTTGGCCTTGCGTGAAGACAGGATGATGCTCAACTAACCAAATTTCATCGGTGGTTTCTGCATTTCGATTATCCGTGAACTCCTGCATTTTATGCCAGATTTCTTGATAATCTTGTAATCCTAATTGACAGACAACTAAATCAGTATTGCTCATCTTAGATAACCATTTTGACGCCTTCAACTTTTGCGAGTTCTTTGTAAAGGGTTTCTACTTGCTCAAAGTTTTGCGCCACAATATCAATTGATACAGAATTATAGGTACCTTTGCTGCTACGTTTTTCCTTTGGAATATAATCACCCGGTAAGTATTTTTGTACCACAGCGATTAGATCTTGAGCCAAATTTTCACGGTTAACGCCAGCCACTTTAAATGTCATTGCAGCAGGAAACTCCATTAATTCTTTTAGTTTTTCATAATCATTTTCGGTTGTCATTTTGCATCCTTATTTAAGAGTAAGGTGCGTGAATCAGTTAAATTCACACACCTTACGAATTTATTGATGTGATATAAATGGGGAAGTGCGGTTAATTTTCAAGGTGTTTAGTCAAATAATCCTTTAACCGTTAACACTAACCAGTCCCAACCTTTACCTAAGAAGCCGCCTTCTTGTACATCTTCTAATGCTTGAAGATTCACGGTAGCGACATCTTTACCGTCTAATTGATAAACGATTTTACCCACCACTTGGCCTTTTGCTAGAGGTGCTTGTAAGTATTTGTTATCTAATTCGTAACGTGCTTTTAAGTCAGCTTGTTTACCTTTTGGCACGGTAATAAATCCATCTTGTAATACACCAACTTTTACCTCACCTTTATCACCGTAGTAAACCGATTGTTTTGAAATTTCTTCATTGGCTTTGTAGGTTTTTAAGGTTTCAAAGTTAGCAAAACCCCATTGTAAGAGTTTTTTACTTTCAACTTCACGGCCTTTATAAGTAGGCACGCCCATGACAACAGAAATCAAACGCATATTGTTTGGACTTGTTGCTGATGCGACAAGGTTATAACCTGCTTGGCTTGTGTGACCAGTTTTCATACCATCAACGTTAATGGTTTTATCCCATAATAAACCATTGCGATTAGGTTGTTTGATTTTGTTGAAAGTAAAGTCTTTTTCCGCGTAGATTTTATATTCTTCCGGTAAATCACGAATAATGTGCGCACCAATAATGGCCATATCACGTGCAGTTGAATATTGGTTTGGATCATCTAAACCGTGTGGCGTAGTGAAGTTGGTATTTTTTAAGCCAAATTGTTGAACGTATTTATTCATGGTATCAACGAAGTTAGCCACTGTACCTGAAATATGTTCAGCTACAGCTACACAAGCATCATTGCCTGAAACAATAATAATACCTTTGTTTAAATCACCTACAGATACTTGTTGATTTAAATTTAAGAACATTTTTGAGGAATCAGGGAAATTTCTCCCCCAAGCGCTTTCACTAATCGTCACCATATCTTCATTATGGATTTTACCTTGTTTTAATGCCGCACCAACCACATAGCTGGTCATCATTTTCGTTAATGAAGCAGGGTATTGGCGCTGATCAGGGTTAAGTGATGCCAGTACCGCACCAGAATTGTAATCCATTAAAACATAAGTTTGCGCATTCACTTCCGGTACTGCGATACCATATTGAATGTCTTCAGATGCAGCAAATGTTGATGCTGCCATTAATCCCGAGCATAGTACAATTTTTTTCAATTTTGCAGATTGTTTTAACATAGCATTTCCTTTAATAGCTTATTGGTTTTTATAAGTATAAACGATTACGGGTTGTCCATTGATCGTTTTTTGTAGTTTTGTTTTTAATTGATTAATATCCGCTTGCTCCGTTAATGGACCAAAATGGATTTCGTAGTTTTGCCCATTTTGATTAATTTCAGTTTTTATGTCGTCTAGTGCGAGTTTTGTGATGATGCTTTCTGCTTGATTTTTTGACGACAGAGCGAGTAGTTTTAGCTTGAAGACAGTTTTTGCATCATTTGTGTTTTCTAAGTTTTGATTTTTTTTTTCGTTATTTTTATTGATAACTAAACGGTCACTGGCTTCTTGCGTTTTAGCATGCTTGGCGAGTGTTTTTGCTCCTGCACCTGAAATTTGACCTTTATGATCCACATGTAACGCTTCAATTCTTACTTGTCCTGTACCACGAGCAATAAGACCTAGTTCTTTTGCCGCAGAATGGGATAAATCAATGATACGTTTCTCACTAAACGGACCACGATCATTAATTCGTACAATCACTTTACGATTGTTATGCAAGTTTGTGACAACTGCATAAGAGTTTAAAGGTAACGTTTTATGTGCAGCGGTGAAAAGTGCCGAATTATAGCGTTCACCATTAGCTGTTTTACGACCATTAAATTTATGGTGGTAATAGCTGGCTGTCCCTTCTTTTGAATAGGGCTTCGCCTCATCACCTTGTGTAGTGTATGTTTTACCATTCACCTCATAGCTTTGTGGGGCTTGAACGGTCGTGGTAATCGATAGCGAATCCCCTTGAATACCATACATTTTTTGAGTATCGGCAAAAGCAGAGAAACTTGAGCTGCTTATCAAGGTGAAAAGTGCGGTCGTTTTTAAGATGTTTTTTAATGTCATACTTATTACTTTCTAGATTATCGGTGCTCTTCATAAGAAAGCCAAAAGGGAAATTAGTTCCCTTTCATAAAGCGAGGTTTATGAGTATGAATAGACATCACCAAACCAAAGCTCGCCATAATGGCCACATATGAAGTACCGCCGTAGCTAAAGAGAGGTAAAGGTACCCCTACAACAGGCAAAATGCCGCTCACCATACCAATATTCACGAAGACATAAACGAAGAATATCAGTGTGGTCGCGCCAGCAAGAATACGCCCGAAAGAGGTTTCTGCATTTACCGCAATTATTAAGCCACGGATAATAATAAACAAATAAATTGCCATGAGAATAAGAAAACCGACCATTCCATGTTCTTCACTCATCACGGCAAAAATAAAATCAGTGTGTGGTTCAGGCAAAAATTCTAATTGGGATTGTGTCCCTTGCATCCATCCCTTGCCAGATATACCGCCTGAACCGATGGCAATTTTGGATTGCAAAATGTGATAACCTGCCCCCAAAGGATCTTTTTCGGGGTCAAGTAAGGTTAATACACGCATGCGTTGGTAGTCATGCATTAAATACATCCACATGATCGGAATAAATGCCGCTAAGCCAACTACTGCAGCAAGAATTAGCCACCAACTCATCCCGGCTAAGAATACCACGAATAGGCCTGATGCACTAACCAGAATTGACGTGCCTAAGTCTGGTTGAATAGCTACAAGTAAAGTTGGCACAATAATCATGGCGATAGCAATAAAGGTTTCGCTCATTTTCGGTGGTAATGGACGGTTACCTAAATATACCGCCACCATTAATGGTACTGCGAGTTTCACAATTTCAGAAGGCTGAAAGCGAATAAATCCCAGATCTAGCCAACGTTGAGCCCCTTTACTGGTTGTACCGATAGCATCAACTAAAATCAGCATGATAAAACCCACCAAATATAAGTAAGGGGCGAGTCGCTGATAAAATTTAGGGGGAAGTTGCGCCATAATCATCATCACGGCAAAACCTAATATGACCTGAATAATACGATTTTGGAACATCACCTCACTGGCGCCAGATGCGCTATAAAGCACAAGCATGCCATAAGCTGTAATAGCGACTAATCCAATAAATAATAAAAAATCAATATGTAAGCGTTGCCATAATCGCAAGCATAAAGGCACTTTTTCTTCCATTATTCATTCTCACTTGGTTGAGATTCTAGTGCGGGCGCATCTAAATCAGTTTGGTCTGTCTTTTTCTCTTTTTCAGTATTTTCTTGACGTTCAATTTGTGGCAAACGTTTATTCAAATAGAAATCCATAATTTGACGTGCAATTGGTGCTGCATTACTTGACCCTCCCCCCGCGTTTTCTAAAATAATCGTCACAACTAATTTCGGATCTTCATAAGGTGCATAAGCCGTGAACCAAGCATGGTCATGTAGTTCTTTTTTCAACCCAGCCGCATTATATTTTTGGTTTTCCTTTAAGCTAAACACTTGTGCCGTACCAGATTTCCCGGCTACATGATAATTCGTGCCGATAAAGGCTTTTCGTCCAGTTCCTGCACCTGAATTTACCACATTGAACATACCGCGCTTAGCCGCATCCCAATAAGCTTGTTTCGGATCGGTAATATCTTCATATAAAAGTGGGTCTTGATACGGCTCAATGGTGGCACCTTCAATTGATTTCATTAAATGTGGCGTATGAATTTTACCGTTATTGACCACTATCGAGGTGGCTTTTGCCACTTGTAATGGTGTCGCTGTCCAATACCCCTGCCCAATACCCACTGAGATTGTATCGCCTTGTACCCAAGGTTTTTTATAACGTTTTTGTTTCCATTCTTTACTCGGCATATTAGCCGTGGCTTCTTCTTGAATTTCGATCCCTGTCGGCATACCAAACCCAAAACGTTTCATCCACATGGAGAAACGATCAATCCCTAAATTAAAGGCGGTTTGATAGAAGAAGGTATCCGATGATTCAGTAATAGCTTTGTTTAAATCCGTATAACCATGCCCCGTTTTTTTCCAATCTCGGAAACGTTTTGTTGAGTTTGGCAATGTCCAGTAGCCTGGGTCAAAAATCGTGGTGTTAGGTGTAATCACCCCTTCAGTTAATGCCGCAACAGCAACGAATGGTTTTACCGTAGAGGCTGGTGGATAGACACCTTGTGTCGCACGACTATAAAGCGGTCGAGTAGGGTCTTCGAGTAAACGTTTATAATCACTAGAAGAAATACCATCGACGAATAAATTATTATCGTAGCTTGGTGTTGAAACCATCGCTAATACACTATTATCTTTCGGATCAAGCACAACAACAGCGCCTTTTTGACCTGAAAGGAGCGACATAATGTAGCGTTGAAGAGTAAAATCGATAGTCAGATGAATACTTTTCCCCGCGGTGGCGGGTTGTTCACGTAGTTTACGAATAACTTTACCACGGTTATTAATTTCAACCTCTTCGAAACCAGTTGTACCATGGAGTTGTTCTTCGTAATAACGTTCAATACCCAGTTTCCCCATGTCCGTAGAACCGGAATAGTTAGCAAATTTTTCTTCTTTTTTTAGGCGCTCAACATCTCGGTCATTAATGCGTCCAACATAACCCAAAATATGAGTCATGGCTTCGCCATACAGGTAATTTCGTTTGAAATAAGGACGTACATCAAGGCTTGGATATTTATACTGGTTTACTGCAAAACGGGCAATTTGTTCTTCCGTTAAGCTTGGTTTGAGTAAAATCGGCGTATAGCGTGTACCACGACGACGCTCTTTTTTGAAATGCTCAATGTCTTCATCAGTGAGTCCCACAACATTGCGCAATTCTTCAAAAGTGCGGTCTAAATTTTCTGTTTTTTCCGGCACGATATATAAACCGAAAAAAGTGAGGTTTTCTGCCAGTAACTCGCCGTAACGGTCGTAAATTAATCCTCGAGTAGGAGGAAGCGGAAGTAATTTAATACGGTTACCATTTGAGCGAGTTTGGTACATGTCGTAATTCACCACTTGGAGATGGTAAATATTAGCAAATAGCACACCACTTAGGGCTAAAATACCGATGAACGCGACCAATGTTCGACGCGCAAACAAGTTCCGCTCCGCTTTTTTATCGCGGATCGGTTCATTGGTTGGTGCAGAAAAGAATTTTTTTAAATTCATCGGTAATGTAATACGTTATTCTCTGTGATAAGGGTGGTTTGTCGTCAGTGACCACGCGCGGTATAAACTTTCTGCCACGACAACACGCACTAATGGATGGGGCAGTGTAAGTGGTGAAAGTGACCAACTTTGTTCTGCTGCTGCTTTGCATTCAGGAGATAAGCCCTCGGGTCCACCAATAAGCAAGCACACATCACGACCATCATTTTTCCAACCTTCTAATTGCTCAGCAAGTTGTGGTGTTGTCCAAGGTTTGCCTGGGATATCTAATGTGACCACTTTGCCTTTTCCGCAAGCAACGAGCATCGCTTTGCCTTCTTGCTCTAAGATGCGTTTAATATCTGCATTTTTTCCACGCTTTCCTGCAGGGATTTCAATGAGTTCAAAAGGCATGTCTTTAGGAAAACGACGTTGGTATTCTTCAAATCCGGTGGTAACCCAGGCCGGCATTTTGGTGCCCACTGCAATTAATGTGATTTTCATCCTTTTCCCTTTTAAAAGACCGTCAAAATTGACCGCACTTTATGCCCAAAGTTTTTCTAATTGATACATTTCACGTGCATCGCGCTGCATAATGTGAACGATGGTTTGACCGAGATCAACCACGATCCAATCCGCTGTATTACGACCTTCTTCACCAAAGGTTTCATAACCGGCTTTTTTACATTCCGCAATAAGGTTATCGGCCATCGCAGAGACTTGGCGGCTAGATGTACCGGTACAAATAATCATATTTTCAGTAATCGATGATTTGCCTTTTACATCAAAATGCACAATTTCAGTGCCTTTTAAATCATCGAGTTTATCAATTACAAATTCAACTAATGACATTTCTTTTCCTATCTAAATAAAGCGATGAATTCTATCATTGAATGAGGGAAAGGGATAGGCTTAGGGCAGATTTTATTTGAATTGTTTTATGGTTTTCATGGTGCTTAACGTAAATATTGGGGCAGCCATTCTGCCCCAAGTTTGAAGGAGTTAAACCCATAATAGAATGGCTAATAATTGCGGTGAAATAATTCGCAAGAACATTGTGAGCGGATAGACTGTCGCATAGGAGAGTGCGGCAGCGCCGCTTCCTTCTTTCAGTTCATTGGCGAAAGCGAGTGCTGGAGGATCCGTCATCGAACCCGCCAACAGACCACAAAGAGAAAGATAATTTAATTTCGCATATAATCGAGCAATTACACCGACAATGATTAATGGAATAAGCGTAATAAAAATACCATATCCCATCCATTCAAGACCAGAACCATGAGTGAGTGTGTCAACAAAGCTACCACCAGATTTTAAACCAACTACAGCAAGGAAGAGCACAATACCAATTTCGCGCAACGCCAAGTTAGCACTTGGCGGCATAAACCAGTAGAGTTTTCCGATAGAGCCAATTCGAGCCAAGATCAATGCGACGACTAATGGCCCGCCCGCTAGCCCTAATTTCAATGCCACAGGGAAGCCTGGAATATAGAAAGGAATGGAACCGAGTAATACCCCTAAGCCAATCCCAATAAATACTGGCAACATTTGTACTTGTAACAGTTTCTGTTTGGCGTTCCCGATCACTGAAATGGCTTGGTTGAGAATATCAGTTTTACCCACCATGTGTAATACATCACCAAATTGAAGGGTAGTATGTGCAGTTGGTACTAATTCGACACCTGCTCGGTTTAAACGTGAAATGACTACACCGTATTTTTGATGAATGCCGAGATGACGAATTTGTTTTCCGAGCACTTTTTCATTTGTCACGACCACTCGCTCAGAACGAATTTCTCCACTTAAGCTTGCGACTGGAACATCAACTTCTTCCCCGATAATCAGATGCATTTTTTTCAAGCCTTCAGGGTTACCAACTAAATGTAAAATATCATCAAGCTGAACATTGGTATCCGCTTTTGGCACAATAACAAGCTCACCTCGTTTCAATCGAGAGCAGACGACATCTTCATCATCAAAACCTGGAATTTCAATCAAATGGATGCCGTTGAGATTGGTATTGGTGACTCTTAGAGATAGGCTTTTGAGCGCTTCTTTATCGTTACCTGTTTCTTTTTCAAAATTTGCTGCTTCTTCATCCACTTTAATTTTAAAGAAAAGACGAATAAGCCACATAGAAAGCAAAATGCCACAAATCCCAAAAGGATAGGCCATCGCATAGGCCATCCCCATATTAGACGTCGTTTGCGACATCCCTAATTCAGAAAGAATTTGCTGACCCGCACCGAGAGATGGCGTATTGGTGACAGCACCAGAGTAAATACCAAGCGCGACATCAAGAGGAATATCCGCCAGCTTATAAATGAGAATTGTCACCACTGCACCAAGTGCAACGATTAAAATGCCTAACCCATTTAAGGTTAAGCCTGATTTTCGTAAGGAAGCAAAAAAGCCCGGCCCCACTTGAATACCAATCGTATAAACAAACAGAATTAAGCCGAACTCTTGCACGAAATGTAATGTATGGCTATCTAATTTAATGCCATATTGGGTGGTAAAATGGGCAACTAAAATCCCACCAAATAGCACGCCCCCAATACCCAGACCTACACCTTTAATTTTAAAATGCCCGATCCATAGGCCAATCACGGCAACGAGGGCAAGCAAACTAATGGTAATCGCAGTTTCACTCATACCGACCTCTAATTTATTAAAAATTTAACTATTTTGGATTATATCAATTAGATTTCTTACCCGCTTGTGACAAAGTCAAAAAATGTTATCTCCATCACATTTTTTCTTGCTTAAAAATAAACACCGCCTAAAATGACCGCACTTTTTTGATTTTATAGGTTGATTATGGATTACGCTCAAGAGGCCATTAATTCGCTTTTATGGATAGCAAAAACATTAGCGATGACGGCTGTCGTGTTTAGCTTTGGTATTTTCTTATTAGTCCGTTTTACCCACTGGGGGAAACAATTTTGGCAATTTGCTGGTGGTTATCTTTCACCACGCCGAAGTATTAAACCTTTGCTATTTTTCTTGTTAATTGTGGCGATGACATTGGTCAGTGTGCGTATTAGCTTGGTGCATTCCGAATGGTACAACAATATGTACACGTCCTTACAGGAATTTAATGAACCGGTGTTTTGGGATCAAATGGTGCTGTTTTGTGTGATTGCGACAAGCTCTGTCATGACGGCATTACTTAGCTATTATTTAGAACAACGCTTTTCTATTAATTGGATTGAATGGTTGAATAGTCAGTTAGTCGATAAATGGATGGATAATCGTGCGTATTATAAAACACAGTATGTTTCCGCTAACTTAGATAACCCCGATCAACGTATTCAACAAGATGTGCAATCTTATGTGAGAACCTCACTTTCCTTAAGCACAGGTGTGATTGATGCTGTCACCTCGATGATTTCTTATACGATCTTATTGTGGGGATTAGCGGGACCAATGATGGTATTGGGTACTGAAATTCCACGCATGATGGTGTTCTTGGTCTTCGCTTATGTGATTATTACTACCGCGATAGCATTCCGTTTGGGACGTCCGTTAATTATGTTGAATTTCGTCAACGAACGTTTAAACGCTAACTATCGTTATTCTTTAATTCGTATCAAGGAATATGCGGAAAGTGTGGCCTTTTATGCGGGGGAGAAAGTCGAGAGTAGCCAACTTTATAAACAATTCGGCTCGGTGATCAATAATATGTGGGATATTGTTTATCGAACTTTAAAATTCTCTGGTTTTAACCTAGTGGTTAGCCAAGTTTCTGTTGTGTTTCCTTTGCTTATTCAAGTCGGTCGCTATTTTGAGAAGCAAATTAAACTTGGTGATCTTATGCAAACGCTACAAGTATTTGGTAAGTTGCATTCCAATCTTTCATTCTTCCGTAATTCTTACGATGGTTTTGCCGGATACAAAGCCACATTGGATCGTTTGACCGGCTTTGGTTATGCGATTGATATGGCTAATCGTCAATCTACCTCCTATTTACACGAACATGAAACTGACGTGATCTTTAAGGATTTAAGCATCAGTAATCCATTTGGAAAAACCTTAATTGAGAATTTAAATTTGATGCTGCCACAAGGTTCAACCTTATTAATTCAAGGTAATTCAGGCGTGGGTAAAACCACGTTATTGAGAACAGTAGCAGGGCTTTGGGCGTATTCTGAAGGGGATGTGTATTGTCCAACTCACCAACTTTTCTTATCGCAAAAACCTTATTTACCACAGGGTAGTTTATTGACTGCGTTGGCTTATCCGAATGAAGAAAAGGACTTTAATCGTGATGAGATGATTGAGGTGTTAAAACAAGTGTCTTTAGGGCATTTACAAGATCGTTTAGAGCAAGAGCAAGATTGGACACGTATTCTATCACTTGGTGAGCAACAACGTTTGGCTTTTGCTCGTTTGCTATTACACAAACCGAACGTCGCATTCCTGGACGAAGCCACAGCGAGTATGGATGAAGGCTTAGAAGATACGATGTATCGTCTATTAAAAGAACGCTTACCTTATACAACCGTTATTAGCGTGGGACATCGTTCAACCTTGCAGGCTTTCCATCAGCAACAACTGATGATTTTAGGTAACGGTAAGTGGCAATTCACTGACCGAAATCAGGCATAAAACGCCACTAAAATTGACCGCACTTACCTTGTTAGAAAAAATAGCGAGGTAAGTGTAGAGGATCAAGGCAAAAAATCCTGTTATCAAGCTCGATTTTTTGGTACATTTAGCACAATTTTTTTCTATGCTCAGAAATGAGTAATTTTTCACCAAACTAATGACGGAATTCTTATGTTATTCAAAAAAATTCGTGGTTTATTTTCAAACGATCTTTCTATCGATCTAGGTACAGCAAATACATTAATTTACGTGAAAGGCCAAGGTATCGTACTTGATGAGCCTTCAGTGGTGGCAATTCGTCAAGATCGTATGGGCGCATATAAAAGCATTGCAGCAGTAGGTAAAGAAGCAAAACAAATGCTTGGCCGTACACCAAAAAGCATTGTGGCAATTCGTCCGATGAAAGATGGTGTAATTGCCGATTTCTCTGTGACTGAAAAAATGTTGCAATATTTTATTAAACAAGTACATAGCGGTAACTTTATGCGTCCTAGCCCGCGCGTGCTTGTTTGTGTACCGGCTGGTGCGACTCAAGTTGAACGTCGTGCGATCAAAGAATCTGCATTAGGTGCTGGTGCTCGTGAAGTGTATTTAATTGAAGAGCCAATGGCGGCTGCAATCGGTGCGAACTTGCCTGTTTCTACAGCGATCGGTTCAATGGTGATTGATATCGGTGGTGGTACCACTGAAGTGGCGGTGATTTCTTTAAACGGTATTGTGTATTCATCTTCTGTACGTATTGGTGGTGACCGTTTTGATGAAGCGATCATCTCTTATGTTCGTCGCACTTTTGGCTCTGTGATTGGTGAGCCAACTGCAGAGCGTATCAAACACGAAATTGGTACAGCCTACATTCAAGAAGGCGATGAAATTTTAGAAATGGAAGTGCACGGTCACAATCTTGCTGAAGGTGCGCCTCGTTCGTTCAAATTAACCTCTCGTGATGTACAAGAAGCCCTTCAACAACCATTAAATGGCATTGTTGCAGCGGTGCGTACAGCGCTTGAAGAATGCCAACCGGAACACGCCGCAGATATTTTCGAACGCGGCATGGTATTAACTGGTGGTGGTGCTTTATTACGCAATATTGATGTATTGTTATCAAAAGAATGTGGCGTACCGGCAATCATCGCAGAAGAACCATTAACTTGCGTAGCTCGTGGTGGTGGTGAAGCAATCGAAATGATCGATATGCACGGTGGCGATATTTTTAGCGACGAAATTTAATCTCTAAAAGTGCGGTTAGAAAAATCGGCGTTTTAATTCGTCTAATTTTTTGACCGCACTTTTCCTTTCAACCCTAGGACAGTGAATGAAACCCATTTTTGGTAAAGCACCACCATTAGGTATCCGACTCACATTAGCGGTGATTGCTTCGATGACACTCATTTTAGTTGATGGGCAAACCTCATCAATGACGAAGGCGCGTAGTGTCATGGAGACGGCTGTCGGAGGCTTATATTACCTTGCGAATGGGCCAAGAACAGTTCTAGATGGTGTATCAAGCAACTTGGTGGATACCAATAAACTGCTTATTGAAAATAAAGTATTGCGTGAGCAGTTGCGTGAGAAAAATGCCGATCTTTTATTATTGGATCAACTCAAGGTAGAAAACCAACGTCTTCGTTTACTTCTTAATTCGCCTTTACGCACGGATGAATATAAAAAGATTGCAGAAGTGCTTACCGCTGAAACTGACGTTTATCGTCAGCAAGTGGTGATCAATCAAGGGGAACGTGATGGCGCTTATGTCGGTCAACCAGTGATTGATGAAAAAGGGATGATTGGACAGATTATATCTGTGGGCGAAAATACGAGCCGAGTATTGCTTTTAACGGATGTGACTCATTCAATTCCAGTACAAGTTTTACGTAATGATGTTCGTGTGATTGCGAGTGGTACAGGACACTCTGATGAGCTTACCTTAGATAATGTGCCTCGTTCCGTAGATATTGAAAAAGGCGATTTATTAGTAACTTCGGGTTTGGGCGGACGTTTTGTAGAAGGCTATCCTGTGGCAGTCGTACAAAGTGTGTCTCGTGATGGCTCAAATTACTTTGCAACGGTGAAGGCTAAACCTTTGGCTGAGTTAGATCGTTTACGTTATCTGCTTTTACTTTGGCCGAGCAATCTTGATATGTCGAAAGTCAAATCTATGTCACCGGAAGAAGTGCGTCGTCTTGTACAGCAGCGTTTGGAAAGCCAAGCTCATGAAGCAAAACATTCTGTGAGAAAAACCAAAATTATGGATGAGCAATCGGATAGCTCTCAACCACATACAGGAAAAGAAATAGTGGATCCTGAAATTCCGACCACAATGCCTCAACAAGAGGAACCGGTTTCTCCAGATCAACAAGAACATAGGGATGAAGACTAATGCAAGGGCGTTTTATTTTTCAATGGGCGGCCATTTTATGCTTTTTTGTTGTGGCATTAGTGATGGAGTTAGCGCCATGGCCAGCTGGCTTTCAAGCCTTTAAACCTTCTTGGTTGATTTTAGTCTTGCTTTACTGGACCCTTGCTTTACCTGATAGAGTAAGCATTGGTTTGGCATTTTTACTCGGAGTTTTATGGGATATTGTGCTAGGCTCTATTTTAGGCGTGCATGCGCTGGTACTTTCTATTACCTTCTATTTTGTTTCTAAATATTACTTAATGTTGCGTAACCTTTCCTTGTGGTTTCAAAGCTTATTAGTGCTTCTTTTCGTTTTTGTCATTCGAGTGGCTATTTTCTTAGTCGAATTTTCTTTGCATGGTGCATTTTTTAATTGGCAGGAAATCTTTGGTGCTGTTGCATCTGGCGTATTATGGCCTTGGGTATTCTTATTAATGCGTACTGCGCGTCGAAGAGTTGGATTGCATTAATCATAAAAAAGCTGATGAAGAAGTTCATCAGCTTTTCTTTTTAGTTTTTACGACGATAGTTTGTTTTTCTCGTCGAAGTATTTCTCGTTTGGGGCGTAGAATGGTGCTTTAAACGATAAGGTTTTGGAATATCACAAATCAATGAATTCGGGTCATATTGACTGACGGGAATAGAATGACCAATGTATTCTTCAATTGCCGGTAAATTCATCGCATATTCTTCACAAGCAAAGCTGATAGACACACCACTTTCACCAGCTCGACCAGTACGACCAATACGGTGAACGTAATCTTCTCGATCATCGGGTAAATCAAAGTTAAAGACATGAGTCACGTCTGAAATATGCAATCCACGCGCTGCAACATCAGTTGCCACGAGAATATCGAGCTCACCATCTGTAAATTGTTTAAGCAATGAAAGACGTTTTTTCTGTGCCACATCCCCCGTGAGTAATCCAACACGATGGCCATCTGCTGCTAAATAGCCCCAAATTTCTTCACATTTATGTTTAGTGTTCGCAAAAACAATACAACGCTCTGGCCATTCCTCCTCCATTAACGTTAGTAAGAGGGGGATTTTGTCTTCATTTGAGGGATAGAACAGTTCCTCTTTAATTCGATGCCCCGTTTTTTGTTCTGGTTCAATTTCAATATATTCCGGTGAGTTCATATCTTCAAAGGCAAGTTCTCGCACTTTGTAAGAGAGCGTTGCAGAAAATAACATTGTGAGGCGTTCTTGTGGAGAAGGGCATTTACGTAATAAATAACGAATATCACGAATGAAACCTAAATCGAACATACGATCCGCTTCGTCCAATACTACGACTTGGATATCATCTAAACGGATAATCCCTTGTTTCACGTAGTCAATCACACGGCCCGTGGTACCAATTAAAATATCTACACCGGCCTCGATAGCTTTGAGCTGTTTATCATAGCCATCACCACCATAAGCAAGTGCGGTTCGTAATCCACTTGTTTTCGCTAATAACTCAGCATCATGATTAATTTGCACAGCCAGTTCACGGGTTGGTGCAAGAATTAATGCGCGAGGTTGATTGGTGGCAAAATCAGGTTGATGCGTTAATAAGTGGTGAAAAGTTGCCGTTAAAAATGCCATGGTTTTACCCGTGCCGGTTTGTGCTTGGCCGGCAACATCTTTTCCTTGCAAGGTAATAGGCAATGATAACGCTTGAATAGGGGTACAGTATTCAAACCCCTTGTCTTGTAAGGCTTTTTTTACGATAGGATGTAATGGAAGATCAGCAAACTGCTGCTGACTTAAATAATTTTCTTGCATGATAAATAATGGTTCTCAGAAATAAATGGGACTAAGGATAGCACGAAGTCGGAAAAATATCCTTAAAAATGACGAGCTTATTAATAAGATTAAGCTTGTGATTGAGCTGATTGGGTTCGCTCCCATTTTCTTGCAATATAGCTACAAGTTGGGAGCAGTGTCAGCTTTTTAGCTTGGATAAAATGAATTAAGGCTTGATAGAGTTTGTCCGCTACACCTTGTCCACGAAGAGAATCATCAACAAATGTGTGATTGGCATTAATGGTATCGGGTGTTTCACAAAAATAGGTGAGTTTCGCGATTTTCTTGCCTTGATCATCGAGTAAGAAAAACTCGCCCTGTTTACCATTATCGTGATGCTGAAGACTCATTTGATACTCCATTCATCACTGAGATTGGGATCCATGGTGAAATCTGCTGTGTCACTTGGAATGGCTTTTTCCTCTTCAGCCCATTCCCCTAAATCAATAAGTTGGCAACGTTTGCTGCAAAAAGGGCGAAATTGACTTTCCTGTGTCCAAGGTACGGGCTTTTGGCATTTAGGGCAAGGGACTTCAAAAATTTCATCAGACATTTTTCTTTCTCGATTCATTTAAATAAAATTGATGTAATTCTAGCACTTTTTGTTTCAAGTGCGGTAAGTTTTCAGGCAATTTTGCATCATTGGAAATGATATCATCCGCCCATTTTAATCTTTCTTCACGGCTGACTTGTGCATTCATAATAGCTTGAATTTGCTGAAGATTATTATGATCTCTTGACGACGCACGAGCGAGTTGAGTTTCAGGTTTAACATCGATAACAAGTATGCGATCGCAAAGCGTGGTGAGCTTGTTTTCAATAAGCAGTGGAACGACAAACAAGGTATAAGGAGCGGTCTGAGCATTTAACTGTGCTAACATTCTTTCTCGAATAGCAGGATGTAATAAATGATTGAGCCAGTTTTTCTCATTTTCGTCTGCAAATACTTTTTTTCGTAGCTCAGCTCGATTTAATTCGCCTTCTTCAGTCAAAATCGATTTTCCAAAGTGCTCAGCAATTTGAGCAAGTAGCGGCGAGCCTTTTTCAACCACTTCTCTTGCCACAATATCGGCATCAACAATAGGGACACCAAGTTCAACAAAAAGATTTGCAATTGTGCTTTTTCCACTACCGATGCCGCCAGTGAGGCCCACAATATAAGTCATAAGATTCCTTGCTACTTGATTTAGAGGGGATGTTTCGCATCTATCCTTTAAATATAATATTTTCCAATGTTGCCAATATATTACATTTATAAGGTTATTGCACTGGTGACGATTAACGATATGCAAAGAAAGGGCGCAAAAGGTAAAACAGGTTTACGAGAAATCCAATAGACTATTATGCCTAATAGACAGGCAATGAATAAGAAAAGTGGTAAGTATTCGATGGTGAGATAAGTGCCGATTCCCAAAGCGAGCCAATAATCCCCACGACCTAACGCTTCCTTCTTATAAAACCATTTAGACAAATGATAGATGATATAAAAAACACTGAAAAAACTAACCGCACTTTCTAAACTTTGAGAAAGCGTCAGAATTGAAAATTCTTGATGTGCGCCGAATAGCCCCAGGAAAAATAAAAATAGGCAAGGTGTTGGTGAAATCAGTTGATAATGCCAGTCTAGCCAACTGATAACAAAGATGAGACTAAGCGTAATCGCGAGCCATAAAGTAAACAATTCATCCTGAAGAAAATAATCGAGTACAGCAAAACAGAGTCCGAATCCTAAAAAATAACGAAAAATATGACCACACTTTTGAGATTGAATCAATGCTTTTTCGCTATGGAAAATAGGCCTGTTTTCGGGATAAAGTTCGACATAGTTCTGATAAATTTCTTGTTGAAGGTTAGGAATAAAACGATCAATATAAAACCAAGCAAAGATGCCCGCTAAACCACCCAATAAGAAAAAGGCGAATGTCATCATTGGATTACCGAACCCATATTAAAAATTGGCAGATACATCCCCATCATTATGATACCAATTAAACTACCAATAATGAGCATCATTAATGGCTCTAAAAGTTGGGAAAGTAAATCAATTTGATGATTAAGCTTTTCTTGATAGTTGTCAGCAATATGGCGCAACATCAACGCAAGTTTTCCACTTTTTTCGCCAATTTGTAGCATTTGCTGCGCTTCCATTGGGAAAAGATGGCTACTGACACTTTCTGAAAATGGATAACCTTGAGAAACCCACTGTAAAATTGACCGCACTTCTTGTTGTAGCAGAATATCGCCTTTTAAGGTACGTTGTGTTTGCCAAGTTTGCTGTTTGGGAAGAAAACTATTTAACGCAGGCGTTAAGGCTACACCGGATTGAAGCATTAATTGCAGGTTATGGCTAAAACTGATTAGGCGAGAAAGGCAAATGATATTGCCCCAAATTGGCATGCGATTAATCAGTGCATTCTTTTTTTGATTCAGCCAAAGAGAATGTTTTAATGCCATCTTCAGCATAAAAAGAGCGAAAATGCAGGCAATCATCAAGGCGATAAAATGATGTTGTAAGAATTGAGACATTGCTAATAATACGGCGGTTAATGTAGGTAACTCAGCTGAATTTTCGCCATACATTTCCGCAAACTGCGGTACAACGAAAAGTAGTAAAATCAACGTAAGTGATAGTGAAATACCTAATACTATGGCAGGATAAAGCATAATTTTTTGTAATTTGCGTTGAAGCGTTAATGATTGCGTTCGACGTTCTGCGATTTTAGTGCATACCTCCGCCAGTTTTCCTGTCATTTCTCCCACTTGAATGAGCTGAATTTCTTGAAAATTTAAATACTTTCCTTGTATTTCCAAGCTTTGTGAAAACGGAAGACCACTTTCAATTAATTCAATTAAGGCGGCAAGCCACTGATGCAATCCCAATTGCGTGCAGTTATCTTGCAAAATGTGCAATGCATTTTTTAATGGAATGGCAGAGCTGAGCAGAGTAGCCAATTGATTCAATAAAGCACTGATTTCTGCATTTTTAGGTTTTTGATTAAGTTGCCAATCTTGTTGCAAGCGAATTCGACTAAAACCTTTCGCAATTAACAGAAATTGCGCGGCTTGTTTAGATTGTGCAACAAGACTGCCTTTTTGCCATTGTTGTCGCTGATCATAGGCTTGGAAATAAAAGAGTTTTTGCTTTGCCATGGTGATACCTATTTTTTACCTAACACACGTTGAATTTCGGCGAGATCAGTAATGTTATCTTTTACTTTTTCTAACGCACTTTGATAAAGTGAGTCAAAATCGGTTTGGTAACGGTTGTCTTCGCATTGTAAAAATTGATATACCCCAATTCGACCTCGGTATCCCTGATGACAATCACAAGAATCATTAAAATGTTGACCGCACTTTAAGCAATGTTTACGTACCAATCGCTGTGCGATAACTAATAAGAGACTATTTTCAATTTCGTGAGATTGAATGCCTAATTGTTGTAAGCGTGAAATGGCTGAGATGGCATCGTTGGTATGTAAGGTAGAAAGTACTAGATGGCCGGTTTGAGCGGCTCTTAATGCCATTAATGCACTTTCTTCGTCTCGAATTTCACCAAGCATTATAATGTCGGGGTCTTGTCGTAAAAATGTACGAAGTAATCGACTAAAATCTAAACCGATTTGCGGATTTACTTGAGTTTGAATGATGCCTTCTAATTCAATTTCAACAGGATCCTCTGCCGTCATAATGTGTTTATCTGATGTGTTGAGCCATTGAAGTGCGGTATAAAGCGAGATACTTTTTCCACTTCCTGTTGGTCCAGTTACAAGAATTAAACCTTGAGGTTGGCTGAGCGCGTGTTGAAATTGGATTTGTTGCTTTTGTGTCATGCCAAGTTCAGCAAAACTTAACTGAACTGGTTTATTTTGTTGTAATCGTAATACCGCTTTTTCTCCCCAATGTGTGGGCAAGGTAGAAAGGCGGAAATCTAAAATATCGGAGAACGTGGTTTTGAATTGAAAGCGGCCATCTTGTGGTAGCCGAGTTTCACTGATATCCAGTTTAGCTAAGAGTTTTAAACGAGAAATCACACGATTGGCGAACGCTTTACTGATTACCGGCTGTGGCTGTAGTACGCCATCAATACGTAAACGAATTAAGAGTCCACTTGGCTGAGTTTCTAAATGAATATCGGAGGCATTTTTTTGTAGGGCTGTTTCAAAAATACTATTTAATAATTGAATAACGGGTTCATCTTCATTAGATAAATTAGCAGCGTTTTCGTCTTCAGAATGATGATAAAACGTTGTTTGGTCTTCTATTTGATTGGCTTTAGGGGCAAGGGATTGTAAAAGTTGTTTGAGTTGAGTCGTTTCAAATAAAATCGGTTCAACTAATTTTCCACTTAAAAAAGCAAAGGTTTCACAAGCGGCAAGATTATTTAGCGAATCCACCGCAAGCCATAAATGGTGTTCGTCTTCTTTAAGAGGGAGAGCAAAGTAACGCAACAGTAAAGCTTGTTGCTGTTGGTTTTGTTGCCAATATTGTGGCGAGATATGATAAATCTCGCCATTTTTTGCGATTGCTTGATAGGCCATGTTTCGCTATTTGGTAGGAGAGCAGAAACCCGCAGGGAATAAATCCGCATTGCTTGGGCAAGCGGTTGTCCAGGTAACACCTGATGAGGTTGAGCCTGTCGCCGTTAAAGAATAACTGATCCCATCTAATGCACCATTTCCTGTTACCGTAATCACACCCGATTTCGTGGTAATGGATTTAACATAACCTTTTGCAGTAGTGATGTCTGCTGCAATGCCATTTGAACCACCAGAACAGTTTGTCGGGGCATTGGTGCTATAGACACATAACTCCACATCAGATTTATAAGGTGCCGAAGCTTGTAACAATTCGGAGATAGCCGCTTTTTTGGTATAATTTTGATAAGACGGAATGGCGATCGTCGCGAGAATAGCAATAATCGCAATCACGATCATCAATTCAATTAACGTAAAACCTTTATGTAAAGGTTTAGAAAAAGTCAGTTTCATTAAATTAAATTTCCTTTTGGTTGAATAAAAAAATGCCAGGATTGGCTGCAACATTGTGTAAAAGGGAAAAATGAAAGTGAAACTGACCGCACTTCTTTTGCGATCTCGATCGCAAAAATAAAATTTAATCGCAGAAAAACAGATGAATAAGATAAAAAATGGCTGGTTAAGCCAGGCAAGAAAAGTGATTTCACCACATTTTGATGAACGTCCTGATGTAGAGGATATTTCATTACTCGTCATTCATTACATCAGTTTGCCGCCAGAACAATTTGGTGGGGGATATGTAGATGATTTTTTCCAAGGTAAACTCGATCCAACCATCCATCCCTATTTTGAGGAAATTTATCAATTTCGCGTGTCTGCCCATTGTTTAATTGAACGGGATGGTAAGGTGACACAATATGTCAGTTTCGATGACAGAGCATGGCATGCAGGGCTTTCTTGCTTTGAAGGACGCGATAAATGTAATGATTTTGCGATTGGGATTGAGCTAGAGGGCAGTAATGAACAACCTTTTACAGCGGAGCAATATCAAGCACTTGCTGAATTAACACGAGATATCATGCAGGCGTACCCGAAAATAACGCTCGATCGTATCGTTGGGCATTGCGATATTTCGCCTGGTCGTAAGATCGATCCTGGTCAATATTTTGAATGGGAACGCTATTTAGCGTTAGTCAAAAAAGGCTTGGATGAAAAATAACCACTAAAATTTTTACTTGAATGTGAATAAGAGGATTTCTGTGAATAAGCGTTATCTTAATGAAATTAAAGATAAAATTTCTTCTCACAAATTGATGGTAAAATGCTAAGAAGAGTTATACAAAACTCGCCATTTGCTCAATCACAATTTTATCCACAGAAATATTGAATAACTCACAGCTGTTATTTTTTCATCAAACAAGAGATGTTTAAATTAAAAAATGGCTGAATTTTTGACCGCACTTTGATGAGAAAAAGTGCGGTCATTTTTTCGAGAAATTTTTGATTAAATGTTATGCAAAAATGAAAAAAGTGAAGAATGAAAAGCAGTTTTTGATCTTTATACACAGTTAAATTTAGACTATCCAAGTGTTACCCACAAACTTATCCACAACAGGGTAAATATGCCCATTCGGTTGATAAAAAAGCGAATTTATGAAACAATCTGCAAATTATTTTTGTATAGAATTTAAGGTGAACGATAGTGATCGATTTTGATGGCTACCGTCCAAATGTAGGCATTGTCATTTGTAATCGCAAAGGGCAGGTGCTTTGGGCTAAACGATACGGGCAGAATTCGTGGCAATTCCCGCAAGGCGGAATCAATGATAACGAAAGTGCCGAACAAGCCATGTATCGTGAATTATATGAAGAGGTTGGTTTGCAACCCAAAGATGTAAAGGTGCTTTACGCGTCTAAACATTGGTTGCGTTACAAGCTGCCAAAAAGATTGCTGCGTTATGACAGCAAACCCGTGTGTATTGGGCAAAAACAACGTTGGTTTTTGTTGCAATTAGTGGGTGATGAAAAAAATATTAATATGAACACAACAAAATCACCGGAATTTGATGGTTGGCGTTGGGTGAGTTTTTGGTATCCCGTACGTCAGGTTGTGTCCTTTAAGAAAGATGTTTATCGCAAAGCGATGAAAGAGTTTGCTCAAGTGATATTTGGCAACGAAAAAACATTGCTTGAAAATACGCAAGAGCATGAGACAAATAAACCTTATCATGCGCCGCGTAAAAATGGTTTTTCTAAATATCAAAAACGTTCATCTTATAAATCAAGGGGGCAATAATGCTCACTTTTATTCTACTTTGTTTACTTGTCGGGTCTGTTGTTGGTTTTCTTGCCGGATTATTTGGCATTGGTGGTGGGTTAATAATCGTCCCTACCTTGGTTTATTTATTGCCGATGGTAGGCGTACCTGAACCCTTGCTGATGTCCACGGCATTAGGAACTTCATTTGCGACCATTGTCATTACCGGCTTCTCTTCTGCACAGCGTCATCATAAACTAGGCAATATAGAGTGGAGTGCAGTGAAAGTATTGGCACCGATGGTCATGATTTCGGTCTTTATCTCTGGTTTGTTTATTGGCAAGCTTGATCGTGATGTATCAGCCAAAATCTTTGCCTGTTTAGTCGTATATTTAGCGGTAAAAATGGTGATTTCTATTAAGAAAAACACAGGGAAAACCAAACCTTTAACAACGCAAGCTTCTGTTATTGGGGGTATTTTAATTGGGATGGCATCTAGCGCAGCGGGCGTAGGTGGCGGTGGTTTTATCGTGCCATTTTTAAATTCCCGCGGTATTGATATGAAAAAAGCCATCGGTTCTTCCGCTTTTTGTGGGGCGCTTCTTGGTTTATCAGGCATGTTGAGTTTTATGGTGAGTGGCTGGGGCAATCCTTCCATGCCAGATTATTCCCTAGGCTATGTTTATTTGCCTGCCGTGCTTGGTATTACAGGTACTTCATTTTTCACTTCTAAATTAGGGGCAACCGCGACCTCGAAACTCCCAGTCCCAACCTTGAAAAAAGGCTTTGCCTTACTATTAGTTGCGATCGCAGTTGATATGTTTATGAAATAAGGAATGTTATGAATTCAGAATTTTTGATGCTTCCACATTTTGATCCGACTATTTTCACTTTCGGTGATAGTAATATTGGGCTGCGTTGGTATGGCTTAATGTATCTATTAGGCTTTATTTTTGCCCGCTGGTTAGCTGTTCGTCGTGCCAATCAACCTAATAGTGGTTGGACTGTGGATCAAGTGGATACGTTACTTTTTAATGGCTTTATGGGCGTATTCTTAGGTGGTCGCATTGGTGATGTCTTTTTCTATAACTTCGATCATTTTGTTCAAGATCCGTTGTATTTATTCCGTGTTTGGGAAGGAGGAATGTCATTCCATGGTGGATTAATTGGGGTGATTATCTCAATGATTTGGACCTCTTATTCTCAAAAAAGAAGTTTTTGGCAAACAGCAGATTTCGTGGCGCCCTTGATTCCATTTGGTTTAGGGATGGGACGAATTGGTAACTTCATCAATTTAGAACTTTGGGGACGAGAAACGGATGTCCCTTGGGCTATGATTTTCCCGAATGATCCATTGTTATTACCTCGCCATCCTTCACAGCTTTATGAGGCGTTCTTAGAAGGTTTCGTGTTGTTTATTATTCTGAATGTCTTCATTAAAAAGCCTCGTCCTGTGGGCTCAGTGGCTGGATTATTCCTGGTTGGTTACGGGATTTTCCGTTTTATCGTTGAATATGTTCGTGAGCCTGAAGTGGAATCTTTCTTAGGCATCATGACACGTGGCCAGGCTCTTTGCTTACCTATGATTATTGGCGGTGGATTAATTATAGCATGGGCATACAATCGCGCGAAAAGTGCGGTTTATCAGTAAGGAGTTTTTTATGAAACAATACTTAGATCTTTGTCGACGCATTGTAAATGAAGGTGAGTGGGTTGCTAACGAGCGTACTGGCAAGCGTTGCCTTACAGTGATTAATGCGGATTTAGAATATGATGTTGCTAATAATCAATTCCCCTTAATTACCACGCGAAAAAGTTATTGGAAAGCGGCAATTGCGGAGTTTTTAGGTTATATCCGTGGTTATGATAACGCCGCGGATTTCCGCAAGCTTGGCACCAAAACATGGGATGCAAATGCTAATGAAAATGCAGCTTGGCTTGCCAATCCACATCGTAAAGGCACCGATGACATGGGCCGTGTTTATGGTGTGCAAGGCAGAGCATGGCGTAAACCGAATGGCGAAACCATCGATCAACTTCGTAAAATTGTAAACAATTTAAGTCGAGGTATTGATGATCGCGGTGAAATTCTGACTTTCTTCAATCCTGGCGAATTTGACCTAGGCTGTTTGCGTCCTTGTATGCACACTCACACATTTTCCTTAGTGGGCGATACATTGCACTTAACCAGCTATCAGCGTTCTTGTGATGTGCCACTTGGCTTAAACTTCAATCAAATTCAGGTCTTTACTTTCCTTGCTTTGATGGCGCAAATTACCGGCAATAAACCGGGTAAGGCATATCATAAAATTGTAAATGCGCATATTTATGAAGACCAACTAGAGTTAATGCGTGATGTGCAATTAAAACGTGAACCATTCCATTCACCACAATTAGAAATTAATCCTGATATTAAAACCCTTGAAGATCTTGAAACTTGGGTGACGATGGATGATTTCAAGGTGGTGGGTTATCAATCTCACGAACCAATCAAATATCCTTTCTCAGTTTAGGCATTCAACGTGCGGTCAGATTTAGACGAGAAATTTATGCAACACGCCCTGATGCTTGCCGATCGTGCAGAAGCACTCGGCGAGATTCCTGTCGGGGCGGTGTTAGTGGACGATGAAGGAAATATTCTCGGTGAAGGCTGGAATTTATCTATCATTGAAAATGATCCGACCGCTCATGCTGAAATTGTCGCATTGCGTAACGCAGCGCAAAATATTCAAAATTATCGCCTTCTCAATACCACACTCTATGTCACCCTTGAGCCTTGTACTATGTGTGCGGGCGCGATTTTGCATAGTCGAATTAAACGTTTAGTCTTCGGTGCATCAGATTATAAAACGGGGGCTGTAGGTTCTCGCTTTCACTTCTTTGATGATTATAAAATGAATCACACGTTAGAAATTACGTCTGGCGTGTTGGCAGAAAAGTGCGGTCAGAAATTGAGTGATTTTTTCAAGAAAAGACGAGAGCAGAAAAAGGAAGAAAAGCGGGAAAAGAATCTCCCGCTTGATGTAGAGCCACAATCTTAAACTTGCCAATCAATTTCAGTTAAACCATGTTGTTTTAAATATTCGTTAGTTTTAGAAAAATGATGACATCCTAAAAAACCACGATGTGCAGAAAGTGGGGAAGGGTGCGGGGCAGTTAAAACATAATGACGATTGCGATCAATAAATTGCCCTTTTTTCTGTGCATGACTTCCCCAAAGTAAAAATACTACTTTTTCACGGTGTTCATTAAGTGCTGCAATTACTTGGTCTGTAAAAACTTCCCAACCAAATTTAGCGTGCGAATGTGCCATGCCGCGCTCTACAGTTAGTACGGTGTTAAGCAGTAGTACACCTTGCTCCGCCCATTTCACCAAGTAGCCATGATTTGGCATTTGAAAACCAGGAATATCATTAGTCAATTCTTTATACATATTCAGCAGAGAGGGCGGAATGGCCACTTCGGGTTTTACCGAAAAAGCTAAACCGTGCGCTTGATTTGGGCCATGATAGGGATCTTGCCCTAAAATGACGACTTTCACCTCATCAAATGCCGTATATTTAAAGGCATTAAACACTTCGTCTTGCGGTGGGTAAATGGTTTTCCTCGCGAGTCTCTCTTGATGAACTTGTTGTAGAATATGTTTAAAGTAAGGTTTTTCTTTCTCTTGACCGATCACATCTGTCCAGGTTTTCATTCTGTATTTCCTTATTGGATAAGCTTTGACATATTATAAATGAAATTGCTTAGAAAGGCTTTACCTAAGAGTGATGTTAATATCTTGTTAAATTAGAAGGTGTATTGAGGCCTTATTTCGAGAGAAATATTAATCTAGATCAATTTTTAAAAATTAGTCAGAAAAAAGAACCTGTTTTAGGTCAAAATTAATTGAATTCTTCAAATAGTTTGATAAAATTTGCACAGTTTAATAAATATACAACCGCCAAATTAGGAGGCACTTTATGATCAAAGGTATTCAAATTACTCAAGCAGCAAATGACAATCTTTTAAACTCATTCTGGTTATTAGACAGCGAAAAAAATGAAGCTCGTTGTTTATGTGCAAAAGCTGAATTCGCAGAAGACCAAGTAGTAGCAGTAAGCGAATTAGGCCAAATCGAATACCGTGAATTACCGGTAAACGTAGCACCAACTGTTAAAGTTGAAGGTGGTCAACACTTAAACGTGAACGTATTACGTCGTGAAACATTAGAAGATGCAGTAAACAACCCGGATAAATACCCACAATTAACTATCCGTGTTTCTGGTTACGCAGTACGTTTCAACTCTTTAACGCCAGAACAACAACGCGACGTTATTACTCGTACTTTCACTGAAAGTCTATAATTTCAGTTTGAATGAAAAAAGAAACCCCGAAGTAATTCGGGGTTTTGTTTTATCTAAAAGGTTTGAAAATTTGACCGCACTTTTCCCTTTCATCCCTAGCGATTTCCGCGCTTTTCAGGTACAATCCGCCAGTTAAATTTAATGATTTTTGAGAAAACTAATCTATTTATGAAGAATATTCGCAACTTTTCTATTATTGCCCATATTGACCACGGTAAATCGACCCTTTCTGACCGATTAATTCAGACCTGTGGGGGACTTTCGGATCGTGAAATGGAAGCGCAAGTGTTGGATTCCATGGATCTTGAGCGCGAGCGTGGCATTACCATTAAAGCGCAAAGTGTAACCTTAAATTATCAAGCGAAAGACGGTGAAACTTACCAATTAAACTTTATCGATACACCAGGACACGTGGACTTCTCTTATGAAGTATCGCGTTCTCTTGCGGCTTGTGAAGGGGCATTGTTAGTTGTGGATGCAGGACAGGGCGTAGAAGCCCAAACCTTGGCAAACTGCTATACGGCCATTGAAATGGATTTAGAAGTCGTGCCGATTTTGAATAAAATCGACTTACCGGCAGCGGATCCTGAACGTGTTGCAGAAGAAATTGAAGACATCGTGGGTATTGATGCGATGGAAGCGGTACGTTGTTCGGCGAAAACCGGTGTGGGTATTGAAGATGTATTAGAAGAAATTGTTGCGAAAATTCCTGCGCCAGAAGGTGATCCTGAAGCACCGTTACAAGCCTTGATTATTGACTCCTGGTTCGATAATTATTTAGGCGTGGTGTCATTAGTTCGTATTAAAAATGGCGTATTGCGTAAAGGCGATAAAATCAAAGTAATGTCTACTGGACAGGCTTACAACGTTGATCGTTTAGGGATTTTCACGCCAAAACAAGTGGATACGACGGTATTAAATACTGGAGAAGTAGGTTGGGTTGTTTGTGCGATTAAAGATATTTTAGGTGCACCAGTAGGGGATACCTTAACCCATCAACACAATCCTGCAAGCCATATATTGCCAGGCTTTAAGAAAGTAAAACCGCAGGTTTATGCTGGTTTATTCCCAGTTAGTTCAGACGATTATGAAGCTTTCCGTGATGCGTTAGGTAAATTAAGCTTAAACGATGCGTCGCTTTTCTATGAGCCAGAAAATTCGACGGCTTTAGGTTTTGGTTTCCGCTGTGGCTTCTTGGGGCTTTTACACATGGAGATCATTCAAGAGCGTTTAGAGCGTGAATATGATCTTGATTTGATTACCACCGCACCAACTGTAATTTATGAAGTCGAAATGACCAATGGTGAAGTCGTTTATGTTGATAGCCCATCGAAACTGCCACCGTTAAATAATATTGCGGAAATTCGTGAGCCAATTGCAGAGTGTAATATGCTCGTGCCACAAGAATTCTTAGGAAATGTCATTACCCTTTGCGTGGAAAAACGTGGCGTACAAACCAATATGGTGTATCACGGTAACCAAATTGCGTTGACTTATGAAATTCCAATGGGTGAAGTAGTATTAGATTTCTTCGATCGCTTAAAATCAACATCGCGTGGTTATGCGTCTTTGGATTATGGTTTCAAACGTTTCCAAGCAGCAGACATGGTACGCGTGGATATCATGATCAATGGTGATCGTGTTGATGCGTTAGCGTTAATTGTTCATAAAGATAATGCACCTTACCGTGGTCGTGAATTAGTTGAAAAAATGCGTGAACTGATTCCACGTCAACAATTTGATATCGCGATTCAAGCCGCGATTGGTAACCACATTATTGCGCGTTCAACCGTAAAACAATTGCGTAAAAACGTATTAGCAAAATGTTATGGTGGTGACGTGAGCCGTAAGAAAAAACTCTTACAGAAACAGAAAGAAGGTAAAAAACGAATGAAATCTTTAGGTAACGTGGAAGTGCCGCAAGAAGCGTTTTTAGCGATCTTACATGTAGGTAAAGATAAATAGGAAAGTAGAGCAATGTCGAATGTATTTTTTATTCTGTTGTTAGCCGTAGGCTTTGCCGGTTGGAAAGCGTTAGATTATTTCCAACTGCCTAACACATTCAGTATTTTGTTGCTGATTTTGACCGCACTTTCCGGCATTTTATGGTGTTATCACCGCTTTGCTGTGATGCCGAGACGTCGTCGTCAAATCGCACGCGCAGAACAGCGCTCAGGCAAAGCATTAACGGATGAAGAAAAAGCGAAAATTGAGCCTATTTCAGAAGGTTCAGAATTTATTTCTTCGCTTTTCCCTGTGTTATCCGTGGTATTCCTTGTACGTTCATTTATTTTTGAGCCATTTCAAATTCCATCAGGATCAATGGAAGCGACGTTGCGCGTAGGGGATTTCCTCGTTGTTAATAAATATACTTATGGTATTAAAGACCCCATTTTCCAAAATACGATTATTGAAGGCAATAAACCAGAACGTGGTGATGTGATCGTGTTTAAAGCGCCGGAACAAGCATTACTTCGTACAAGTTTAGGGGCAACGCGAGCGGCTTATGCTGAAAATCTTGCGTTAACATCTAAAAACAATATGTCAGGTGTGGATTACATCAAACGTATTGTGGGTAAAGGCGGTGACCGTATTATCCTTGATGTTGAAAAAAGTGCTTTAACGCTGGTTTATGGTAAAGATGGCAAACCTTGTGAAGTAGATTGTCAAACTAAAGCGTTTGAATATAAACAAGAACCCACAAATCCAGCATTCCCAACGCAAGTGGAATATTTGGAAATCGGTGACGTGACACACAGTATTTTAGTGGAGCCAATGCGCCGTTATTCGGGTATTGAATTCTATCCACAAGAAGGCTTGCCTACAGCAGAATGGATTGTGCCTGAAGGGCAATATTTTGTGATGGGGGATAACCGTGATCATAGTGATGACAGCCGTTTTTGGGGATTTGTACCAGAAAAAAATATCGTGGGTAAAGCCACTTATATTTGGATGAGTTTAGAAAAAGAACCAAATGAGTGGCCAACAGGCTTCCGTTTAGACCGTTTCTTTACAAAAATTAATTAATATGAATCATCTAGATCGACTAGAACGAAAAATTGGTTATCAATTTTCCGATCTAAAAAACTTAACATTGGCACTGACACACCGCAGTGCCTCCACTCAACATAATGAACGCCTAGAATTTCTAGGTGATTCTATTCTCAATTATGTCATTGCGGATGCGCTTTATCATCAATTCCCTCGTTGTAATGAAGGTGAACTAAGCAGAATGCGTGCAACATTAGTTAGAGAGCCAACTCTGGCAATGCTCGCCCGCAATTTTGAGCTTGGAGATTATATGTCCTTAGGTTCAGGGGAATTGAAAAGTGGAGGCTTTCGTCGAGAATCTATTTTGGCAGATTGTGTGGAAGCGGTAATTGGCGCAATGGCATTGGATTCAAGCTTTGATAAAGCGGCAGATATTGTGCGTAGCTGGTATAAAACTTTACTCGCTGAAATTAAGCCGGGTGATAACCAAAAAGATGCCAAAACACGTTTGCAAGAATATTTACAAGGTAAGCATTTCGCTTTACCAACCTATGAAGTAATAAAAATTGAGGGGGAAGCACATTGCCAAACCTTCACCGTAGAATGTACGGTAAAAAACGTACCAAATATTGACCGCACTTTTATTGCGAAAGGTTCTAGCCGCCGTAAAGCAGAACAAGCGGCCGCAGAACAAATTTTAAAAATATTGGAAATAAAATGACCGAATTAAATCAAGACCAAGAAACCTATTGTGGTTTTATCGCCATTGTAGGCCGCCCAAATGTAGGGAAATCCACCCTGTTAAACAAGATTTTGGGACAAAAAATCTCGATTACTTCTCGCAAGGCGCAAACTACTCGTCACCGTATTGTGGGAATTAAAACGGAAGGCATCTACCAAGAAATTTACGTGGATACGCCGGGACTTCATATCGAAGAAAAACGCGCGATTAACCGTTTAATGAACCGTGCAGCAAGCTCGGCAATCGGGGATGTGGATCTCATTATTTTTGTTGTGGATGGTACACATTGGAATGCCGATGATGAAATGGTGTTAAACAAATTACGTAATGCCAAGGCGCCTGTTGTACTCGCCATCAATAAAGTTGATAACGTCAAGAATAAAGATGATTTGTTGCCATTTATTACTGATTTAGGCAGTAAATTTGACTTTGCTCACATTGTGCCGATTTCTGCGCAACGTGGTAATAACGTGCATCAATTAGAGAAAATTGTTCGTCAGTCATTACGTAAAGGCGTTCATCACTTCCCTGAAGATTATGTAACGGATCGTTCACAGCGTTTTATGGCGTCAGAAATTATTCGTGAAAAATTAATGCGTTTCACAGGGGAAGAGCTACCTTATTCTGTAACGGTTGAAATTGAACAATTTAAAGTAAATGAGCGTGGTACTTATGAAATTAATGGCTTGATTTTAGTTGAGCGCGAAGGCCAAAAGAAAATGGTGATCGGTGCTCAAGGGCAAAAAATTAAAACCATTGGTATGGAAGCGCGTGCTGACATGGAACGCTTATTTGATAATAAAGTACACCTTGAACTTTGGGTAAAAGTGAAGTCCGGTTGGGCGGATGATGAACGTGCCTTAAGAAGTTTAGGTTATATGGATGAATAAAAAACTTGAGTAATACTCTATACTATTCTATTATTAGCAAAATTTTTATATTTACTAATAAAAACAATGAGATGGTAGATGAGTATCTATGCCTTAAAACCCAAATTTCAGAATTTACTTCGGCCTTTAGTTAGGCAATTAGCAGCGAAAGGCGTAACAGCAAATCAAGTTACGCTGCTTGCCTGCTTATTTTCTATTTTATTAGGTGTGGTTCTCGCACTATTTCCGACATTTTCCTCTCTTTTCTTTCTTATCCCTATTTGGTTGTTTTTGCGTATGGCATTGAATGCCATTGATGGCATGCTCGCACGTGAATTTAATCAAAAAAGTCGATTAGGGGGCTATCTTAATGAGATTACTGATGTCGTTTCAGATGCGGCTCTTTATCTTCCTTTTGCTTTTGTCGCGCCTTTTGATGGTATTCAAATCTCAAGTATTATTTGGCTTGCCGCGTTGAGTGAGTTATGTGGCATTTTGGGGCAAGTTCAAGGCAAAACGCGTCGTTATGATGGCCCAATGGGTAAAAGTGATCGTGCATTCGTATTTGGTGTGATCGGTTTACTCTATGCGGTGAATGGTAGCCTGCATTCACTTTTCTGGTGGGTAGCCAATATCGTGATTATCTTGCTCATTGTGACTTGTATTAAGCGAGTAAAAAATGGCTTGGCGGAAGTGACTGCGTAATAGGAGCAACTATGTTAGCGAGATTAATCGATTTTTTATTGTGTCGTTTTGCTTCTTTTATTACAGGCGTTCGACCACAAGCCGCAATTGCGGAACAATCTTCAGAAGGGCATCGTGTTTATTTTGCCAATCATAATAGTCATGGGGATTTTATTTTACTTTGGATTTCATTGCCTTATGAAGTAAGAAAACAAACTCGCCCTGTTGCAGGCAAAGATTATTGGACAAAAGGGGCAATTCGTCGCTTTTTAGCCTATAAAGTGTTCAATATGTTACTGATTGAACGTAATAGCCAAGATCCAAAAGCTGCCATACGACAAATGAGCGAAGCATTAGTCAATGATTCACTGATTATCTTCCCTGAAGGAACTCGCAAGATGGATGATGATTTACCACTTCAGCCGTTTAAAAGCGGATTGTTTTATTTAGCCAAAGAAAACCCTGATTGTGAGTTTGTGCCCGTTTGGATTAGCAATATGAATAATGTTTTACCAAAAGGTTTTATTTTACCAATACCATTGTTATGTGATCTTTATGTTGGCGAACCATTAAAGATTGAGAACGGAGAGGCTAAAGAGGGCTTTTTAACACGCACTCAATCGGCATTATTAAGTTTAAATGTCAGTGAAAAAGGCAAATCTTAGGAGCAAATGATGACAGAAATATGGCAACTCTTCGGTGGTTTATTTATCGCCTTAATTTTTGCTTCCTCAGTGGGATATATTTTAAAACGCAGAGCTGGCGTGGATACACCGAATAGCGTTATTGATAACCTGAATGCTCGCATCAATGCTTGGTGGGTGATGATTGGGATTATCTTTATTGCGAGTTTATTGGGCTTTTATGGCGTAATTGGGCTCTTTTTGATTATTTCATTTATGGGATTGCGTGAGTTTCTTTCTCTATTGAATATTCGTCGAGGCGATCATCTTGCGCTAGCCGCTTGTTTTTATGTGATCTTGCCATTGCAATATTTTTTAGTCGCCATTGATTGGTTTAGCATGTTCACGATTTTTATTCCCGTGTATGGTTTCTTATTTTTACCGATTCTGTCGGCATTACTCGGCGATCCGGCACATTTCTTAGACCGATCAACGAAAATTCAGTGGGCATTGATGATTAGTGTATTCTGTATTTCACATATTCCCGCTTTATTGACCCTTGATATCTCTGGTTATGAAGGAAAAAATCTTTTATTAATGATCTTCTTAATCTTGGTAGTACAGTCAAGTGATGTGTTGCAATACGTTTGGGGTAAACTCTTCGGTAAGCATAAAATTGCGCCAACCTTATCGCCATCTAAAACGGTAGAAGGTTTTGTTGGCGGGGTATTAAGCGCAAGTTTATTAGGTATGCTGCTTCATTGGATGACACCATTTAACGCATGGCAAGCTTTTTTAATGAGTCTGTTAATTTGCTTAATGGGATTCTTAGGGGGGCTCGTGATGTCAGCAATGAAACGCAGTATGGGCGTGAAAGACTGGGGGAATATGATCAGTGGACATGGTGGTATTTTAGATCGTATGGATTCGCTTTGTTTCTCTGCACCAATTTTTTTCCATGTGGTGCGCTATTTTTGGGCTTAGTTATGAATCATGAAATAAAAAAGAGCGGTTAATTAACCGCTCTTTTTCTATTATTGACGATAGGTTTCTAAGAAACGTGCCAATTTGCCAATTGCCTCTTCTAATTGACCGGTATAAGGAAGTGTCACTACACGGAAGTGATCCGGTGAGTGCCAGTTAAAGCCTTTACCATGTACTAAAAGCACTTTCTCTTTGCGTAGTAAATCGAGTACAAATTTTTCATCACTGTGAATGTTGAATTTTTTGATGTCGAGTTTCGGGAACATATACATTGCCCCCATTGGTTTTACGCAGCTAACACCAGGGATTTGAGTGAGCAACTCGTAGGCTTTATTACGTTGCTCAAGTAAACGACCGCCAGGTTGAATAAATTCATTAATGCTTTGATAGCCACCTAATGCGGTTTGAATCGCATGCTGCATTGGTACGTTTGCGCATAAACGCATAGACGCCAGCATATCTAAGCCTTCAATATAGCCTTTTGCATGTTGTTTTGGCCCATTTAAAATCATCCAACCTTGACGGAAACCTGCAACACGATACGCTTTTGATAAACCATTGAATGTAATCGTTAGTACATCTGGTGCAAGGGCGGCGATATGGTGGTGGACAGCACCATCGTAGAGAATTTTGTCATAAATTTCATCCGCAAAAATAATCAGATTATTTTCACGTGCAACCTCGATAATTTCTTCGAGTAATGCTTTGCTATATACCGCACCAGTCGGGTTATTTGGATTGATTACCACGATAGCTTTAGTTTTGGCATTGACTTTCGCGCGAATATCATCAATAGCAGGGAACCAACCCGCTTCTTCATCACATAAATAATGTACCGCTTTTCCGCCAGAAAGCGTCACCGCAGCCGTCCATAACGGATAATCTGGCATTGGGACTAATACTTCATCACCATCATTAAGAAGGGCTTGCATTGACATGGTAATCAATTCAGACACACCATTCCCGATGTACACATCGTTTACCGTTGAATCATGAATACCTTTGGATTGGTAGTATTGCACGATAGCTTTACGTGCAGAATACAAGCCTTTAGAGTCACAATAACCTTGTGCAGAAGGTAAGTTGCGGATGACATCCACTAAAATTTCATCTGGCGCTTCGAAGCCAAATGGGGCAGGGTTACCGATATTCAGTTTTAAGATTTTGTTGCCTTCTTCTTCTAGGCGTAAAGCTTCTTTGTGAACCGGTCCGCGAATATCGTAGCAAACGTGTTCTAATTTGTCTGATTTTGGAAATGAGCGCATTAATAACATCCTATGATAATTAGATTTTCATTCAAAAATTACGTCTAATTTACGCTTAAATTCTTATCTTGAAAAGATTTAATAAAAAAATTTTTTGAATGTATTAAAGTGCGGTAGAATACAGGCTAATTTTTTGTGTGTTTTATTATTTTTCATGGGCCCTTTAGAACAAGCTAAATCTGAGCTAATTCGCCAGTTTGAAACCTTGGCGACAACTGATCAGCAATCCGCTATTGTACGTCTTCAGACGAAGATGAAATTGGGTGTTGATCTTTTGGCATGGATGAAAGGGCAGTTTGTTTATCCACAATTTTATTTACGTTTTCGTGATGAAGATAAAACCGTCGCAGCGGTGGGGAAAGTGCGGTCATTTTCAGATGTGAATTTGGCACAGCAATTTATTCAAGAGCACGATTTCCCTTTGGTGGGCGGTTTACAGTTCCAAGGTGAAAGTCAGTTTATTTTGCCTCAAGTTTTAATTGAACAGCAAAATGGTGAGACAGTAGTTTCTGTTTTTGTTGAAACAAATGAGCCTGAATCGGCAAAAGCGGTTCTGAATTCATTTGAAAAACTGACCGCACTTTTACCGCTCAATCAATTAACCATTGAAAACGTAGAGCCAAAAGCGAATCAAGGCACGTGGTGTGATTGGGTCAATCAAGCGCTCACTCGAATTCGACAAGGGGAATTAACCAAGCTCGTCTTAGCAAATGAAACGGTGTTTCATATTCAGGGCGAGTTAAACGGAAAAGATTTTCTTGCTGCAAGCCAAGCCAAAAATAGCGGTTGTTACCATTTTCTATGGGCAGATAACGGCCAAAACTGTTTTGTGGGTTCGACACCTGAGCGCCTGTTTGCACGTGATGATCGTCAGTTATTTACGGAGGCGCTTGCGGGCACTGCACCTGTTAGTGATAATCCAAGTGAAAATAATGAACGTGCGAATTGGTTATTAAATGATGAAAAAAACCTCAATGAAAACTGGTTGGTGGTTGAAGATATTTCACAAAATATCAGTCACTTAGTGGAACAAATTACCGTTGATGATGTCGCATTAAAGTCATTACGCAAAGTGCAGCATTTGATTCGAAAAATGCAAGCAAAATTAACCGCACTTTGTACGGATGCCGATTTACTGAAGGCGATTCATCCAACGGCAGCGGTATCAGGTTTACCGCAGCAGCAAGCGAAGAAAGCTTTGGCTGAAATAGAAACCTTTGATCGTCGTTGGTATGCTGGAACATTAGGTGTGATGAGTAAACATCTATCAGAATTTTGTGTCACCATTCGTTCGGCTTTTATTGAAGAAAACCAAGTACGTGTATTTGCTGGTGCCGGTATTGTGGAAGGCTCACAACCTGTAGAAGAGTGGTTAGAAATTGAACGTAAAGCGGCAGGGCTGATTTCCCTGTTTGCAGAGAATAACGGAGAATAAGAAGAATGTCTGTAAGCGTATTTAATCGTTGTTGGTCAAAGGTGATCTTAGAAACCTTGGTTCGCCAAGGCGTGAGTCACTTTTGTATTGCGCCTGGTTCACGTTCAACACCTTTAACGCTAGAAGCTGTGCGTTTACAAAATGCTTCTCGTGCAACGTGCCATAGTCATTTTGATGAACGAGGCTTAGGCTTTTTTGCGTTGGGGATTGCAAAATCCACGCAAGCACCTGTTGCCGTGATTGTCACCTCGGGCACAGCTGCAGCAAATTTATATCCAGCGATTATCGAAGCTCGTCAAACAGGCGTGAATTTAATTATTCTTACCGCTGATCGTCCACCTGAATTATGGGAATGTGGTGCGAATCAAGCTATCGTGCAACAAAATATGTTTGCTGATTACCCAGTGGCAAGTGTCAATCTACCGAAGCCTCAAGCAGATTATGCGGCGAAATGGTTAATTTCTACGTTAGAACAAGCTTGCTATAAACAAAAACAACAACTAGGCGTGGTACATATTAATGTACCTTTTGCAGAGCCACTTTATAATGCGCAAGAACAAGAAATTGACGGCCATCCGTGGTTAATGCCAATTCAACGTTGGTTAAGTCAGCCTAAAAATTGGGTTGATTATCAGCCATTACAACAAGAAGTGTTGATGCACGAGAATTGGGATACTTGGCGTACGAAACGTGGTGTCATTGTGGCAGGACAATTAACGCCTGAACAAGCAATGGGCATTAACGCATGGGCAAATACCATGGGGTGGATTTTGCTTACGGATATTCAATCAGGTGTAGAACCGCTTATGCCTTATGCGGATATTTGGCTGGCAAACCAAACAGTGAAGCAAAAATTACTTCAAGCTGATATCGTGATTCAATTTGGTTCTCGTTTTATTAGTAAACGTATTAACCAATTCTTAGCGGAATTCCAAGGCGAATTTTGGGTGGTGGAGCAAAGTCAAAATGCAGTTGATCCAAACCACCATACGCAAACTCGCTTTAACGCCAAAGCTCATCATTGGTTGCGTGCACACCCGCCATTGCGTCAAAAGCCTTGGTTGCTCGAACCTCTGGCGCTTTCAAAATTCTGTGCAACCTTTATCGAACAACAAGTCGGTGGCAATCTTAACGAAGCCTCATTAGCCCATCATATTGAGCGTGTTTTACCTTACAACGGTATTTTGTTCTTAGGAAACAGTCTTTTTGTACGTTTGGTTGATGCGTTAACTAAATTACCTGAAGGGTATCCGATTTTCACCAATCGTGGTGCAAGTGGGATTGACGGCTTATTAGCAACAGCTGCAGGTATCGGTATCGGTGCCGATCAACCAGTGGTGGCGATGATTGGCGATACGTCTACGCTTTATGATTTAAACTCTTTAGCCTTATTTAAGAATGTCACTCAACCGACCATTATTTTTGTGATTAACAATAATGGTGGCGCAATCTTTGATATGTTGCCAGTGGATGAAGAGGTGAAAGAGCAGTTTTATCGCTTGCCACATAATGGCGATTTCTCTCAAGTCGCCGCAATGTTTGGTTTAAAATATGCCTTACCTTACACTTGGGCAGATTTAAGCTCCGTGTTAAAACAAGCTTATACTCGCCGCCGTGCGACATTAATTGAAATCAAAACAAACCCAAGTGATGGCAGCGCAACTTATAAGCGCTTGATTGAACAAATCAGCCACGCGGTGATTGGTGAATAATTTTTTTCCCCTCTTATATAGAGGGGATTTCTTTATATGGCATTATTATGATGAATCTTGTTTTTCTTCATGGCTTATTAGGTACAAAATCAGATTGGCAAAAAGTCATCGAAAATCTACCGCACTTTCGTTGTCTCTCTCTCGATTTACCCTTTCATGGAGAGAATAAAGCTGTTGCCGTTGAAGATTTTGAGCAAACCGCTCAGTGCCTTGAAGAACAAATTCAACATCTCATAAAAGATGAGCCTTATATCTTAATTGGTTATTCACTTGGTGGACGAATCGCACAATATTATGCACTGCAAGCTAGAGTGAAAATAGGGCATTTAAAGGCAGTCATTTTAGAAGGGGCAAATTTAGGTTTACAATCTGAACAAGAAAAACAAAGCCGTCTAGTCAATGACAACATGTGGGCTGAGCGTTTTTTCCATGAAAAGCCTGAAACCGTGCTCGAAGACTGGTATCAACAACCTGTCTTTTCTCATTTAAATGAACCGCAACGCAAAGCATTAATTGAAAAGCGAAAAGCCAATTGTGGGCCAAATATTGGCCGAATGTTATTAGCTACTAGTCTTGCTAAACAGCCTGATTTTCGAGAGAAAGTGCGGTCAAGTTTGCTGCCATTTTTTTATTTTTGTGGTGAACGAGATCAGAAGTTTCGCCAGATGGCAGAGGATAATCAACTTGATTTAACGATTATTCCTGATGCTGGTCATAATGCCCATTTAGAAAACCCGACATATTTTGCTGAAAAAATAGAAAATATCGTATTAAAAATTGCTCAACCTTAAGAGAAATGCTAGGATTTAGCCCTTTCATTTTATTTGACTCTTAAGGAAGCAAAATGTCCTCACAACTTCGTAATGATCCACTTAAGGTTGCTTTAGCATCCATGGTGGGTACCGCAATTGAATTCTTCGATTATTATATCTATGCCGCTGCGGCAGTATTAGTTTTTAACACGCAATTCTTCCATAGCGGCGATCCGCTTTCAGATGATTTACTTTCTCTTTCTACGTTAGCCTTAGCGTTCTTTGCTCGTCCAATTGGCTCAGCTTTATTTGGGCACTTTGGTGATAAGATTGGTCGTAAGAAAACCTTGGTCGCCTCTTTGGTTTTAATGGGCGGCTCTACGGTCGTTATCGGTTTATTGCCGACTTATTCTCAAATTGGTATTTGGGCACCGATTTTGTTATGTATTTGCCGAGTCGGTCAGGGTATCGGCCTTGGTGGTGAATGGGGTGGCGCAGCGCTAGTCGCAACAGAAAATGCGCCAGAAGGAAAACGTGCTTGGTATGGTACATTCCCTCAATTAGGTGCGCCAATAGGTTTATTTGTGGCTAATGCAACCTTCTTCTTAGTGAGCTATTTCTGGGGGCAGCAAGCCCTTGTTGAGTGGGCATGGCGTATCCCGTTTGTTTCTTCTTTAGCCTTAGTTTTAGTTGGGTTGTATGTTCGTTTAACTTTACATGAGAGCCATGTCTTCGTTGAAGCGGAAGAAAAAGGGAAAAAATTAAAAGCACCGGTGAGTGTGGTATTTACTAAACACTTTAAACCGATGGTGATTGGTACCTTTATTATGGTGGCGACTTATTCCTTGTTCTATATTATGACTGCCTTTGCTCAAGCGTATTCTCGTACACCGGCAACCCTTTCAGAAGCGGGCTATCCTATGGGGTTAGGCATTCCTGCCAATACCTTCACGGGATTACTTTTAATGAGTGCGATCGTTTTTGCGATTTTTATCAGCATTTCAGGTCTTTATGCAGATAAAATCGGTCGTCGTAAATGGTTGATTTGGACAACGGTCAGCATCTTAATTTTTGCATTATGTATGCCATTATTCCTTGGAAACGGTACACCAACTTCTGTATTTGCTTTCTTAGTAATTGGTATGGCATTAATGGGCATGACATTTGGCCCAATGGCGGCGTTATTGCCTGAATTATTCCCAACGGAAGTACGTTATTCTGGTGCTTCTTTAGCCTACAATATTGCATCGATTATCGGGGCCACTATTGCGGCAATGATTTCATTAAAAATCAATGCACTTTATGGCTTAATGGGTGTAGGGATTTATTTAGCCATTAATGCATTCTTAACCTTGTTAGCATTATTAGCCTCAAAAGAAACTAAAAACGTCGATTTAACGCAAATCTAGTGATAAATTGATAATGAAAAAGCTGATGTAAATTACATCAGCTTTTTTATTTGTTGAAAGGAAGCAGTAAAAAAGAGCGTATTGCTACGCACTCAGATTATAAAAGTGCGGTTAAAAAACAGTGTGTTTTTAACATCAGATATGAAAAGAATTAATCTTCACCCCATACTTCTTTGGCAATTTCTTCAACATAACGGACTTTTGCCCATTGCTGTGCTTCCGTCATGATATTTCCTTCTTCAGTTGACGCAAAACCACATTGTGGGCTTAAGCAAAGCTGTTCAAGTGGAACATATTGCGTCGCTTCTTTAATGCGAGCTTTAATAGCCGCTTTATCTTCTAATTCAGGGAATTTTGAACTGATTAAGCCTAATACAACACGGCCTTTGTGTGGATTATTGGCAAAGTGTTTTAATGGTTCAAACCCACCAGAACGTTCATCATCATATTCCAGGAAGTAGCCATCGTATTGGGTTTGGCCAAATAACGCATCCGCAATAGGATCGTATGCACCAGTTAATAAATAAGTTGAACGGAAGTTGCCACGGCAAACGTGCGTGGTGATAACCATATCTGCTGGTTTAGCGGCTAATACAACTTGAATATTTTCAAGCGCTTGTGCTTTATCTGCTTCAAATTCTGGTTTTAGGTGATTGTTACAGAGTGAACCCCAATACACATCATCAAATTGTAAATAACGGCAACCTGCATCATAGAAGGCTTTGATCGCATCTTTATAAGCTTGTTGAACATCTTTGGCAAATTCTGCACGTGTAGCATAAACGCCCGTATCCCATTGAATTGGATACATTAATTGATTCGGACTTGGAATGGTATATTTTACGACGCCGCGATCCCCAACAATGTCTTTTAATTTTTTGAAATGTTCGATAAATGGGTGGTTTGGATTCCAAGATACTTTACCACAGCAGCGAGTATTATAAGGTTTAGTTTCCACGCCATTAAATTTATAACCATGTTCAGGGTGATAACCTTCGATGCCATTTAGGTTTTCTAAGAAATCGATGTGCCAAAACGCACGGCGATATTCCCCATCAGTGATGACTTGAATACCTGCATCTAACTGAGCTTGTACCAATTTAGCAATTTCTTGATCTTCAACTTCCGTTAATTGTTCACGAGAAATTTCGCCTGTTGCAAATTTTGCACGGGCTTCTTTTAAAGGTTGAGAACGTAAGTATGAGCCGACTGTATCAGCGTGGAAGGGGAGTGTTTTTGATGTCATGTTTATATCCTTCTTTTTATTTTCGTATGCTGATTTTAACGTAAGGATATTTCACGATCAAAGTAATGATTTTTTCATTTATGATGAAAATAATTAATGCAGAGAATTATTAGCCTTCAGCAATCCCCATAGCACAAACGGCAGCCGAACTCCATGCCCATTGAAAGTTATAACCACCTAACCAGCCGACAACATCCAGTACCTCGCCAATAAAATATAGGCCTTTAATCTTAGTGGCTTCCATAGTTTTGGATGAAATCTCATGGGTATCAACACCGCCCATCGTGACTTCAGCTGTACGGTAGCCCTCAGTGCCATTAGGAATAAATTGCCAGTTGTGGATTAAATTCTCTAGATTTTCTAACCGCACTTTACTTAAGTTTGCGATCACTTCGTCTTGAATCAAGCCTTGTTCTAACCAAAGCTCGACTAATTTTTTTGGTAATAAGCGACTTAATACGGTTTTTAATTGCAATTTTGGCGAAGATTGACGCATCTCATCTAAGTGATGACGAATGTTGTTATAAGGCAATAAATCCAAATGAATGCTTTCACCAGGTTGCCAATAATTGGATATTTGTAAAATAGCAGGGCCTGATAAGCCACGATGGGTGAACAGCATTTGATGAGTAAAGGTTTTGTGCTGATTCGTCGCCGCCACATCTAATGAAACACCAGAGAGTGCCGAGTAGAATTTGTCACTTTCTCGCCATGTGAATGGCACAAGACTTGCTCGCGGAGGAATCACATTTAATCCAAACTGTTCTGCAATTTGATAGCCAAAAGGCGAAGCACCCAAGCCAGGCATGGAGAGCCCGCCCGTAGCAATAATCAAATTCTGGCATTGCCATTCAACCGCATTTACCTTTAATTTAAACCGCACTTTAGGGGTGTTTTCAACGGCTTCAACATCACTCACTTCGCTTCGTAGTTGAATGTTGACACCGTATTTGTCACATTCCGTTCCGAGCATCTTCACGATATCTTCTGCACCGTTATCACAAAATAGCTGTCCTAACTCTTTTTCATGGTAAGGAATGCCATACTCGGCGACTAAAGCAATAAAATCCCATTGTGTATAACGTTTTAAGGCAGATTTCACGAAGTGTTTGTTTTGGCTGATATAACGGCCAGATGTGATTTCCATATTGGTGAAATTACAGAACCCACCGCCAGACATTAAAATTTTTCGACCAATTTTTTTACCGTTATCAAAAATTGTGACTTGTTTGCCCAGCTTTCCTAACTGTGCGGCACAAAATAAGCCGGCAGCACCGGCTCCAATAATGATATTTTCTGAATAATGAGACATAGCTTATTGTGAGGTTTGTCCTTTTTCAAAATAGTCTATCATTTTGATTCGTTGGATAACAGTACGGCGATCCACGGCTGCATTACCTGAATCTAATAATTGCTGCCAATAAGCTTTGGCTTTTTCAGCTTCATGATTTTTAAAAGCTTCAGTTGCCAATAATGTTATCACTGATATTTCATGTTTATCTTGTTTTAACGCCTCATCCATTATTTGCTGGATTTGTGGTGTGATATTTTGACCTGCTTGATAATAAAGAGCAGTCGCTTTGAGGCCTAAAATAGCGGGTGTTGTGCCTGAAATTTTTTCTGCATTGCCATAGGCAATAAGTGCATGATCAAATTCATCATTTTGCATATAGGCATCACCTAGCTGAGCCCAAAGCTCAGGGTTATTCACATCTTCTCGAATTTTATTTTGAATTTTGAGCACCATATCTTCTTTTTGATGCACCATTGATGTATCGGCTTTTTTATTAGCAAGCTCAACCATCTCTTTTTCGCCTTGTTGAACGCGCTCAAAACGATCAAGGGATAAGTAATAACTTAAAGGAAGGATCAATAAGATTGCAAAGACCCAAATGGCGGATTTTGTTTCAAATTTAACCGCACTTTTTTCTTCTTTAGGCGCTGTATGAGGTTGATTTTCAAGTGGTTTAGGGGCGTCTTCTGATTTTTTAGTGGAAAACAAAATCAACGCAAAAGCACCAATTAATAGCAAGATAGGCAATAGCCAGAGTAGTGCGGTATTCCATTGGAAAGGGGGCTTATAGTTCACGAAATTACCAAAACGTGCTGTCATCGTGTCGATAATTTGCTGATTCGTTTTTCCTTCATCTACCATTTTATAGACTTCAATACGTAAGTCATAAGCAATCGGCGAATTGGACTCAACTAAATTCTGATTCTGACATTGTGGGCAACGTAAGGATTTTGCCAGTTCAATAGCACGAGTACGATCGGCTTGGTTTTTAAACGCATAGGTATCCACCATTTCTGCGTGAGCAAAAAGGGTGAAAGTCAGTAAAAGTGCGGTCAAAAATCGGGTTAATTTTTTCATTTTACTTTTTAGTTAATTCATCAAGTTTTGGTTTGATTTCGGTAAGCCACGTTTCACGATCCATATAGCCAGAATGACGATAACGGATCATGCCGTGCTCATCGACAACATAGGTTTCTGGTGCACCATCTACGCCTAATTGCATCGCAAATTCACCACGGCTATCGTCAATGGTAAGTATAAATGGATTGCCCATGCGTTCTAGCATCGCAATGCCATTTTGAGGCTTGTCACGATAGTCGATGCCAACAATGGGCACTTCTTTTGAAATTTCCATCAAGAGAGGGTGTTCTTGTTGGCAATAGCCACACCAACTTCCCCAAACATTAAGCAGGAAAGGCTTTTGGGGGAAATCTCTTGGGCTGACGATTTGACTGGGTTCAAGCAAATTTGCTTGATAGAATTCCGGCACGGGCTTATTAATGAGCGCAGAGGCAATTTGTTTTGGATCTTTATGTAAACCAACAAAAAGTAGTAAGCAAACGCTCAATAATAAAATCAGTGGTAAAAACAAAATAAACTTTTTATTCATCGCGTTTTCTCTTCAAATTGATGACTGAACATAATGCGCCAAGTGCCATTAAAATGCCCCCGAGCCATAACCAGCGAATAAGCGGTTTGTAATGTAAACGGAATGTGAATTCGCCTTTGCCTAAGTTATCGCCCATTACAATATATAAATCGCCCCAAAAGCTAGCATCTAACCCTACTTCACTCATGGTCATGGTGCGAACATCATAGTAGCGGCGTTCCGGTACAATTTCAGCGTAAGGTTTACCTTGTTTTGACACACTAAAGAAAGCGACTTCGGCGGTAAAGTTTGGTCCAATTTCATTGGAAAAACGATCGTAGTGGAATTCAAATTGACCTAATTGTTGGCTTTGTTGTGGCGCGAGTCTAACACCTAATTCACTGCCAAAGTAACTACTCATTACAGCGCCCATTGTGGCAATAGCCACGCCGCAGTGTGCGAGAATCATCCCGAAATAGGCCAGTCTTACTTTTGCCCAATTTTGCCATAAGGTGACGAATAATACCCAAATAGCGAGGGTAAGTAATATATAAGCGAAGAAATGGAAACGTAACGCACTGTCATTCTGCAGCGCATTCCAAATCATGCCATAAGCAATTACTGCAGCTGGAATAAGTAATAACAAGCGTTTGAAAAAGTGTTTCTTATCGGTTTTAAACCAGCCTAAGCAAAGAGTGCCCGCCATGGCAAAAAGCACTAACGTGAGCAATGGCAAGAAAATACTATTAAAGTAAGGCGCGCCCACAGAAATACTTCCCCAATTCATGGCTTGGAATAGCATTGGATAGAAAGTGCCTAAGAATGTGCTGACGGTTGCCACGGTCAATACGATGTTTAAGCCTAAAATCGCTCCGGTTTTAGAAATAAGCGGAAATTTGACCGCACTTTCGTTGGTATTTGTGCGTAGCGCAAATAAACTGAGCGAGCCGACAGTCAGTAAGAAGAAAATGAGTAATAGCACATAACCACGGGAGCTATCTAAAGCAAAGGCGTGAACGGAGGTTAATGCACCTGAACGAACAATAAATGTGCCTAATACACTGAATGCAAAAGCGAGTAGGGAAAAGAGTGTTGTCCAGTAGCTAAACATCCCTTGTTTTTCAGTCACCATCAAGCTGTGTAAAAGTGCAAGTCCCAATAACCATGGCATAAGCGAGGCATTTTCTACAGGGTCCCAGAACCACCAACCACCCCAGCCTAATTCGTAATATGCCCACCATGCACCGAGCACGATCCCTAAGGTTAAGAATAACCAAGAAACGAGCACCCAAGCTCGCATAGCACGCGCGATCGCTTGTGCAGAACGATTAAAGATTAAGGCTGAAATGGACATAGCGAAGTTAACGGCAAAGCCCACATAACCGACATATAAAAGCGGCGGGTGGAAAATTAAGCCAATATCTTGCAGCATTGGGTTGAGATCTCGCCCTTCCGCAGGAGCTGGGAATGCACGTCCAAATGGATTGGAGTAGAACAAAATGAAAATAGTAAACCCAAGACAAATTAAGCCGAGTAAAGAGAGGGTTTGAGCAGCAAAAGTGCGGTCATTTTTACGAGAGAAAAAGGCAAAAGCCACTAACCAAAGACTTAATGTGAAAAGCCAAAATAAAATGGAGCCTTCATGTCCGCCCCAGGTGGCGGCGACTTTGAAAAATGTTGGTAATTGGGAATTAGAATGTGCTGCCACGTATTCCAATGTGAAATCATCTGTCGCAAAAGAGTAGGCGAGAATACCGATGGATACGCTTGTAAAAATACCGAAGCAATAGCTTAATCCCCAAGCTGTATTAGTGAGAGTGGGTTTATTTCGCCAAATACCAATTTGCGGCACGATGGAAAGTAAGAGCGCCGCGGTGGTAGCAAAGAGTAATGAGAGAAATCCGAGTTCGGGAAGCATAGTATTCTTCAGTATTAAAGGTTGTATTTTACAAAATGAGGTTGATTTTAAGCATGAAAAACATACGTAAAATTAACCGCACTTTAGCCTTCTAAATAAACAAAAGGCGTATTGTATACGCCTTTTGATTAAATAAGAAATTTATCCTTACGCAACGGTAAGTTGTCCTGCATACAAGATGAAGTAACGTAAGCAGAGAACCCCGATTAAGTCGAAGATTGACACAAGGATAATAAAGTTCTTGTTGTATTTTAAGCTGTCTTTTGCTGCAAGGTTAGCAAGTAGAGGAATGATGATACCAATTAAGAATACCCCAATCCAGAATACAGCCCCCCAGAAGCCGGAAAGTGCATTGTGTAATGCAACTACTTTCTGACCGCCACCAAAGTGTAGACCAACAAAGAAGCAGATTAATAAACCAAGTTCAGTTACCATAATTGGCACTTCGAATTTGTGAATGAAGTGTGATTCATGGCTATCACCTTTTAATTTACCTGCGATAAGGATAAATAAGAAGGTTGCAGCGATACCGGAAGAGGTACCTGAAGCCAAGAATAACGCTGGTAGAACAGGGTTATTTAACATTGGGTAACTGATCAATGCTGATAGTAAGAAACCGGTATAAGCCCCTAGCACAGCGGCTAAGATGAAGAGAATGATTTCTACAGGACCAGTTAAACGTTCTAATACATTGATAATTTTACCGACAAAACCAAGTTTTGGCATAAAACGTTGGATAAGTGCCATGATATCTTCTTTGAAGATAACGGCACACCAACATACCAAGAACAGCATATAAACTTGGAATAACATTACCCCCATAGACATTACAGAGTTGAATTGATAGTTAAACATCAATTTCCAGAATGTCCAAGGACGTGCCAAGTGGAAAATTAATAGGGTTAAACCAATTAATGTTGGCACAGAACCTAAAACGGCGGCTGCTCGGATAATCCAGTTTTTGCTTGGATTTTCTAATTTGTTACTACGTTTATAAGCAATCGCTAATTGTACCGCACCGGAAGAAATACCAAGTAAGAACAAATAGATAGCGATTGTTGAATCCCACACCAAATTAGGTGTGTGAAACGGAACAGGATAATCTAATGTCATCTTCTTGGCTCCCCGTGTTGGAATGGAATATGGTAAAGATTTGGTTGAGTACCTAATTCCACTTTAGTGCGATAAACCGGATTTTCTTTCACTTTGCGGGAAACTGCACTGCTTGGATCATTCATATCACCAAAGGTTAATGCTTTGGTTGGACAAGCTTCTACGCAAGCAGGTTGTTTGCCAGCTGCTAAGTTTGTATCGCGACAGAAGTTACATTTATCCGCAGTACGGTGTACTGGATGAATGAAACGTACGCGGTAAGGACAAACTGCAACACAGTATTGGCAACCTACACAAAGATCTTTATGCACATCTACGATACCTGTTTCAGGATCAATAAATGATGCACCGGTTGGACAAACTGCCACGCAAGGGGCGTTTGTACAGTGTTGGCAAGATTGACGGAAAAACTCGTATTCTTGATTTGGGAATTCGCCGTAAGGTTCACTACGGAGAATTTCCAAACGTGAAACGCCTTCAGGAACGTGGTTTGTTTCACGACAAGCATCCATACAAGCGGTACAGCCGATACAAGCTGTTTCGTCGTGTACCATTGCATAGCGTTTCGGTTTATCCGCCTTTTCCTCTTTCGCTAAAGAGGTAACTGATGTCCCCGTCATAAGGATTAATGCCCCCATGCCGGAAACAAAGTTTCGGCGTGAACAAGCTGTCATTATTTATCCTTTTGTTCGGTTGATTGCGTTTGTGATTGTGCGTCTTTTGCCGCTTTGCGTTTTTGTTGTTCGCCGTGGCAATCTACACAAAGTTTCACACGATTTTTCGGTTGAATACCTTTCATCGCATCATCTTTCGGGTGTAATGTGTGGCAGCTTGCACAAGGCAATTTCATTGCGTGAACATCGTGCGCCCAAAGTTTTTCACGAAGTTTTGCAGGTTGGTGACAAGCAAAACAAACTTGGTTTTGTTCTTGCGCGGTATACATTGGTTTTTTATCACCAAAGATATCGCCATCAAAACGCATCACATCTTTTGCACCACGACGGTGATCTTCCGAAATATTACCGTGACAGTTTACACAGTTAATTGGTTTACCTGTGTTAGGGCTTTTTTGATTTAAGTGTGCGCCGTGGAATTTACCAAAGTGTAATTCACCACCAGATTGATCTAAAGTTTGGTTTTTATCAACTTGGTCAAATTTGTGACATTTTGCACAATATTGGTTTGGATCACGTTGGTTATCCAATTGTGGCTCATAAGTGAGTTGAGAGGCAGGTGTTTTTGCCATCTCTTCCGCACTAGCAGCCATTGGCATTGCCACAAGCATTGCAAGCAATGCAAGGGATTTTGCCGATTTGCTGATTAAAGAAGTTAAATTCATTCTGATTACCTCAAATATATGGTTAAAAATGACCGCACTTCGACACTTTAGTTACAAAGTGCGGTTCTTTTTTTATTGTTTTGTTGCGGTATCTTCAGCTAATTTGCCATTGGCTTTCGCTTCTTTTACCCATTGAGGTACAACAGTTTCTAAGAATTCTTTTTTCGCTTTACGTTCTTTCTCGATATCAATACCCATTACTTTCCATGCTTTATCAGCTGTAGAAATATCTGGTACTTCAACCGGAGTTTTCACGCCATGTTTAGTTAAGATTGCTGCAAGTTTAGCACGTGCATCCGCTGCTTTATCGATACCAGAACCTAATACGCGAAGCATTACATCAGGTGCGTGCATGTGACCACCGTGACTTGCTGCTGCGTAGTCCCAACGCCATTGAGCGTGACGGATATCCATTAAAGCAGGTTCCATTTCTTCTTTAGTTGCACCTGCATCCCATGCCGCTTTCGCTTCAAAGTGAGCACGAACAACTTGATCTTCTAAACGACCCATTACATCTTTCACTTCTTTTTTACGTGAAGCAACGATATCTTTAAGTTTTTCTTTACTTTGATCGTGACAGTTTGCACATGTGGTATCAAATGCATCGAATGGGTTTTGGATTTGGTGGTCGGTGTAAACTTTACCGTCTTTACCTTGTACTTTAGGCATGTGACAGTCGATACAAGTTACGCCGTTTTTACCGTGCATACCTAAAGACCAAATTTCAAAGTCAGGGTGTTGAGCTTTTAACATTGGTGCTTTAGAAAGAGAGTGAGTCCAGTCACTGAAGCCGATATCATCGTAGTATTTTTCGATGTCATCAACAGTTTGACCATTGTTCCACGGGAAGGTTACTTGGTTTAAGTCGCCCGCGAAGTAGTATTCAACGTGACAGTTTGCACAGATTTCAGCACGTTTTTCAGTGCGAGCAGCTGTGTTAAAGCTTAAGTTAGCTTGTTCTTTACCTTCAGCTTTTGCTTTTGCTTGAAGTGCATTATTTAAGTGATCTAATGCACGAAGAACGTGTGGACGAGCAATACGTAATGCAGGTTTGCCTTCAGCAAAGTCTTTAGAGGTCGTATCGTGACAGTCAGCACAACCGATCGAGTTGACAATTTCTGGTCCACCTTTAGCCCATTTGGCACCAAAGTAACCATCTTCACCCCATTCTGCAATTAAACGAGGAACGTCTGGACCTTTACAAGTCCAACATGCCATTGGTTGTGGGCCATCATTTGCATTTTTGGGCGCACCAGTACGTAAAATATTACGTACATCTTCTACTGCATAAATGTGACCACGAGGTGCGTTATATTCTTTTGCGAAAGAATAGCCCCCCCATAACACGATTAAACGAGGATCTTGTTCATTAGCATAGATGATTTTGTCGCCTTTTTCAGTCGCTTTCCACGAATTGAATTGGCTAGGATATTTCTCAGCAAATTTTTCATTCACTGCTTCGATTTTTAAATTAGGGTTTGGTGCTTCCACAGGTTGTTCAACAGGCTTGTATACCATTTCAGCCATCGCTGAGTTATACACACCTAAAGCTGCGAAAGAAGTGGCCAAAACAAGGCTTTTTCTCAATGCGTTCACGATAATCACTCCATTAGGAAAGAATAAAAAAACAATTTTAAATGCGAACAATTCCTATTAAGCTTTTGAATTCACTCATAAAAATAGCTCAACGCAAGCATAAGATACCAAAAAGCAGTAGTTTTTATACGGTTTTTTTTCAAAAATTTGAGGTTGATCAACATTTCCAAATAAAATACCTCTAAAAGGGTATGTTTTGATGTGGGGGAGAATTTTTTGTTTAATTATTACCTAACGATGTCTTGCTCTTAAGTTTAATTACCTTATAATACGAACGTTTATTTTTGTTGAAAATTTATACATATATTCAATTTCCTTCTTTAACTTTATATTGGTGATTTTTTATGAACAAAGTTTTTAAAATTATTTGGAATAATGTGACTCAATCTTTTGTAGTAGTTTCTGAACTCGCAAGAAATAGAGGAAAGCTCAGCTCAGAAATGAAAAAGTCAAACGTGGTAAACCTTTTTAAATTATCCATTTTTACCATGTGTATGATGGGGGGCGCTTCCCAAGTACAAGCTAGATTTGTTGCTGGAGGCGTGGTCGATAGTAATGTTCATTCTACTGGCATTGCTATTGGTGATAGTAATTCAACTGCAACGAGCTATGATACTATCACAGTAGGAAACAGTGCTAAAAACCCGTATATAAATGGTATTGCAATTGGTAAGGGTGCCGGTACTCTAGGTTCGACCGCTGGAAACTATAATATTCTTATTGGTGCTGGAGCGCAGGTTGGACAAGATGATCGTCGAGTCAATCAGTCTATTGCGATTGGTTCTTCTGGTGGGAGTATAACTCCTGGAAGTCGAATCTTAAGTGCTTGGGCTAAGGGCGATCAATCAATCTCTATTGGGGGAAACACTCGAGCAGATGGTAATTCCTCAGTTGCTATTGGTGGTGACGATCTTGATCAGGCCGGTTCGAAAAGATATGTGGGGGCTGATAAATTTATAGATTATAACGACACTGGTGTGAAAACTGGAGAGTATGATCTAAATAATAAAACCCTTCGAGAAATCTATAATCGAATGACAGGGGATACTATGAATGCCTTCTCATATAAGGATACAGTATCTGGTGAAGCGTCTGTTGCACTCGGTGTTCAATCTGAAGCGACAGCTGATTTATCTACTGCATTGGGGACTAAATCTAAAGCTACAGCATTTGGTTCAGTAGCTCTTGGCGTAGGAGCTAAAGCTAATAAGCTCAATTCCGTTGCTATCGGTACGGCTTCTGTCACTGACAACGTAGGAAGAGCCTATGCGACTCGTACTATTTTAGGTGAAACTTATAAGTGGGCTGGTGGAGCAACCGTTGATGCCGGTGATGTAGTTTCTTTTGGTTCAAAAGGCTATGAGCGTCAGTTAATTAACGTTGCGCCAGGTGACATATCTTCAAATTCTACTGATGCAATTAATGGTTCTCAATTGTATGGAGTTCTCAGTTCATTAGAAAAAATTCGTTATTTTTCTGTGAAGTCTAGTGTAGCACAAAACCGCAATAATGATGGGGCGAGTGCAGCAGATGCGATTGCGATTGGACCTAATGCAAGTTCAACAGCTGATCGTGGCATTGCTGTGGGTTTAAATTCACAAGCCAGCCAACCTAATGCTATTTCATTAGGGTGGAATGCTAAAACCTCAGCAGTAAACTCAATAGCTTTAGGTACTAATGCTAATGCTTCGGGGATAAACGCATTAGCTTTTGGTACTAACGCGATTGGTAGCAGAGACAATACTATTGCGATGGGTGGTGCAAGTAGTGCTAGTGGTGATTCCTCTATGGCATTTGGTTTAAGTTCAAATGCATCAGGCGGACATTCTATTGCAATAGGGGAACAGTCTAATGCTGCTGTAGAACATTCTGTTGCTTTAGGTTCTCATTCTCAAGCAGGAGCAAATGCATTTGATGCAACATCTTCAACTGCGACATTTAAAGATGCTGCCGGTGCGGATACAACGATTAGATTTGCGGCAAACTCATCTACGTTAAAGGGAGCTTTTTCTGTTGGTAAGACCGGAGAAGAGCGCCAAATCCATAATGTAGCAGCAGGGCGTCTTTCATCTACGTCAACGGATGCTGTAAACGGTTCTCAACTTTACACGGTACTAAACAACAGTGGTTTTAATGTATTAGAAAATAATGCTTCTAAAGCGAGAATTAACAATAATAATGTAGTTAATTTTAAAAATGGCGCACAAACAACCGCAGTTGTAACGAAAACAGCAAATGGAACGGATGTGACGTTTAATGTAAATACGACGACAATTTCTTCTGATGCACAAAGTAATGCGTCTACTCCAAATAGAAATGCGATTGCAAATGCTGGTGATGTTGTAGATGCAATTAATAGTGTACGTAATAAACCAATTACATTTACAGGTAATACTGGAAGTACTACGAAAAAATTAGGTGATTCACTCGCTATCAAAGGTGATGGTACAGATATCACGAGTGCTGCAGATACAGATAATATTGTATTTAGATTAAATAAATCTAATACGGTTGTTGCCGGCGATAATAAAGTTGTTACGGGTGATGCAGTAAATACAGCAATTAATGCGATTAACTTAAATACCGCAGGCAATTCTGGTACTGGCTCAGTGAATCTAGCTACCCAGAGTTTAAATATTACTGGTACAAATGGTTTGCAAACAGAAGCTAAAGCAAATGGCATTGAAGTAAAAATTGATACTGCAACGAAAAATAAAATTGATAATGCCGCAAATCAAAGCCTAGATAATATTAACCCTGATGGCAAAAATGTGATTAAAGGTTTGGTTGATATTGAACATGGCAAGAATACGACCGCAAGTAGCCGAGATGTGAATGGAGTAAAAACCTTCAAAGTGGATGTGAATACAACCACGATTTCTGCTGGTAACGATGGACAAGTTAATACACCAGCTAACGGGGATGCTCCAGTGACAGCAACTTCTGTTGCAGAAGCAATCAATAATACTTATTGGAATGTCGTTGCAAATGACAATACCAAAGAAGCTGTTAAGGCTGGCAATACTGTTAAATTTATTGATGGTAAAAATATATCTATTTCTCAAAATGGTAAGGATTTTACTATTGCAACAAGTAATAAGGTAAGTTTTGACCATGTTGATGTTGGTCCTATTTCAATCGATAAAGATGTAGGGGTTAATGCTGGTGATAAGAAAATCACCAATGTAGCAAATGGAACAGCTTCAAGTGATGCAGTCAATGTTTCTCAGTTAAATGCAGCTAAAACAGAAGTTAAGGCGGGTAAAAATACAAGTGTTACGTCAGAAACCGGTGCAAATGGGCAAACTATTTATAAAGTAGATAGTGTAGATACCTCTGCAAATGTAACGACAACCGATGCGTTAACTGTAGAAAATAAAGGTGCCCAAAATGTTGGAGATGCTTCTGTAACTAACTATCATCTTGATTTATCTAAAAAAACAAAAGATGAGATCAAACAAGGTGTAGATGCAAATACAACGGTTACTACAAAAGGTTTAACATTCACTGGTGATAGCAGCAAATCAAATGTGAAAAAATTGGGCGATGAAGTTGAAATTACAGGTGATGATAATATTACGACTGAAGCGAAACCTAATGGTGTTCAAGTTAAGTTAAACAAAGTGCTTAACGTTACTAGCGTCAAAGCAGGCGATACGACTATCAACAATGATGGTTTAACTGTTAATGGTGGGCCAAGTGTAACTAAATCAGGCATTAATGCAGGCAACCAAAAAATCACTGGTGTTGAAGCAGGTACCGATGATAAAGATGCAGTGAATGTTTCACAATTGAATGATGTGAAAAAGGTGGCTAATAAAGGCTGGAATTTAACAGCTAATGGTACCAATAGCAGTAATGTTGCACCAGGTGAAACAGTTGATTTGAATAACACCGATGGCAATATTCAAATTACCAAAAATGCAACAGACGATAATGTGACATTTAATTTAAATAAAACAATTAATGTGACCAATGTTAATGCTGTAGGTAATGTAACAGCAGGTGATACTGTTTTAAATACAGATGGTTTGACTATTACTGGTGGTCCAAGTGTAACTAAATCAGGTGTTAATGCTGGTAATAAGAAAATTAGCAATGTCGCAGATGGTGAAGTTAATGCCAAT
>NZ_KV837958.1:0-318 GCF_001838615.1 Haemophilus sp. HMSC61B11
TTAGATGAAGAAGCGGGAGAAGAAGGCAACCGCTATGAAAACACACTTTTCCTGATTCCACACAACAAACCTTGGCGCAGTCCATTAAAACCTCGCCCAATTATTCGTGGTACACAAGTTGCCCATGTTACAGGCCCAGAAGGGGAAGAAATCTATTGTGATGAATGGGGAAGAGTCAAACTGCAATTTCCTTGGGATAGATTAGGCAACTTTGATGAGCACAGCTCTTGTTGGGTGCGCGTGGTACAAGGTTGGGCGGGCGCACAATACGGTAATATGATGATTCCGCGAATTGGCCATGAAGTGTTGGTGAAATTC
>NZ_KV837959.1:0-784 GCF_001838615.1 Haemophilus sp. HMSC61B11
TTTAGATGTAAATGGTGAAAGTGTTGCTACCTTAAATGACGGCTTGAAGTTTACAGGTAATAATGAAAGTAAAGTAAACAAACATAAGCTAAACACTCTAGTGAAAATCAAGGGTGAAGGTGTAAGTGAAGCTGAGTCAAACACATTTAAATCTGCAACAGGTAATATCAATGTTAAAGCAGACGGTGCAAGTACATTAGAAGTTCAGTTAGCGAAGGACTTGAAGGGTTTAAATAGTGCTGAATTTAAAGATGCTACAGGTGATGTAACCAAAATCACTCCGGCAGGTGTGACAGTTAATAAAGCGGATAACTTGAACCCGGATGGTTCAGCTAAAGATCCAAAGAAAACTGTATCAATATCTAATACTGGTGTGAATGCAGGTAGTAACAAAGTTACTAATGTCGCAGATGGTGAAGTTAATGCCAAGAGCAAAGATGCAGTAAACGGTAGTCAGCTATACTCATTGGGCGATACTATCAATAAGAAAATTGATGGTATGGGCTTTAATTTAACCACTAATGGTACTGAAACACCGGCGCTATCTGATGCTGATAAACGCATTGTAAGCAATGAAACATTTGCAATAAACCAAGGTAAAAATATCAAGGTAACTCAAATAGCAAATGGTTATGAAATTGCTACAGCGGATAACATGACGTTAGGAGAAAAAGCCGAGAATGGTCAACCGGGTAGTGATGGTTCATTAGCGGTTAAAGGTAAAGATGGTTCTGCAGTATCAATTAACGGGAAGGATGGTTCAATTGGTTTATCGGGTAAAGAT
>NZ_KV837960.1:0-512 GCF_001838615.1 Haemophilus sp. HMSC61B11
GGAATGAGCTCTTCTGTAGTGAGTTTTTTTCGTGATGCTTTTAATTTATTCGCATGACTAAAAATCTTTTTTTCGGATAAGAATTCCTCTTGCCCAAATACACCGGTTTTTCGATAAACTTCTTCTATATTCCGAATGATTTCAGTTCGTTTATAGTACCGCTTGCCATTTTCTCTATAACTACCTGCTAGCACTACTTCATTACTGATAACTTGAACAATTCGATCAAAAGAATAGAGATTGAAGCGATAAAAATTCCCCATGTTGGCAAGAGAACTTAAAAAATTTTTAAAAGAGTCTAATAAATTTTTTAATGATTCTGCTGCTTTTGTTAAAATTTCTTTTTGTGTTTTTGTCACTACATCATTATTAGAGTTGAATGCTGTAATTAAAGCTTGCTGCCCCAGGGATGTATAACTTAAATGTCCAATAAGCCCTTCAAAATATTGACAGCATAAACTTGCCATAGGCTCACTTTTGTTTTTCTCATATAACTCAAATAAATTTTTTAT
>NZ_KV837961.1:0-260 GCF_001838615.1 Haemophilus sp. HMSC61B11
TGGATATGACAATAGCTGGAGCATATGCCACATTAAATATTGACGACTCTCACCTCAACAATAGTGAAGACTCAATCATTGAAATACTCAAGAATGAATTAGGCATAGCTCAACCTATTAATGGCGTTAATACAATTAATAAAATTGCCAAAATACCAAACTTATTTAATGCACATATAGATAATGTAGTACATAGCATTTGTGATCATATTGCGAAAAACACTCACAGGATAAAAAATTTATTTGAGTTATATGAGAAA
>NZ_KV837962.1:0-387 GCF_001838615.1 Haemophilus sp. HMSC61B11
CTCTAGTGCTCACAACCAAACAAGCTGATTCAACCTCAAAACTTCCTCTTCATCTCTGAGTTTCGTCTCGTTTACCCAACACCCAAAACCCTTGAGCGTTGTATAGTTAAGCCTCTCGGGCAATTAGTATCTGTTAGCTCAACGGCTCACACCGCTTACACACCAGACCTATCTACGTCTTAGTCTTAAACAACCCTTACTGTCTTAAAGACAGGGAGAACTCATCTCAAGGCAAGTTTCGTGCTTAGATGCTTTCAGCACTTATCTCTTCCGCACTTAGCTACCCGGCAATGCGTCTGGCGACACAACCGGAACACCAGTGGTGCGTCCACTCCGGTCCTCTCGTACTAGGAGCAGCCCCTTTCAATTCTCCAACGCCCACGGCAG
>NZ_KV837963.1:0-52409 GCF_001838615.1 Haemophilus sp. HMSC61B11
GTCGTGCTCTACCAACTGAGCTATTCCCGCGTTTGCTTGTTACCAAACAACGGGGCGTATTTTACGGATTTATCTCATTGTGTCAAATAAAATTCGTAAAAAAAGTTTTTGATTGGTTAAAAATAATTCAAAAATAAAAAGTGCGATTAAAATAACCGCACCTTTTATTTAAAATTTAGTCAATTCTATAATTCAATGTTATCTAACAAACTGCCTTTTGCTGCTTTTAAGTATTGGAGCATTGACCAAACCGTTAAAATCGCAGCTAAATAGAGCAATATAATTGCCAGCGTTTCCATATACACATTATATCGCCAGAGTAATCCACCTAAAGCTAGCATTTGAGAGGTGGTTTTCACTTTTCCAAGCCATGAAACGGCCACTTTATTACGTTCACCTAATTCAGCCATCCATTCGCGTAAAGCAGAAATAATGATTTCACGAGAAATCATAATAATCGCTGGAATGGTAATCCAAAAAGAATGTTGATATTCTACAATTAATACAAGTGCGGTAATAACCATCACTTTATCAGCTACAGGATCAAGGAAAGCACCGAAACGGGTTGTTTGTTTTAATTTTCGTGCGAGATAGCCATCAAACCAGTCGGTGACACCGGCAATAAAGAAAATGAGCGTTGTAATAAAAGGTGCAGAAGGGATTGGTAAATAAAATGCCACGACGAAGAATGGGATTAAAATCACTCGGAGAATCGTCAGAAAAATAGGAATATTATATTTCATAAAAAAATAACCGCACTTTGGTTAAAGATACGCTCATTCTAAAGGATCTACAAAAATAAAAAAAGCCACTTAATGTGGCTTTTTCTTAAAAATTAAAGTTTGTCAGCGTTTTGTTTCAAGTATTTAGCAACGCCTTCTGGGTTGTCTTTCATACCTTCTTTGCCTTTTTCCCATTGAGCAGGGCAAACTTCACCGTGTTCTTCGTGGAATTGTAACGCATCTACCATACGTAACATTTCATCAATGTTACGACCTAATGGTAAGTCATTAACCACTTGGTGACGAACAACGCCGTTTTTGTCAATTAAGAAAGAACCACGTAGTGCAACACCTTCTTCAGGGTGTTCGATACCGTATGCTTTAGCGATCTCGTGTTTAACGTCTGCAGCTAACGCATATTTAACTGCACCGATACCGCCGTTTTCAGTTGGGGTATTACGCCATGCATTGTGAGTGAATTCTGAGTCGATAGATACACCAACAACTTCAACACCACGTTTTTTGAACTCTTCGTAACGGTGGTCGAATGCGATTAACTCAGATGGGCAAACGAAAGTAAAGTCTAATGGATAGAAGAATAATACTGCCGCTTTACCATTGATGTGTTTCTTGAAATTGAAGTTATTAACGATTTCTCCGTTGCCTAAAACTGCAGCGCAAGTAAAATCTGGAGCTTGACGAGTTACTAATACCATAGTCATAATTCCTATATGAAAGTTAATAAAAATTTTGCGGATGCAAAAAGTCGCCGATTATTTTAAGAAAATTAACCGCACTTTAACAGCTGTTTTTATCTATTGAATTAATTAATATTGTCTAAGTTACAGGTGAAATATATGTCAGAACATCATACCTTATCGACCACACTGGTTCATGCTGGGCGTAAAAAACGTTTTAGTCAAGGCTCAGTTAACCCCGTGGTTCAACGTGCATCTTCTTTAGTATTTGAGACTATTGCAGATAAAAAACATTGTACAAAAAATCGTTACAAAGGAGAGCTTTTCTACGGACGCCGTGGCACGTTAACGCATTTTGCACTTCAAGATTTAATGTGTGAAATGGAAGGGGGCGCAGGCTGTTATCTTTATCCTTGCGGGGCCGCAGCGGTAACAAATGCTATTTTATCCTTTGTGGAAACAGGCGATCATGTCTTAATGACAGGGGCAGCCTATGAGCCGACACAAGATTTTTGTAATGTAATTTTGAAAAAAATGCATATTGATACGACCTATTATGATCCCATGATAGGCGCAGATGTTGCCAAACTCGTGCAGCCAAATACGAAAGTCTTATTTTTAGAATCTCCAAGTTCTTTAACGATGGAAGTGCCTGATATCCCCACGATTGTTAAAGCGGTTCGAGCAGTGAGCTCTGAAATCGTCATTATGATCGATAATACATGGGCAGGAGGTGTACTATTCAAAGCGCTAGAACACGGTATTGATATTTCTATTCAAGCTGGGACCAAATATTTAGTGGGGCATTCTGATATTATGATTGGTACTGCTGTGGCTAATGCGCGTACTTGGGATAAATTGCGCGAACATTCCTATTTAATGGGGCAAATGGTTGATGCTGATTCTGCCTATACGACGGCTCGTGGCATTCGCACCTTAGGTGTGAGATTAAAACAACATCATGAAAGTAGTTTAAAAGTGGCCAAATGGTTAAGTGAACAACCACAAGTTAAAGCAGTGTATCATCCTGCGTTACCAAGTTGCCCAGGCCATGAAAACTTTAAACGTGATTTTACCGGCGCAAGCGGTTTATTCTCTTTCGAATTACATAAACGTTTAAACGATGAAGAGCTTTCCGACTTTATGGATCATTTTGATCTTTTCACAATGGCTTATTCTTGGGGCGGGTTTGAATCACTCATTTTATGTAATCAACCAGAAGAAATTGCGAAAATTCGCCCAGCTATTGAGCGTAAATTAACAGGTTCATTAATTCGAGTGCATATTGGATTTGAAGACACAGATGAATTAATTGCCGATCTTCAAGCGGGCTTTGACCGAATCAAATAAGAAAGAGGGCTGTTTATGTAAACAGCCCTTATTTACTCAATCTTTGAGTTGATTTATCATAGTCAGCATTTTTAGCAACTAGAGAAGAACAATGAAACATATTCATATTTTAGGCATCTGCGGGACCTTTATGGGTGGTGTTGCGATGATTGCCAAACAAATGGGCTATAAAGTAACGGGTTCCGATACCAATGTTTACCCACCGATGAGTACTTTTTTACAAGAACAGGGCATTGAAATTATTCCTAATTATGATGTAGCTCAACTTCAACCTGCGCCAGATATGGTGATTGTTGGAAATGCCATGAAGCGTGGTAATTCTTGCGTGGAATATGTTTTAGATAATGCCTTGCCTTACACATCAGGTCCGCAATGGTTACACGACCATTTGTTACGTAATCGTTGGGTATTAGCGGTTTCAGGTACACATGGTAAAACCACAACAACGGGCATGTTGACTTGGATTTTAGAACAAAATGGGCTAAAACCAGGTTTTCTAATCGGTGGTATTGCAGGGAATTTTGGTACCTCTGCTCGTTTAGGGGAGAATGAGTTCTTCGTGATTGAAGCGGATGAGTATGATACGGCGTTCTTTGATAAACGTTCTAAATTTGTACATTACAATCCGAAAACCTTGATTATAAACAATATCAGCTTCGATCATGCGGACATCTTCGATGATCTTCACGCGATTCAGCGTCAATTCCATCATATGATCCGAACCATTCCTTCTACAGGACGCGTTCTTTCTTTTGCAGATGAACAGAGCGTAAAAGAAACCCTCAATATGGGATGTTGGTCAGAACAGCAATTAATCGGTAAAGGTAAAGAATGGTTTGCGGAACGTATTACCAATGATTGTTCTGAATTTGCCGTATTCCATCACGGTGAAAAAGTCGCTGAAGTGAAATGGAATATTGTCGGACAGCATAATATGCACAATGCTTTAATGGCGATTGCAGCCGCTTACCATGCAGGCGTCAAAATTGAAGATGCATGTCAGGCATTAGGCAGTTTTATCAATGCAAAACGTCGTTTAGAAGTGAAGGGTGAAGTAAACGGTATTACGGTTTATGATGACTTTGCTCACCATCCAGAAGCCATTCTGGCGACACTCACTGCGTTACGCGATAAAGTAGGCGGTGGCGTACGTATTCTTGCTGTATTAGAGCCTCGTTCAAACACGATGAAAATGGGCGTACATAAAGATGAAATTGCCCCTGCACTGGGACGTGCCGATGCCGTATTTATGCTACAACCAGATAATATTCCATGGGATGTGGCTGAAATTGCGGGACAATGTGTTCAACCGGCACATTACACTGGAAGCGTTGATAAATTAGTCGATATGATTGTGGCTGAAGCGAAACCAACGGATCACATTCTTGTGATGTCAAACGGTAGCTTTGGTGGCATTCATCAAAAGATTTTAGATCGATTAAAATAATCTTGGTTTAAAGTGCGGTCAAAAATGAGCGTGTTTTTTACTGCACTTTTATCATCAAAAATAAGGAAATCACATGGCTGATCCACATATTAAATCTCCAATGGATATTTGGGATAAACTCACTGTCATTATTTATCGCACAGGCTTTGTTATTGCGGCATTTAGTATTTTCGCTTTAACTTGGTATCCTCAACAGGCTCAAATTGCCGTGTTGATTGCGGCAACTTGTTGTGCTTCGTCTCTTCATATCTATTTAAAACATTACCGCTTAACATTCCAATTTGCTACATGGCTTGCACTATTATGTGCGCTTTTAGGTTGGCATGAATTGGCACTGGGGGGGGCACTGGTAACACTTGGCAGTTTATGTTTTAAAGAATATTTCTGTTTTAGAGTACCGTTGTTAAATTTACAACCCGCATTTGTCGCTGCACTTTGGCTTGCTTGGGTATTTGAAGGTAGTTGGATTGCCCGAATTTTATCGTTGATTGTCGGCGGGTTATTATTGATTCTTGCGGTTCAAAAATGGCGAATGCCATTACACTTTGATATCGGCGATAAGACAAAGTATCAAATCTAATAAGATTGATGGATAAAGGCATAATGTTTCATGACATTGTGCCTTTATTTTTTTGAGTATTCTACAAAAATTAAAATTGTGATCTTCTTCTCATTTTTAATATAAACCTGAGTTATTTAATAGGTTTTTAAAATCATCACGCGTATAATAATGATAATTATTTTTATTATATTAAGAGGGATAGAGATGGATGACTCAAACAAAAATTATACTACCGTAACTTTATTGCTTTTTTCCTTTATGGGGATAGTCCCTTTAGGAGCCCAGGCGGAAGAAATAAATCAATTGGAAACCATTAATGTTAGTGCAACGGCAGAAAGTAAGACATTAGCAGGTAAAGATGAGGTTTATAGTAAAAATAATGTCACTGAATATAAAAGCAAAAAAGAAATTGAAACTTATCATTCTCAATCTGTATCTGATTTATTAAGTGGTATTACAGGCGTCTATAGTGGCGATGCGCGTAATGGAGGTGCGATTGATCCTATTATTCGTAGTTCTTGGGGACAAGGGCGGATTCCTGTATTAGTTGATGATACTGAACAGGCGATTACCATTTGGCGCGGTTATTCCGGTGTAAGTAATCGTAACTATCTTGATCCATTCTTAGTGAGTGAAGTGAATGTGGAAAAAGGCCCTAATTTAGACCGCACTTTACGCTCCGGGGCGTCAGGCACGATTCGTATGACCACTTTAAATCCTGACGATATTATCAAACCGGGCCAAAAATGGGGTATTGAACTTAAAACGGAGACCGCCGACAATTCCATTAAGGCTCGTCCTTATGAAGGTATTCCCATCGGTCAGGATTATCGACTTGTTGCACCAGATGGGCGTGCCGAATTAGGTGAATGGGCGTTGTATTTTAAAGATGATGATCGGATTAGCCCACGAAAAAAAGGCAGAAATAAACCTTTACACGATAATGCTGTACGTTTGGCGTTAGCAGCAAAAGATGATGGTTATGAAGTCTTAGGGGCGTATGCTTATCGTAAAAAAGGGAATTATTTTGCCGGTAAACGGGGAGGGAAAAAATACGGTGAAGGAACAACCGGCCCGCTTAATTTAGATAAAAACTCCGATGACCCTTATATTCCACTCATTGCTCGAATTTATAAACCGGGTGAAGAAGTACCAAATACATCTTATGAAAGCCGATCTTGGTTATTAAAGGGTAAATTCCACTTTAATAAACATGCTTCACTTTCTGCGAACTTCCGAGACACGCGAATAAATTATGGTGACATAATGCCTTCCCGACTTGGCTATAACTATTCTGCACGTAATACCGTCACCCAATGGCCACTAGCAGATGTAAAACAAAAAACAGGTAATGTTGAGTTTTCCTATAACCCGCCGGATAACAAATGGCTTGATTTAAAGATAGGTGTCTGGGCAGTAAAAAATGATACGGCAACTAATACATCGGGCGGCTCACCTGGCGATGTGCTTTTTAGCGATTATGAAACGCAATCACTTGGAAATGAAGCGTACCACCAACTGGCTGATGAGATCGGTGATAAAGCTTATGATTTGGATCAGATAGAAGATCCTGCTGAACGTAAACGCGCACAAGATCGCGTTTATGAAATTTTTCATAATAAAGTAAAAGAATATATGAAAAATCCTAAATTTAAAAATATTGATGGGATTTTTAATACTCAACCCGCTCAAGTGCAATTTGCCCGTGATAATCATATGGGAATAACCTTTAGCAATGTCACGGAACTAAGTCCAAAACTTCGTTTAAGCATTATGACAAATTACCGTCGTGAAACTTTAGACAGTACCAATGTTTATGAGCTTTGGGATAAATATCAACTTACTGCATTTAATCAATACGACACTGATGATAAAACGGAAGGGGGAAATCTTACTTGTGTGGAGGGCGATTTACATGGTATTTGCCGAGTATCAAACTCAGCTCGTTCAGGAAATCGAAAAGGCAACCGAAATGAATTTAATGCAGGCTTCAAATTTGAATATTCACCAACCGATTGGTTATTACTGACTGCTGGGGTGAAATATACCCATTACAAATCTAAAGATCGCGGTTTGCAGGAAAAAATTGCAAACTTAAAACAGGAAGAGGTATTAACCGAATCACGAATTCCATTTATCGTGAAAAAGTTAAAACAAGTTAGTCCTGAACTCACGCAAAACTATTTAAACTATGAAAGAAAGTCTAAATTATATACAAAATTGTATAATGAATTTGAAGAACTTTATCCAAAACCAGACTATGACTCATCCGAATTTGAACAGTGGGTTAATAATCAATCTAACTATATTTATGCACATGGCTATACAGAATCAACAGAAGAAGAAAATGAGGCTCATGCCATACTTGGCCAAAACGATGCACAATGGGATGAATCAGCAACGCAAACTATTTATTGGGAACGGGACGAATACGGTAATTTTTCTGTTGAGCATTTTCCGCTTAAGGATGGACGCATTACAAAAGAAATGTTAGAAAAAAAAAGTAATACATCCACAAACTGGGAAAGAAGATTATTTATATGACATTGGTGCTGATTTTTCTGGCTCGCCAGAAAAAACACCAATAACTAAAGAACAGTGGGAAAAAATGAAAAAGGCAGAGCGTAAAGATCACGCTTGGGCACCTTCCTTTAGTGCTACCGCATTTTTAAGTGATAACGCCAGAATTTATGTGCGCTATGATGAAACCAAACGTATGCCGAGTATTTTTGAAGATACTATTGGCTATTCCATTGATATTCTCACGCCGCTTTATAAACGTAAACCGGAACACAGCAAAAATATTGAAGTGGGCTATGTACATGATTTACGTGGTTTCTTCCCAAGTTTACGCCGTGCGGATATTCGCCTAAATTGGTACAAAAATACCACGAAAAATATTTTTGACCGTGATATTAATTATGAGATGAAGCAGTTTGATAAACGGATTTTAGAAGGTATAGAATTATCCGCTCGTTATGATCAAGGTCGCATCTTCGGTGATATCGGTATTAGCTACAACATCAAAAATAAATTCTGCGATAAAAGTTCAGCAATTCGAGATGTTGGTAGTACGGGTGATATACACACATTTAAAGCCTATCCCGAATGTGTTAATGGTGGTAATGAAAACGGCTACTTAAAAAATGCCATTTTGCCGAAATACAGCATTACCTCAAATCTTGGTGTACGTTTCTTAGATGAACGATTAGAAGTTGGCACGCGAATGGTGTATCACACCAATGTAAAAGAAACCCGCAATAAATCCTTGCGTGATGCCGGTTGGTTTGCCAATAGCAATAACAACCCACGTTGGCAGCCGGTGTTCTTGGTTGATGCTTATATGAATTACAAAGTGAATGAGAATCTTGCACTGTCATTGTCTGCGACAAATTTAACCGATCGTTATTATCTTGATCCAATGACTCGTTCATCTATGCCTGCACCGGGGAGAACGATTAAATTGGGCTTGACGGCGACGTTCTAGAATAGAAAATAGTCACTTAGAATACAAAGAAGCACCGAAATTTCGGTGCTTTATAATTTGGTTGCGGGGGCCGGATTTGAACCGACGGCCTTCGGGTTATGAGCCCGACGAGCTACCAAGCTGCTCCACCCCGCGTCTGACGGCGCGTAATATACTCGTTTCAAAAATTATTGCAAGATTTAAACTGAATTTGACTTTCCGTTTGTTAAGAAAATAAACAATGTGAATATTAATTAATCATTTTATGAAATAGTGCTAGTCCTAAAAGGGAATTTTTGATAGCGTATGCAACTTTGTATTAGTTAGTTTAATTTAGGAAAATAAGAATGAAATTTCGTCAAAATCTCGCCGTAAAAATTCTCTCTGTGATGGCGGCAGTTTCAGTGCTTGCATCATGTGGTTCAGCACCAAGTAAAGTCTCTTCAAAAAATAATTCTAGCTTACCGCGTACTGCGACAGGAGACGATCCTCAAAAATTTGGGGCAAAGTATAATGGACGTAGTTATCAACAAGCTATTTTAAGTCCAGTGGCATCCGTGGAGAACAAAAGTGCGGTCGTCAACCAAGGTGATTTTTTAACGCAGTTGACGAATGTTCGTGATTATTCAAATTCATTAACAAATCGCTTTGCGGCGAATTATGGCAAAATCACTAACTGGGTACTTGCAGGGGCTAATGTGAATGAATTAGCACAATACGGCATTAACCCACAGATTATGAAAGGTTTCGATGGTTATCAAAACGTGTTGATGACAGGTTATTACTCACCGGTTATCCATGCTCGCCGTACTGCACAAGGCCAATATCAACATCCAATTTATGCGATGCCAAGCTATAAACGTTATAGCCGTGCAGAAATTTATAATGGTGCATTGGCTGGACAAGGCTTAGAGCTCGCTTACAGTGATTCAATGATGGATAACTTCTTATTAGGCGTGCAGGGTAGTGGCTATGTTGATTACGGTGACGGCAATTTAAATTATTTAGCCTATGCTGGCCAAAATGGCTATAAATATCAAGCTGTTGGTCGTTTGTTAGTAGAAGATGGTGAAATTCCAAAAGAAAAAATGTCTATCCAAGCGATTCGTGAATGGGGGAAAGCAAACCCATCTCGAGTACGAGAATTGTTAGAACGTAATCCATCTTATGTTTTCTTTAAAAACGATCCGACAGGTAAAGTGAAAGGTTCTGCTGGTGTGCCTTTAGTGCCAATGGCTGCCGTCGCTTCTGACCGTAATGTCATTCCTTCTGGAACCGTATTATTAGTTGAAGTACCGGATATTGATAATGATGGTAACTGGATGGGTACACACAAATTACACTTAATGGTGGCACTTGATGTGGGTGGTGCGGTAAATGGTCACCACTTTGACTTATACCGAGGTATTGGCGATCAAGCAGGTCATATTGCGGGGTTATCAAAACACTATGGACGCGTTTGGGTACTACAATAATGGCTCGTGTCGATAACTACGAACAACGTTTTGGCGGCATTGGTCGCCTTTACACACCAGAAGGCTTGGCACGCTTGCGTCAGGCTCATGTGTGCGTCATTGGTATTGGCGGCGTAGGTTCGTGGGTGGTGGAAGCGCTTGCACGAAGCGGCGTAGGGCAGATCACTATGATTGATATGGATGACATTTGTGTGACCAATATTAACCGTCAGCTTCCTGCGTTAAGCGGCAATATTGGCAAGCTTAAAACGGAAGTGATGGCCGAGCGCGTTAAGCTGATTAATCCAGAATGTGTGGTGAATATCATTGATGATTTCATCTCACCGGATAATCAAGCCGAATACTTAAATCGTGGCTATGATTATGTCATTGATGCTATTGATAGCGTGAAAACGAAAGCAGCGATGATTGCCTATTGTAAACGTAATAAGATCAAAATTATTACTATTGGTGGAGCAGGTGGTCAGACTGATCCTTCGAAAATCCAAATTGCTGATTTAAGTAAAACGATCCAAGATCCATTATTGGCGAAAGTGCGGTCAGTTTTACGCAAGGATTTCAATTTTACTCAAAATCCACAACGTAAGTTTGCAGTTGATGCGGTGTTTTCCAGCCAATCTCTGATTTTCCCTAAAATGGGCGAGGGATGTGAAGTATCCGCCACCATGAATTGTGCAAATGGCTTTGGTGCTGCAACCATGATAACCGCAACCTTTGGCTTTTTTGCGGTTTCTCGGGTAATCGATAAGTTATTAAAATAAAGAAATGAAGCAACGTGAAAACGTTGCTTTTTCTTTATGAATGAAAGTATTTAACAAGATGAAGAAATATCACTTCATTTTTTTAGTTGGAATGTTGCAATTTTATCAAAAAGGCGTAGTCTATGTTGGCTTTGAGAATAATTCCCAATAAAAGTAAGGAAACAAACATGAAACAAGTATTAAAAATGAGTGCAATTTCTACCGCACTTTTAGCGCTTCCAATGATGGCAAATGCAGATGTATTGGCATCCGTGAAACCGCTCGGTTTTATTACATCGTCTATTGCAAACGGTGTAACAGATACACAGGTTTTAGTGCCGGCAGGTGCTTCTCCACATGATTACAGCTTAAAACTTTCAGATGTGCAAAAAGTGAAATCGGCAGATTTGGTGCTTTGGGTTGGTGAAGATATCGATGCTTTCTTAGCAAAACCAATTAGCCAAATTGACAGTAAAAAAGTCATTAATATTTCTGATATTCCAGAAATTAAACCACTTTTAAGTAAAGTCCATCATGAACATTATCATGAAGGCGATGAACATGAGCACGACCATGATCATAAACATGGACACGATCATAAGCACGAACATGGTCATGACCATGAGCATCATCACCACGATGTGGATGAAAATGGGTTAAGCGTAAACTGGCACTTATGGTATTCACCAGCCATCAGCCAAATTGTGGCACAAAAAGTGGCGGATAAATTAACGGAACAACATCCGGATAAAAAAGAGCTCATTGCGAAAAACTTAGCTGATTTTAACCACACTTTGACTGAGCAAAGCGAGAAAATCAAAGCACAATTAGCCCCACTCAAAGATAAAGGTTTCTTTGTGTTCCATGACGCTTATAGCTATTTCAACGATGCTTATGGTTTAAATCAAACCGGTTATTTCACCATTAATCCATTAGTAGCACCAGGTGCAAAAACCATTGCTCACATCAAAGAAGAGATTGAAGAACACCATGTAAATTGTCTTTTTGCTGAACCTCAATTCACACCAAAAGTAATTGATTCGCTAGCGCAAAGTACAAAAGTTAATGTGGGTCGTTTAGATCCTATTGGCGATAACGTACAGCTTGGTCCAAATTCTTATGCGAATTTCCTTCAAGCCACCGCTGATAGCTATGCTCAATGTTTAAGTAAATAATCTAATTTGCTTTTATCTTAAAAACAGCCTTTAAGGCTGTTTTTTTATTACCCCCATCTAAATCGCCCGAATAATTTTCAATTTTTAAGAAATTTTCGCTTGTTTGAGCGAAGCGAGTTCGAAAATTTCTGTAAAGAAAATTGAAAAAGAATGAGGATTAGCGATTTAATTGGGGTGTGTTTTCTTTTGCCTACTTTGCTTTGCACAAGCAAAGAAAAGTAGGTCGCCTTAGGCGAAATCCTAATTAAAACTATGCTATAATCCGCCCAATTTTTCCCTACCGAGAAAACGCATGAAACAACTATTTGCCACAACTGCCCGTGGTTTTGAAGAACTCTTAAAAGTCGAACTAACTGAGCTTGGTGCAACGGAATGTAAAATTGCACAAGGCGGCGTACATTTTCAGGCTGATGATGAAGCACTTTATCGCAGTTTATTATGGTCACGTTTAGCTTCACGTATTTTGTTACCGATTGTAAATGGCAAGGTATATAGTGATTTAGACTTGTATTCAATTGTGACAGGGCAAGATTGGTTAAGTTATTTTGATGAGAAAGTTACATTTTTTGTTGATTTCAACGGGACAAACCAAGAAATTCGCCATACCCAATTTGGTGCGATGCGTGTGAAAGATGCCATTGTGGATTATTTTGAACGTCAAGGGAAAGCGCGTCCAAATGTGGATAAAAACTATCCAGATATTCGAATTCATGCTTATTTGAATAAAGAAGAGCTTGTCGTTTCACTCGATTTAAGTGGTGAAGCATTACATTTACGAGGTTATCGCGAAGATACAGGCCAAGCGCCTTTACGTGAAACCTTAGCTGCCGCGATTGTGCTTCGTTCAGGTTGGAAAAAAGGGACACCTTTAGTGGATCCAATGTGCGGTTCGGGCACCTTGCTAATTGAAGCCGCGCAGATGGAAGCACAAATTGCACCGCAATTACATCGTTTACATTGGGGCTTTGATTGCTGGAAAGGGCATAATCAAGATGCTTGGGATAAGGTCAAAGCAGAAGCGGCACAGCAAGCTGAAACTTATTTTAATCAAAATCTAAAACCGCATTTTTATGGCTTCGATCTCGATCATCGCGTACTGAAAAAAGCGCAAAAGAATGCACAAAATGCAGGTGTGGCACATTTAATTCAGTGGAAACAAGGTGATGTTGCCGCATTAAAAAATCCAAGTCCAGATGAAGTGGGAACGGTGATTTGTAACCCGCCTTATGGTGAGCGTTTAGGTACAACTCCTGCTTTGATTGCACTATATTCAGTCTTTGGACAACGCCTTAAAAATGAATTTGGTGGTTGGAATGCGTCGATTTTTAGTAGTGAATCTACGTTGCTTGATTGCTTGCGTATGCGTTCTCATCGTCAATTTAAAGCGAAAAACGGTCCGTTAGATTGTGTTCAGAAGAATTATCAAATTTCTGAGCGTAAAGAAAGTTCGGTTGAAAATCCGCTTGAATTTGACCGCACTTCAACGGTAGCGGTAGATTTTGCGAATCGCTTACAGAAAAATATCAAGAAAATTGAAAAATGGGCGAAACAGCAAGGCCTTGATGCGTATCGTTTATATGATGCTGATTTACCGGAATATAACGTAGCGGTGGATCGTTATGGCGATCATATTGTGGTGCAAGAGTATGCCGCACCGAAAAATATTGATGAAAACAAAGCGCGTCAGCGTTTATTGGATGCAGTGACTGCAACCTTACAAGTCACTGGAATTGAAACCAATAAACTGATTTTGAAAGTCCGTCAAAAACAAAAAGGCACCAATCAATATGAAAAATTGGCCAATAAAGGCGAATATTTCTATGTAAATGAATACGGCGCACAGCTTTGGGTGAATCTAACAGATTACTTGGATACAGGATTATTCTTAGATCATCGTTTAACCCGTAAAATGCTTGGTGAAATGGCAAAAGGTAAAGATTTCCTCAATCTTTTCGCTTATACCGGTTCTGCAACAGTGCATGCAGCATTAGGTGGGGCAAAATCAACAACGACCGTGGATATGTCTAACACCTATTTAAACTGGGCAGAGCAAAACCTGATTTTAAATGATATTGAAGGCAAACAGCACAAACTCATCCAAGCTGATTGCTTACAATGGTTAGAAAAATGCGATCGTCAGTTTGATCTGATTTTCGTGGATCCGCCAACATTCTCGAATTCTAAACGTATGGAAGACAGCTGGGATGTTCAACGTGATCACATCAAATTAATGCGTAATCTCAAACGTATTTTACGTCCTAACGGCACCATCGTGTTCTCAAATAATAAACGTGGTTTTAAAATGGATTTTGAGACGTTAGATGAGCTGGGACTAAGTGCGGTCGAAATTTCAGCGAAAACATTACCGCTTGATTTTGAACGTAACAAACAAATCCATAATTGCTGGATTGTGACCATGAAAGCCTAATAAAAAAGCCCGATAGTGATCGGGCTTTTTGTTATTCAACTTCTTTTTGTTTTTCGGTTTCTGAATCATCGTGAAGAAGGGTTTCAATCGCCGTTTCATCATCATTAGTATCATCTTCTTTTTCTAAAATTTCAGCTGTTTCTTCATTTAATGCTTCGGCATCAGAATGTGGTTTTATGAAGGGTTTGGGCATCCAATATTTTCGGATGATGTCTGTTGAAAAACCATGTAAAACTTCTTCATTCAACCTTTCCTGGTCTAAGTAACGAACTTCTGCAATGACCTCGTCAGCTTCAATTTTATTGATACCTAATTGCATTAGTGTTGCATGACTGAGCGTGAGGGCAGACTCAAAGGTCTCACGTACAATAAAGTCCACATCTTGCTTGATAAGATTCACGGTTGTTCTGCGGTCATAAGTTCGCGCCAAAATAGGGAGTTTCGGATAAGCATCTTTCAAATTCTGAACGATGTTTTCAATACGTTGTGTATCATTAATCCCAATGACGACACATTTAGCTTTTTCGATACCGGCAGTGCGTAATACATCAAGACGAATACCATCACCGTAATAAACTTTAAAACCAAATTTAGCTGCCGCACGAATATTTTCGATGTTACGGTCAATCACCGATACGTTAATGCCACGAACAAGAAGTGATTGACAGACGATTTGGCTGAAACGACCAAAACCAATTACGAGCACGCTATCTTCTAAATCCACAATTGGATCGAGATCGCTAGTATCGATTTTTTCCTCTTGATTTGCTGATTTGCGTTGGTTGATTTTACGCATTAATAAACCTATCAATGGGGAGAATAACATCGAAATAATCACTGCAGCGGTAAAGGTTGCATTTTGATCTTTTGTCATCACGCCTGCAGTGGTCGCAGCTGAGAAGAGTACGAATGCAAATTCACCACCGTGCGCCATGATAGTCATTCGTCCAACTGATTCTTTTCGGTCAAGTTTTGTAATTCGTGCGACGGTATAAACGGCTAAGGCTTTGCCAATGATATAAAGACATACTATGCTTAATAACCAAAGTGCATTATGGAATACCAAGGTTAAATCAAGTGACATTCCCACGCCCATGAAGAAGAGACCAAGCAATAGACCACGGAAAGGTTCAATATCGGCTTCTAATTGGTGACGGAATGCAGATTCTGAAAGCATTACGCCAGCAACAAAGGCGCCCATCGCCATTGAAAGGCCACTTGCTTCCATGGCTAATGCCGCGCCTAAGACTACAAGCAACGCGGCTGCTGTCATCATTTCGCGAATATGGGCTTTGGAAATTAAACGGAAAATTGGATTCATTAACCATTTACCCGCAACGACTAACCCCACAACGGCACCTAGCGCAACGGCAATGGATGTCCAGTTAGTTTGGTGTTCAATGTGCGTTGTTTCGGGCGTTAAAAAGGCGATGGATGCCAATAATGGCACAATGGATAAATCTTCAAAAATTAAGGTAGAAATAACACGTTGACCTTTGGGTGTGTTTGTAATACAGCGTTCTTCTAATACCTGCATCACAATGGCTGTGGAAGAAAGGGTAAAGCCCATGCCTGCAATAAACGCCACTTCTTTTGGAAGATTTAAAATATAGATACCGGCAAAGGTGAGTAGTGCGCCGCATAACCCTACTTGTAGAAAACCTCGCCCGAAAATTGCTTTTCTCATCGCCCATAAACGTTCGGGGTGCATTTCCAAACCGATAATGAATAAGAACATCACCACGCCCAGTTCCGCCATATGGAGAACTGATTCAGCATCTTCTACCACACCAAACACTGAAGGACCAATTAAACAGCCCGCTACTAAATAACCTAATACGCTACCTAAGCCAATGCGCTTAAAAAGTGGCACGATGGTCACACTGGTAGCAAGTAGAACAACGGTTTTAATCAATTCAGGGCTGACAACATTCGACATAGGGTAAAAACCTTAGTAAAAACAGGGAGTATGAGAAGAAAGTTGACTTATATTCTAGCCTTTTTTGGATAAATAAAAAACACAGAAAAGCGAGAAATTGGTATAATTTACAAAAACTTTACATGTAAAATAGTCTGTGTTTTGACCGCACTTTAGAGGTATTATGTCATTACAATTCAATATGATAGCGTTATTATTGGTTTTCTTAATCGTTTTAGGCTTAATGAGTCAAAATAGCGCAATCACCATCTCCGCTGCAGTGCTATTAATCATGCAGCAAACCTTATTATCCAAATATATTCCCATACTCGAACAATACGGGATAAAAATTGGGATCATTATTTTAACGATTGGTGTGCTTGCGCCGTTAGTCTCAGGAAAAATCCAACTGCCTGATCTCAGTTCATTTTTAAACTGGAAAATGGGTGTCTCTATTTTAATTGGGGCATTAGTGGCATGGCTTGCAGGGAAAGGGGTGCCATTAATGGGAGAACAACCTGTTTTAGTCACTGGATTATTAATTGGTACGATTATTGGGGTTTCTTTCTTAGGCGGCATTCCGGTAGGTCCACTTATCGCCGCCGGTATTTTAGCGATATTAGTAGGAAAATTTTAGATGAAAAACAAATGGTTATTTATCGCTGGGCTAAGCGGTTTGTTATGTGTGGCAATTGGCGCGTTTGCCGCCCACGGATTAAGTAAAGTTTTAGAACCTAAAGAATTAGCCTGGATTGAAACCGGTGTGAAATATCAAATGTTCCACACCATTGCAATTTTAGCGATTGGTATTTTGCAATTGTGCCGTGAATCACTGGTTACAAATAAAATGGCTAATTTCGCTGCAGGGAGTTGGGCGTACGGCATTCTTCTTTTTAGCGGCAGTCTTTATGCGCTCGCTCTTGGTGTAGGCAAATTCCTTGTTTGGGTAACACCAATTGGCGGAACGTTATTTTTAATTGGTTGGCTTTGCTTGGCTTACGGTGGTGTTAAAAGTAAATAGATATGAAGAATAAATCAGTCAAACGTGAATTAAACCCGATACAACAATCTCTCTTTGCAAAACTTAAGGATATCATGCTGGTGGATCAACGTCGTTTATCTGCCCGAATTCATGGGATTGGAAAAATTAAAAGCCAAGAGGCTCAACAAGCCGTTGCTGCTGAAATTCAGCTGCAGATTGAACAGGCTCAATTACGTGTAGAAAATCGTAAAAGTGCGGTGCAAAATCCCATCATTTTTCCAGAGAGTTTGCCCGTTAGCCAACACAAAGCAGAAATTGAAAAACTGCTTTCCGAGCATCAAGTGATCGTCGTGGCGGGGGAAACCGGTTCAGGTAAAACCACTCAATTGCCGAAAATGTGTTTGGAGTTAGGTTTTGGCAATTTGGGCATGATTGGTCATACTCAGCCACGCCGTATTGCTGCTCGTTCAGTTGCAGCGCGTATTGCTGAAGAGTTGAAAACGGAGCTTGGTGGATTAGTCGGTTATAAAGTCCGTTTTAACGATCAAATCAGTGATGATACGCAAATCAAGTTGATGACTGACGGGATCCTGTTAGCAGAAATTCAAAACGATCGTTTCCTTAATCAATATTCTTGTTTGATTATTGATGAAGCCCACGAACGAAGCCTAAACAACGATTTTATTCTCGGTTATCTGAAACAGCTGTTGCCACGTCGCCGTGATTTGAAACTTATCATCACTTCCGCAACTATTGATGTGGAACGCTTTTCCAAACATTTTAATAATGCACCGATCATTGAAGTGTCGGGCAGAACCTATCCTGTTGAAGTGCGTTATCGTCCCGTAGTGGAAGAAGACGATCAAGATCAGCTACAAGGCATTCTCAATGCAGTAGATGAACTGCAGGCGGAAGGTCGTGGCGATATTTTGATCTTTATGAACGGTGAGCGAGAAATTCGCGATACCGCCGAAGCCTTACAAAAACAAAATCTAAAACACACGGAAATTCTACCGCTCTTTGCTCGCTTGTCTGCGCAAGAACAGAATAAAATTTTCCATCCAAGCGGTTTAAATCGTATTGTATTAGCGACCAACGTCGCAGAAACCTCATTGACCGTGCCGGGCATTAAATATGTGATTGACCCAGGTACAGCGCGTATTTCCCGTTATAGCTATCGCACCAAAGTACAACGTTTACCGATTGAACCCATTTCACAGGCATCGGCTAATCAGCGTAAAGGTCGTTGTGGTCGTGTGAGCGAAGGGATTTGTATTCGTTTATATTCGGAAGAAGATTTTAATTCTCGTCCAGAGTTTACCGATCCTGAAATTCTACGCACCAATTTAGCCTCTGTTATTTTGCAAATGACGGCATTGGGTTTGGATGATATTGAAGCTTTCCCATTTGTGGATGCCCCAGATAAACGCCATATTCAAGATGGGATAAAACTGTTGGAAGAATTGGGGGCGTTTGAAATGGTTCGCACCAAATCAGGCGAGAAACGTCAATTAACGGCAGTAGGTCGTCAATTATCGCAACTCCCTGTGGATCCTCGTTTAGCGAAGATGTTGCTGACCGCTGTTTCACAAGGTGCGTTGCATGAAGTGATGATTATTGTCGCTGCTTTATCTATTCAAGATCCGCGCGAGCGCCCACAAGAAAAACAGCAAGCTTCCGATGAAAAACATCGTCGTTTTGCCGATAAAAAATCAGATTTCTTGGCTTTCCTCAATCTTTGGCGTTACCTACAAGAACAACAAAAAGAATTGAGTAAAAACCAATTCCGTCGTCAATGCCAAAAGGATTTCTTAAATTATTTACGTATTCGTGAATGGCAGGATATTTATCATCAAATTCGTTTAACCGTGCGTGAAATGGGCTTACCGATTAATTCCGAAAAAGCCGAATATCAGCAAATTCATACCGCACTTTTAAGCGGCTTGCTTTCTCATATCGGTTTAAAAGAAGCGGAAAAACAACAATATCTTGGCGCGCATAATGCCCATTTTGCGATTTTCCCCAATTCTGTGCTTTTCAAAAAACAACCGAAATGGGTGATGGCGGCAGAGTTAGTGGAAACCTCCAAACTTTGGGGGCGTATGGTGGCGGAAATCGAGCCAGAATGGATTGAGCCACTTGCCGAGCATTTAATTAAAAAATCCTATTCCGAACCACGTTGGTCGAAATCCCGTGGTGCCGTGATTGCTGATGAAAAAGTCACGCTTTACGGTGTGCCGATTGTGGCTGCGCGACCAGTGAATTACGGTTCTATTGATCCGACGATAAGCCGCGAGCTCTTTATTCAATCAGCCTTAGTGGAAGGGGATTGGAATACCAAACATAAATTCTTCAAAGAAAATCAACGACTCGTTCGAGAAGTAGAGAAGTTGGAACACAAAAGCCGCCGCCGCGATATTTTGGTGGATGACCGTACGCTTTTTGAATTTTACGATCAGCGTATTGGTACGGAAGTGGTTTCCCAAAAACATTTTGATACCTGGTGGAAAAAAGCGCAGCAAAAAGATCCTGAATTGCTTAATTTTGAACGCTCATTCTTGATTAATGATGATGCGGAACAGGTGAGCAAGCTGGATTTCCCGAATTTCTGGCATCAAGGCAATTTGAAACTCAAACTGACGTATCAATTTGAACCGGGTACCGATGCAGACGGCGTGACGGTTCATATTCCGTTGCCATTGCTCAATCAAGTGGAAATGACCGGCTTTGATTGGCAAATTCCAGGTTTGCGTGAAGAATTGGTGATTGCGCTGATTAAATCTCTGCCGAAATCTTATCGTCGTAACTTCGTGCCCGCACCTAATTATGCTCAAGCTTTTTTAAGTCGTGCCGTACCGTTGGAAAAGCCATTATTGGATACGCTAATTTATGAATTACGTCGTATGACGGGCGTTACCGTAGAAGCGGAACATTGGAATTGGGAACAAATTCCAAGCTATTTGAAAATGACTTTCCGTGTGGTGGATGAAAACGGCAAGAAAATTGCCGAATCCATGAATTTGGATGAGCTGAAATTCAACTTAAAAGATCGTGTGCAGGAAAGTATTTCTGCTGTGGCAGATGATGGCATTGAGCAAAGCGGGCTGCATATTTGGAGTTTTGCAGATTTACCACAATGTTATGAACAAAAACAACGTGGCTTTAGCGTCAAAGCGTTTCCGGCCATTGTAGATGAAAAAGATGCCGTAGGTATCAAACTGTTTGAAACAGAGTTTGAGCAAGCGGTGGCGATGCAACAAGGTCTGCGCCGCTTATTGTTGCTCAATGTACCGTCACCGATTAAATATCTGCATGAAAAATTGCCGAATAAAGCTAAATTGGGGCTGTATTTTACCCCGTTCGGTCGTGTGTTGGATTTGATCGACGATTGTATCGCTTGTGCGGTGGATAAGCTGATTGCCGATTTTGGCGGGTTTGTGTGGGATGAAGCAGGTTTTGAAAAGTTGCGTGATTTTGTTCGAGAAAACCTTAACGAAGTGACCGTGGATATTGCGCAGAAAGTGGAGCAAATTCTCTCCCTTAATCATGCCTTGAACCAACGTTTAAAAGGCAAAATGGATTTCACGATGGCCTTTGCCTTTTCCGATATTAAGGCGCAGTTAAGCGGATTGATTTATCCAGGTTTTGTGCAAAAGAGCGGTTATGATCGCCTACCAGATTTACAGCGCTATTTGCAAGCCATTGATAAACGTATCGATAAACTGGCTCAAGATGTGAATCGAGATCGTGCTGCGATGCTACGCGTGGAACAAGTGCAACAAGCTTACCAACAATTACTGGCTAAACTACCAAAATCCAAACCGATTTCTGATGAAATTGCGGAAATTCGCTATATGATTGAGGAATTGCGTGTGAGTTTATTTGCGCAGCAATTAGGCACGAAATATCAGGTGTCGGATAAACGGATTTTGAATTTTATTACAATGATGGTGTAGAACGTTTAAGTTTAATTGAACTAGAGGAAAATATGAAACTTATAGAACTAAAGGTAACTAAGCTATTTGGTATTTTAGATTACCACATCAAATTTGATAGCTCTGAGATTTTAATAATAACAGGACCAAATGGATATGGTAAAACAGTATTATTAAATATTATAAACTCAGTATTAACTAATAATTTATCTTATTTTTATGATCTTAATTTTTATTCTATTGAGTTAAAGTTTAGTGATTTTGATATTAAGATTGATAAGTTTAATCGTTCTTTTGTAGTCAAAATAAACGATATTCAAGAGCCTTTAAATTATTCTAGTGATTTATTAAATAAATATATAGAGCCAACTCAAAGCTCTAGATTATCGTATTATAAAAACATGTCTTGTATTTTTATAAAAGATCAAAGAATTTCTGAGGGTAAAGATTTAATTAGAGAGTGTGCTTTAGAACTATGTGGATTTATGAACAGTGCTCAAGCAAATTATGCTAAGGTGGCATTTGAGTTAGATAGTGATTTTCTTTTAAGGTTCTCTAACTCTATTAGTGAAGGAGTTAGTACTTCTATCGATAATTTAAAGCAGAGATTGATTGGCGTTCAAAGTCGATTATTGAAATATTCTAACTATAATTTAGTTCCTGTTGAAACTATAGTTCATAACTCTTTTAATGAAGGAATTATTAAGAATGAAGACCTTGTGTTATTAAAATTATATATCGATGATATGTTGTTAAAGTTAGATCCAATAGAAAATTTGTATACAAAGATAAAAATATTTGAGGATGTTATAAATGAGTCTGTATTATCATTTAAAAAAATAAGCTTTAATAGACAGGATGGTTTTTGTTTTATAAGTTCTAACGGGGATAAAATAGATTATAGACTTTTATCATCAGGAGAAAAAAATCAGATAGTTATACTTTTTAATTTAATTTTTAAATCAAAGGGAAATGATGTTGTATTAATTGATGAGCCAGAAATATCGCTACATGTTGCTTGGCAGAAGAGATTTATTGATACAATCTTAAAAATAAATAAAATAAATTTATTTGAAAATATAATTATATCAACTCATTCACCAACGATTATTGGTTCGCATTGGGATTGGACTTACGATTTGTTAGATCAAGCTTGTGTTTTAGGAGAAAATGGTGGGGATATTAAATAGTTTAGATAAGTTTGATAAATGTAATGAAATTCTATTAATCAGTAAGTCTATTGGGTATAGAGATAAGTTTTTTGTTTTATTAGAGGGGATTACTGATGTTAAATTTTTTAATAAGCATTTTTCTTCAGATAAAATATCTTTTTTTAGTGTATATTCAGGGAAATCTGAGGTAATAGAATCTACAAATTATTTATTAAGTAAAGGATTGGATAAAGTATTTGGTGTTTGCGATGCTGATTTTGATCATATAGATAATAAGTTTTATGATAATATTTATTTAACTGATTTTCACGATGTTGAAATGTTTTTTATAGATAGTAATTGTTTATATAAGATTTTTTGTGAATACATTATTTCTCGTAATCATGATGTAGATGTTAAAGCTATATATGATAAGTTTGAGCTGAGAATAAGATTTATTTGTTCTCAAATTGGTATGGTGCGACTTATTAATTATAGAAATAAAGAAATAAACCTTAATTTTAAGGGGATGAATTTTTCTAAATTTATAAGCTTTTCAGGTTCTGATATTTGTTTTGATATTGAATTTTTTGTTGATTTTATACTAGAGCGTAGCAATAGGGTGCCAGACTACTGTTCAAGAGATTATATACTGCGTGAATATTCGCAGCTTAATTATAATGACTTCGATTATAGGCATCTATGTAATGGTCATGACTTTGTAAATATTCTTGCTATATTGTTTAAAAGTTTATCGAATAATACAAATATAAGTCCTGAGCATTTAGAGGAAAATATGAGAATGGGGTATGAATCTAATTGTTTTAAAGAAACGGATCTTTATGGCTATATTATAGGCCACCTTCAATAGAGTTTCTATATTGAAAGCACGCGTCTTTTGAAGCGTGCTTGTGTTCGCAATTTTAGGGGAATACTTGAGAAACTCGTGTCAGTATTGTTAGTATAAAAGTGTGGTTGTTTTATCCATAACTTGATATAGCTTATTTTCTTACTTTGCGGGTTGTTGGTAAGTTGCTCTTCACAGCATGTTGCATTTTGTTTTAAACATTTTTAATAAAACTTCTCCAAAACCAACCGCACTTTCTCCCCAAAACTCTTTTTGTGATCTACCTCAAATTTTCGTATTGAACTGATTTACAACTCTCAATTCAATCGCTATCTTGCTGATATTATTATTTTAATAAAGAGGTAAATTATGGATCTGATTATAGGTTTGATTGCCATTGTTTTGGTGGCATATTACATCGTGAAAGGCTATTCAGCGACCGGCGTGTTGATGTTTGGTGGCTTGGTCTTGTTATTCATTTCAGTGCTGATGGGACATTCAATTTTACCAGAAGGCGTGAAAAGCACCGGTTCCACCTATTTTGATATTTTAGAATATGTGAAATATCTACTCGGTAATCGTGGCGGCGGTTTAGGTTTGATGATCATGGTGTTATGTGGTTTCTCCGTGTACATGACTCATCTTGGCGCGAACGATGTGGTGGTGAAATTGGTGTCAAAACCACTGAAAAATATCCGTTCACCTTATATTTTAATGGTGTTTGCTTACTTCCTTGCATGTTTAATGTCTTTTGCCGTGTCATCTGCAACAGGTTTAGGCGTGTTATTAATGGCGACATTATTCCCTGTCATGGTAAACGTGGGGATTTCACGTGGGGCTGCAGCAGCAATTTGCGCATCGCCAATTTCTATTATCCTTTCTCCAACATCGGGCGACGTGGTGCTTTCTGCTGAAATTTCAAAAATTCCTTTAGGTGAGTTTGCCTTTGGCACCGCATTGCCGGTTTCGATTTTTGCGATTTTAGGGATTGCTGTCGCGCACTTCTTCTGGCAGCGTTATTTAGATAAAAAAGAAGGCGTACAAGTAGAACGTTTGAATGCAGATGAAATTAAAACCACAGCACCAAACTACTATGCGATTTTGCCATTATTACCAATTATCGGCGTATTGATTTTTGATGGTAAATGGGGCTTACCAAATTTACACATTGTTACCGTGATGGTGCTTTGCTTTATCATTACTGCGGTAGTGGATTTCTTACGTAGCTTTAACGCAAAACAAACCTTCGATAATCTCGTGGTGGCATATCGTGGTATGGCCGATGCCTTTGCGGGCGTGGTGATGCTTTTAGTAGCAGCGGGTGTATTTGCACAAAGTTTAAGTACAATCGGCTTTATCACTAATTTAATCGACTCTGCACAATCTTTCGGCGGTTCAGCATTCTTTATGATGTTAGTGCTTGCGGTGATTACTATTTTAGCAACGATGGCGACAGGTTCTGGTAACGCAGCGTTCTATGCTTTTGCAGAATTAATTCCAAAATTAGCAACACAAATGGGCGTCAACCCAGCGTTCTTAACCATTCCAATGTTACAAGCGTCTAACTTAGGTCGTGGTTTATCACCGGTTTCCGGCGTGGTTGTGGCGGTATCCGGTATGGGAAAAATCTCACCATTTGAAATCGTAAAACGTATGTCTGTCCCAATGTTAGTCGGTTTTATTTGTGTGATTATCGGCACAGAAATCTTTGTTTCCGTTGCCGCCTAGCTTGATAGGTAAAAAAGAAGGGCTGATAGTAAATATCAGCCCTTTTGTTTTGAGTTAAGTGCGGTTAATTTTCTCGCTATTTTTGATTTTATGCATTTGATGATTTTCAAAGGCTTTCACCAAATCAGCGACTTTTTCGCCTTCCGGTAAAACCAAATCTTGTGCGATATCATTAAGCGGCACAATCACAAATTCGCGGTTTTTCATATCATAATGAGGCACGGTTAAGCGTTCATTTTGAATGATTTGATCACCATAAAGCAGAATGTCCAAATCCAGTGTACGCTCACCCCAACGACGTAAACGCACGCGACCTTGTTCATTTTCGATACGTTGCAATTCATCGAGTAAAGCTAAAGGTGGGCGAGTGGTTTCGATCATCGCCACTGCATTTACATAATCCGGTTGATCCTGCGGGCCTAATGGTTTGCTTTGATAAAATCCACTGACCGATTTTAATTCGGTATTAGGTAGCGAAGAAATTGCCTCTAATGCCGAATTTAATTGTTCTGTAGGCGTATTTAAGTTACTGCCAAGGGCTATATACACTTGAACCATTAAGCCGCCTTAGGTTTACGTCTGCGATAATATTTTTTCTTCGGTGCAGGATGCAATTTTTGTTGCTCTTGAACCAATTGGCGACGTTGTTCTTGATTGCTGAGTTGGTACTCATGCCACCATTTTGCGAGTTCAACGGTTTCACCGCCTTCCACTTCAGCACGCATCGCCAATAAATCAAAGGCTGCACGGAATTTTTGATGTTCCATCGTGCGAGCAGGGTAAGAACCGGTACGTTTAAGCAGTTGTAGTTGTAACATCCAAATATCACGAATGACAGCTGTATGACGACGCGGTGCGGCTAATGTACGGCATAATTGCTCAAGCACTTCATTTCCGGCAAGGGCATAAGCATCATGATTGTTTAAACCTCCTTCATTTTTCAGCACATCCACTTTTTCGCGTAATGGATACCAGAAGAATGCCGCAAATAAAAAGGCTGGATTAATACGTAATTTGTCGGCAATACGTTCATCGGTTGAATTTAACGAGGTTAAAATCATGCGTTCCGCAAGGCTGTCTTCTTTTTCGGTGAAATAAGGCGTTAAGCTTGGGAAAAGCTGTTCAAATAAGCCATATTGGCGAAGTAATTTATAAGTTTTTACGCCATTGCCAGACTGCAATAATTTTAAGCTTTCATCGAATAAACGCGCCGGTGGAATATTTTTCAGCAATGGTGCAAGCTCACGAATTGGCTGTTCACTTGGTTTTTCCAAGAACATATCCAATTTCGCCATAAAGCGTACAGAGCGTAGCATACGAACTGGATCTTCTTGATAACGGGTAACGGGATCGCCAATCAGACGTAATTTTCCGTTTTTCAGATCATCAATTCCGTTGAAGTAATCACGTAATGTATTATCTTGCGGATTGTAGTAAAGGGCATTTACGGTAAAGTCACGGCGTTCGGCATCTTGTTCAATGGTGCCGTACACGTTATCACGCAGTAACATTCCTTCATCGCTTTGTTTCGCTTGATTTTCGCTGCGCGCATCCGAATGGTTGGCACGGAATGTCGCGACTTCGATCACATCGCGACCAAACATAATATGCGCAAGACGGAAACGACGACCAACTAAGCGACATTGGCGTTGGAATACTGCCTGAATTTGGTCTGGACGAGCGTTTGTTGCCACATCAAAATCTTTTGGATGTTTACCTAATAATAAATCACGCAAACAGCCCCCTACGATATAAGCCTCATAACCTTGGCGTTGCAATTTTTCTACCACAGTAATGGCATTACGACTAAACATACGTGGATTAATGCCGAAATGAGAGGCTTTCACGCTATGTTTGTCGTAACGAGACACTTGAGTGTTGGTTTTTTTATGGTGAGAAGAGGACGGGGCGATCTTGGGTTGTGAACGCTCTGTTTTTGAAACGTTAGATTTTTTGCTTTTTGGCTCCGTTTTTGGAACGGGCGAATTTATATTGGTTTCGGTTTCTTTTTTAGTTTTTTTACCAAATAAATTTTTTATATAAGTAAGAATAATTTACTCCATTCTCTATGTTCAATACGCATTTGATAAAAACACGAAAAGTGCGGTTGTTTTTGACCGCACTTTTTTGTTGGGTTACTTAAATAAATTAACCGGCGACTTGTTTTTCACGAATTTCAGCAAGAGTTTTGCAATCGATACAAAGATCAGCAGTAGGGCGTGCTTCTAAACGACGAATGCCAATTTCTTCGCCACAAGAATCACAATAACCGAAATCATCGGTATCTAATTTTTTCAATGTGTATTCAATCTTTTTCATTAATTTACGTTCACGATCGCGGTTACGTAATTCAAGACTGAATTCTTCTTCTTGCGTCGCACGGTCAGCCGGATCAGGGAAGTTTGATGCTTCATCTTGCATGTGAGCAACTGTTCTTGATGCTTCTTCCACAATTTGCTCGTGCCACGCAGTTAAAATTTTTCTGAAATGAAGAATTTGATCTTCATTCATATATTCTTCACCTTTTTTAGGTTGATAAGGCTTAACACCAGCCAAATCAAGCAAACTTAGAGAGGCCTTAGACATAGATAACTCCTAATTATGTTACAGACTTTTTATGACATCCTGTCTTGTTTTAGTTTGTTCAGAGCAACTAAAAATAGCTGACATTAGAACCCTGTTATTTTAAGGGCGATATAAATAGCAGAACTTCACCTATTTAGCAAATAAATTTAGTCTAGAAATTTCAAATTTGCGATCGTGATCGCAAAAAACGACATATTCATTTGCGTATCTACAAGCTTAAGGTTAGCTTGCCTTATTTTTCGCTATAAATAACACTTAAAATGAAAATCACGCTATTTCAACTGTGCATGATGTTTATTGTTTCTGCCTTATCCTTGCTTGTAGTACCTGATTTTTTACTGTTTACCTGGCAACGAGCAGGGCTGGGCATTTTATTGCTGGTTATGACCACACTTTGTTCCCATTGGTTCAATTATTTTAAAGCTAGAAATTTTTGCATGAGCGGTATCTTGTTTTTGCTTACTTTGGCTTATGCGCATTCACCTGCTTTATCGTTATTGGGACAAGCAGAGAAAATTTCAAGTTTACCAAATAAAATCACCTTAGATCTTTATATCTCAGAAATTCTTCATCAACAAGATTATCAAACGTTGGTTGCAAGAACGTCATTATTTGATGGGAAAGAACAACAGATTTTTATTAATTGGAAAGCGCCGGAAAAGCCACAAGTAGGTGAAATTTGGCGGGCTGATGTAAAACTTCGACCTATTTCTGCAAGACTTAATCATGGGGGATTTGATCGACAGCAATGGTATTTTTCCAAAAGGATTATTGCCGTTGGAAATGTGAAAAGTGCGGTCAAAATGAGCGAAGATTTTTCTTACCGCACACATTTTCTACAGACTAGCCTCAATCAGACAGAGGGGCTTTCTTTGCAAGGCTTGCTTATTGCATTGGCATTTGGTGAGCGGGCTTGGTTAGATAATAAAACATGGCTGATTTACCAACAAACGAATACGGCACATTTGATTGCCATTTCAGGGCTCCATATTGGTTTAGCAATGGGAATAGGCTTTTTCTTTGCTCGATTCTTGCAACTCGCACTGCCTACACGCTTTATTTCACCCTGGTTTCCACTTTGCTTTGGTGTGTTGATTGCTTTAGGTTATGCCTATTTAGCCGGATTTAGTTTACCGACCTTCCGTGCAATGATGGCATTGCTTTTTATTGCAATCCTTCAATTTTCGCGACGATATTACACGCCTTCGAAAATGCTTTGTTTGGTCGTGGCATTTCTGCTTTTTTGTGATCCACTTATGCCACTTTCGGTTAGCTTTTGGCTTTCAGTTGGTGCTGTTACCTGCCTGATTGTATGGTACCGATATGTTCCCTTATCAATAATCGAGTGGCAACATCAAAAATTATCCCGCAAAGTGCGGTGGATTTTGGGCTTGTTTCATTTGCAACTTGGGCTGCTGATTTTATTCACGCCTATTCAACTTTTCTTTTTTAATGGCTTTGCGTTAAATGGATTCTTGGCGAATTTAATCGCAGTGCCCTTGTATAGTTTCTTACTGGTACCCTTGATTCTCTTTGCAGTGTTAACGAATGGCGCATTTTCTTCTTGGCATCTTTCAAATACGATTGCTCAAGGTATTACGCAATTTCTCAGTGTTTTCCAAGGCGCGTATGTTCCGATTTCGATTAATTTATCCCTCATTCTGACCGCACTTTTAAGCCTTGTTTTTGGCGGAATGTTAGGTGGATTGTATTTTTTGTCTCAAGCTCAAACAAAAAATATACCGTTAAAATCAAGTCGATTTTTCACATTAAACAGCACAAAAATCTTATCGTCAGAAGCTTATAAACAAGCTCTTTTAGGTGTTATTCTTATTTCTAGTTTTTGTATTGGTACTCTTGGGTATCGATATATCACGAAACCCAAATGGCAGTTAGATACGTTAGATGTGGGACAAGGTTTAGCAACCTTAATTGTAAAAGAAGGGAAAGGCGTGTTGTATGATACGGGGCCCGCTTGGCAGAGTGGAATAGGTGGCTCTTCTATGGCGGAATTAGAAATATTGCCTTATCTTCAACGGGAAGGGATTGAACTTGAAACCTTGATTTTAAGCCATGATGATAATGACCATTCAGGCGGTGCTAAAACGATTTTAACCGCATACTCAGAGATTGAGCTGATTACACCTTCTCGCAAAAGCTATGGCGAAATGCACCGCACTTTTTGTCTTCAGGGGAAACAATGGCAGTGGCGAGGACTTGATTTTAAAATTCTTTCACCAACGCAAATTACAGACAGGGCGGAAAATCCGCAATCTTGCGTAATTTTACTAACGGATGGGCAGTATCAGATCCTTTTAACTGGTGATGCTGATGTGGCGACAGAAAGATCTTTTGCTGAAAACCTCGGCAAGATTAACGTGTTACAGGTGGGGCATCATGGTAGTAAAACTTCAACAGGCGAGTTTTTACTGGGACAGACAAAACCGGATATAGCCTTAATTTCAAGTGGACGATGGAATGCGTGGAATTTTCCTCATCCAACCGTGATTGAACGGTTAAATCGTTATCAAAGTGCGGTCGAAAATACCGCTATTTCAGGTCATATAAGGTTAAATTTTACTGAAAAGGGCATTGAAATTGAAAAAGCGAGAGGAGATTTTTCACCTTGGTTTGCCCGTGTAATTGGATTATCCCCGAAATAACAGGTACAATGCAGCCAATTTTTTTAAGATAATTGATGTAAGAATAAGCTATGCAAGATAAAGATTTCTCAACCACACAAACTTTTAAGCGTTTATGGCCGATGATTTCACCGTTTAAATCAGGCTTATTAGTCGCCGCTTTTGCTTTAATTTTTAATGCTTTGGCAGATTCAGGTTTGATTTATATGCTTAAGCCTTTGCTTGATGATGGTTTCGGAAAAGCCGATCATTCTTTCTTGAAAATGATGGCATTTGTTGTCGTTGGTATGATTATATTGCGTGGGGTGACCAACTTTGTCTCTACTTATTGCTTGGCGTGGGTATCCGGTAAAGTAGTGATGATTATGCGCCGCCGTTTGTTTAAACATTTAATGTTTATGCCAGTGAGCTTCTTTGATCGTAATTCAACAGGTAAATTGCTTTCTCGTATTACCTACGATTCAGAAATGATAGCGAACTCTTCATCTAGTTCATTAGTGACGATTGTTCGCGAAGGAGCCTATTTAATTTCGTTGCTTGTTGTGATGTTCTATACCAGTTGGGAATTAACACTTGTACTTTTCGTGATTGGCCCAATTATTGCAGTACTGATTCGCATGGTATCTAAGATTTTCCGTAAGCTTAGTAAAAACATGCAAGATTCCATGGGGGAATTGACCTCTGCAACGGAACAAATGCTAAAAGGGCATAAAGTGGTGCTGTCTTTTGGTGGACAATTAGTTGAAGAAGAGCGTTTCGATAAAGTCAGTAACGATATGCGTCGCAAAGGTATGAAGATGGTGACTGCTGATGCGATTTCAGATCCAGTTGTGCAAGTAATTGCTTCTTTGGCGTTGGCAGCAGTGCTTTACTTAGCAACGACACCATTAATTGCTGATGATAATTTAACTGCGGGTTCTTTCACGGTGGTCTTTTCTTCCATGTTAGCGATGATGCGTCCGTTAAAATCTTTGACGAATGTGAACTCACAGTTCCAACGTGGCATGGCAGCGTGTCAGACATTATTTGCCATCTTAGATTTGGAAACAGAGAAAGATAATGGCACGTATAAAGCAGAACCTGCAAAAGGTGATTTAGAATTTAAAAACGTGAGTTTTGCTTATGAGGGTAAAGAAGAGAAAGCCTTAAATAATATCTCTTTTTATGTGCCTGCAGGCAAAACTGTGGCTTTAGTGGGGCGTTCAGGTTCGGGAAAATCAACGATTGCTAATTTGGTGACGCGTTTCTACGATATTGACGAAGGCGAAATTTTATTAGATGGCGTAAGAATTCAAGATTATCGTTTATCTAATTTACGTGAGAATTGTTCTGTCGTTTCTCAACAAGTACATTTATTTAACGATACGATTGCCAATAATATTGCTTACGCGGCAGAAGATAAATACACGCGTGAACAAATTATTGAAGCTGCAAAAGCAGCTTACGCCCTGGAGTTTATCGAGAAACTTCCACAAGGTTTTGATACCGTTATTGGTGAGAATGGTGCAACTCTTTCAGGTGGCCAACGTCAGCGTTTAGCGATTGCTCGTGCATTACTACGTAATTCACCGGTCTTAATTTTAGATGAAGCTACATCGGCATTAGATACAGAATCTGAACGAGCGATTCAGTCAGCATTAGAAGAACTGAAAAAAGATCGTACAGTATTGGTGATTGCACATCGTTTATCAACCATTGAAAATGCCGATGAAATCTTAGTCATTGAGCACGGTGAAATTAAAGAACGTGGTACGCATCAAGATTTGTTAGCGCTTGATGGCGCGTATAAACAATTACACAGTATGCAGTTTAGCGGATAAAATAATAAGGGCGAACCAATGTGTTCGCCCAAAATCAATATAGGATAAATGAAATGCCTTTTTGGTACTCTAATTCAAAGCTTGCTTGGTTGCTTCTTCCTTTTTCACTGCTATTTTGGTTGATTAGCCAAATTCGCCTAGCACTATTTTCCTTGAATATCTTATCCTCTTATAAATCTCCAAAACCGGTCATTATTGTCGGTAATCTTTCTGTGGGCGGAAATGGTAAAACGCCTGTTGTGGTGTGGTTAGTTGAAGAGTTGCAAAAACAAGGATTGCGTGTAGGTGTGATTTCTCGTGGCTATGGTAGCCAATCTAAAACCTATCCTTTACTTGTTACGCCTGAAACCGATCCCGTTCAAGGGGGCGATGAACCTGTTTTAATTGCCAAAAGAACAGGTGTGCCTGTGGTGATTTCACCGAATCGTCAGCAAGCTATCGAATTACTTTTGAAAACACAGGATTGCGATCTGATTATTTCGGATGATGGATTACAACATTATAAGTTGCAGCGTGATATTGAAATTGTGGTGATGGACGCAGAACGTGCTTTAGGGAACGGCTTTGTTTTGCCGGCAGGGCCTTTGCGTGAATTACCAAGTCGTTTAAAAAATGTGGACTTTGTGATTACCAATGGTGGAAAAAACGCTTATTCTGATGCGGTTATGACGCTCGTTCCTCACTATGCGATTAATTTAGTGACGGCTGAAAAACGCTTGTTAAGTGAATTTACTCAAGGTTCAGCCATCGCGGGAATTGGCAACCCCCAACGTTTTTTCATGATGTTGGAAAATTTAAATATTCGTTTAGCCAATACGAAAGCTTTTCAAGATCATCAACATTTTGAGCCACAATTATTAGAAAAACTCGCTGAAAATCAACCGCTCTTTATGACGGAAAAGGATGCCGTAAAATGCCACGCTTTTGCTAAAGAGAATTGGTGGTATGTTCCCGTTGATGCAGAGATTGTAGAGACTGAAAATCAAGGCCAAAAACTTCCACAATTGTGGGAAAAAATTCGTCATTTGGTTTAACTTATTCGAGTGAAATATGCGTGAGAAACTCAATCCTCGATTATTAGAAGTGATCGCTTGCCCGCGATGTTTGGCAAGATTGAAATACGATCAAGAAAATCAACGGCTCATTTGCCCTTTTGAGCAAGTAGCGTATCCTATTGAAAACGGCGTGCCTGTATTGTTGGCAGAAAAAGCCGAAACATTGAAAGAATAAGGAATGATTATGTCATTTACAGTTATTATCCCTGCTCGTTTTGCATCGAGCCGCTTACCGGGTAAACCTCTAGCCGATATTGCCGGTAACCCCATGATTCAACATGTTTTTGAAAAGGCTCAGCAATCAGGGGCGAGTCGAGTAATTATTGCCACAGATAACGAACAAGTTGAAAAAGCAGCAAAAGCTTTTGGGGCAGAAGTTTGCATGACATCAGAAGCGCATAATTCTGGTACGGAACGTTTAGCAGAAGTCGTGAGTAAACTCGGAATTGCTGATGATGAAATTATTGTAAACATCCAAGGGGATGAACCGTTAATCCCCCCCGTTATTGTGAGTCAAGTAGCAGAAAATTTAGCGAAATTTAATGTGAATATGGCGACACTTGCGGTAAAAATTCATGAAGCGGAAGAGTTATTTAATCCAAATGCCGTGAAAGTCGTCACAGATAAAGATGGCTACGTTTTATATTTCTCTCGTTCAGTGATTCCTTACGATCGTGATCAATTTATGCAATTAGAAGACACTTCAAAAGCACAACTGGCTAATGCGTATCTTCGTCATATCGGTATTTATGCTTACCGTGCGGGCTTTATTAAACAATATGTGCAATGGGTACCAACACAATTAGAAAACTTAGAGAAGTTAGAGCAACTCCGTGTATTATGGTACGGTGAGCGTATTCACGTGGAGTTAGCTAAAGAAGTCCCGGCTGTTGGTGTGGATACGGCTGAAGATTTAGAAAAAGTGCGGTCAATTTTGGCGTAGTTTTTACTGATGTTTGATTCCAAGAAGTTTCTCTCAGACGTTTCTCATGAACCTGGTGTTTATCGTATGTATGACGATAAAGATCAGGTTATTTATGTGGGCAAAGCGAAAGATCTTAAAAAGCGCCTTTCCAGCTATTTTCGAAAAAACTTAAGCAGCAAAAAAACAGAAGCCTTGGTGTCGTCAATTCATCATATCGACACAACCATTACCTCTTCTGAAACAGAAGCATTATTGCTTGAGCATAACTTTATTAAACTTTATCAACCTCGTTATAATGTGTTATTGCGAGATGATAAATCCTATCCTTTTATTTTATTGACGAAAGAACGTCATCCTCGTATTACTTCTTATCGTGGAACGAAAAAAATTGCAGGTGAGTATTTCGGGCCTTATCCTCATGCGGGGGCAGTGCGTGAAACCTTGTCGTTAATGCAAAAATTATTCCCTGTTCGTCAATGTGAAAATTCGGTTTATAACAATCGTTCCCGCCCTTGTTTGCAATATCAAATCGGGCGTTGCTCAGCACCTTGTGTGCCAGGTTATGTGACTGATGAGGAATATAACCAACAAGTTGAATTAGCACGATTATTTTTGCAAGGGAAAGATCAGCAAGTATTAGATTATCTCATTGGTAAAATGGAACAAGCGAGCCGAGACTTAGATTTTGAAGGTGCGGCACGTTATCGTGACCAAATTCAAGCGGTTCGTGCGGTTATCGAAAAACAATTCGTATCTAATGAACGTTTGGACGATATGGATATTATGTCCATTGCGTATCAGCACGGTTTAGCTTGTGTTCAGGTGATGTTTATTCGTCAAGGTAAAGTATTAGGCAATCGCAGTTATTTTCCGAAAGTGCCTGCTAATACAGATTTATCCGAGTTAACGGCAACGTTTGTTGGGCAGTTTTATTTGCAAGGCCATCAAGGCAGAAGTATCCCTAATAGTATTATTGTGGATCATAAATTAGATGAAAAAGCGGAGCTTGAAGCCTTATTAACTGAACAAGCTGGCCGAAAAGTGGTGATACAGGAATCCGCTAAAGGCGATAAAGGTAAATATCTACAACTAGCGCAAATTAATGCTAAAGCGGCGTTAGCGACTCAACTTAAACAATCTTCCCGAATGCACGAACGTTATCAAGCCCTTTGTGAATTGCTCGATATGCCTGAAATTAAACGTATGGAATGTTTTGATATTAGCCATACGATGGGAAATCAAACCGTGGCATCTTGCGTGGTATTTAATCAAGAAGGTCCACTGAAATCAGATTATCGCCGTTTTAATATTGAAGGCATTACAGGTGGTGATGACTATGCAGCGATGGAGCAAGCCTTAAAGAAACGTTATGACCGCGATCTTGATGAAGATAAAATCCCCGATATTATCTTTATTGATGGTGGTAAAGGGCAGCTTAACCGTGCCTTAGAGGTTTTTCATCATCTCAACGTAAAATGGGATAAAAATCGACCGCACTTAATTGGTGTGGCAAAAGGTGTGGATCGTCGAGCAGGACAAGAGGTGTTGATTATCAGCAAACAAGATCGTGAGATTCATTTGCCGGATGATAGCCTTGCACTGCATTTAATCCAACATATTCGAGATGAAAGCCATAATCATGCTATTAGCGGCCATCGTCAAAAACGCCAAAAAGCCTTTACCCAAAGCGGATTGGAAACCATTGAAGGGGTAGGCGCTAAACGACGTCAAGCCTTGTTGAAATATTTAGGTGGGTTGCAAGGTGTCAAAAATGCCACATTGGATGAGATCGCATCAGTACCCGGTATTTCTAAAGCCTTAGCAGAAAAGATTTTCGAGACCTTAAAAAGTTAGGAAAAATCTTGATTTTCTACGCGAACTGTCTATGATTCAACCTTTCGGATTTTATATAGGAACATATTATGTTTGAATGGCTTGTTGATCCTGAAGCATGGATTTCATTGCTCACTTTGACCGCACTTGAAATTGTCTTGGGTATCGATAACATTATTTTTATTAGTATTTTAGTGGGACGTTTACCTGCGAATCAACGTCAATCTGGTCGTATTATCGGTCTTGGATTAGCGATGATTACCCGTATTTTACTTCTTGTTTCTCTTTCTTGGATGATGAAATTAACGGAACCACTATTCACTTTAGTCGGTCAGGAAATTTCAGGTCGTGATTTGATTTTATTCCTTGGGGGCTTATTCCTGATTGTGAAAAGTACAGGCGAAATTAAAGAAGCGATGCATCCTGAAGCACATCATGAAGAAGAGAATAACAAGAAGAAAGTCAGTTATTTGGGTGTATTAATCCAAATTGCGATTTTAGATATTGTATTTTCTTTAGACTCAGTGATCACAGCCGTAGGGATGGCAAACCACCTTCCAGTGATGATCTTAGCAATTATGATTGCAGTTGGAGTAATGATGTTTGCGGCGAAACCAATTGGTGATTTTGTTGATACCCATCCGACATTGAAGATTTTAGCCTTAGCATTCTTAATTTTAGTTGGAGTAAGTTTAATGGCTGAAAGCTTGGATATTCATATTCCAAAAGGCTACATTTACTTTGCAATGGGCTTCTCAGCAGTAGTTGAAATGCTCAACATCAAAATGCGAAAATCACTTGGTCATTAAATCATATAAAAAGGCGGAACAATGTGTTCCGCCTTTTTTAGTCATTATAGAATACCCCTTTCCCATATAAATACAGCGTGACTTGTTCGCCAGTATGATATTCGTTAATGAGATCTTCATTGATATTCAATTCATAACCGTTAACATCAATACAAATATTGATAGCTCGTCCTCTTGATTCAATCCGTTTAATCTCACCGTTAAAAGAAGCGGTCGGATCTTGGATTTTTTTCGCAAGAGAGAATTGCTCAGGGCGGAATAACACTTTCCCTTGTGTATGGCCATTTCCTTTATTTTCGACGGCAATTTCACCTAATTGACAGGTCGCGATGCCATCGTTTTTTAATGTTGCAGGGAAAATAATACTTTCTCCGATAAATGTTGCGATGGATAAATGCTGCGGTGACCAATACAGTGTTTTAGGTGTCGCAATTTGGAGGATTCTTCCTTCTTGAATCACAGCAATTTTGTCTGAATAACAGAGTGCTTCATCACGATCATGAGTCACAAATATGGCGGATGAATCACTTTCTCTTAATACCTGTAACATATCGTAACGAATTTGATTTCTTAGATGCTCATCTAATGCACTGAATGGCTCATCAAACAGGATGAGTTCTGGGTTTGGTGCGAGAGCTCGAGCAAGTGCAACACGCTGTTGTTGCCCGCCTGAAAGTTGATGGGGAAAACGATCAGCTAAGCTGCTAATACCAGTTAGTTTCATCACTTCCTGTATGCGTTGTTTTTCCTCTTCGGTTTTTCCTTTACCATCGCCTAAGCCATAAGCAATGTTGTGGTAAACATTTAAATGAGGGAATAACACGCCTTCTTGTACCACATAGCCTAATTTGCGTTGCTGAGTTGGCACATTGATATTGTCGTTAAAAATAGGTTGATTCTTTAACCAAATCTCACCGCTTGTAGGTTGTTCAAAACCAGCAATACTACGCAATAAGGTGGTTTTTCCACAACCGGATGCACCGAGAAGAAACAGAATTTCACCTTTCTCTAATTGCAGAGAGATATTGTGTAGAACCTGGTGCCCATTAAAGGATTTATTCAAATTTTTAATGTCGAGTAATGTTGTCATTTTTATCTTCTCGTTATTTAAAACCGTATCGTTTCAGTAAAAATACAGGAATGCCTGAAAATAGCACTAACATAATGGCATAAGGCGTTGCTGCCGCATATTGTGCATCAGAGGTATATTCCCACACCGCGGTTGAAAGTGTTTTAATGTCATTTGGTGTCAGCAATAGGGTTGCAGTGAGCTCTTTCATTAAGTTTAAGAACACTAAAGCAAACGCAGCGGCAATCCCTGGTAACATGGCCGGAATGACTAAGGTACGGAAAATATAAAAGTTACTGCGACCTAAGCTTTGTCCTACCTTTTCAATGTTACTAGACATTTGTTCAAGCGAGCTACGCAAGGTCGTTTGCGCCATTGGAAGATAAAGCATAAAGTAGGCGACGACAACCATGGCAAAGGTTTGATAAAGCGAATACGCATAGTTGATGGTAAAGAAAACCAACGATAATGCGATAACAAGCCCTGGCACAGCGTGAAGTAGATAAGGGATTCGATCAAGCCAAATCGTCAATTTACTGCGATAGCGTACCGCGGCCCATACCAATGGTAGTGCACAAATAACGGTAAGTGTTGCCCCCAGTGTTGATATAGTCAGTGAATTTGTGAAGGCGGTAAAAAATTCCCCAAAATCGACCGCATTTTCAATGGAACTTCCCACGGTTAGCCAATAAATCAGCATAGTAATCGGCACACCAATACTGAGCATAAAAATGGTCGTGAAAAAGCTCACGGCTAAAATTTGTTTTCCTGCTGAGAGCGTTTTCAACGGATACGGACGTATTACACCTTTGCCGCTTTGATAGAGCGTTTGTGTGCCTCTAAAACGAATTTCACCCATCACCACAAGGATACAAATGACCATTAACACGCCAGAGAGTAAGGCGGCAGTGTTGTTATTAAAGGCCATTTCATATTCTTGGAAAATTGCTGTAGTGAAGGTTTGATAATTTAAAATAGAAACCGCACCAAAGTCTACCAACATATGAAGCGCAATTAATAATACGCTACTACCAATGGCGGGTTTGAGTTGCGGAAAAATCGCATGCCAAAATGTGTAAGCATGGCTTTTCGCCAGTGAAAGGCTCACTTCTTCTAAAGAGCGGTCGAGTCTTTTTAAGGTCGCCGCGACAGGGAGATAAGCAAGCGGGAAAGAACTCAGCGTCATAATGCCGATGGTTCCCCAGAAGCCTTCCACTCTGAAGGTGAGACTGATCCACGTAAAACAACTGACAAAAGCCGGAATACAAAGAGGGAGCGTCATGGCTACTTGGAAAAAGCCTTTTCCCCAAAAGCGATAACGTTCTAATAAAAATGCACATAGTGTGCCGAGAATAATGGCAAAAAGTGTAACAAATACCATTAAAAGTAGGGTGTTACTGAGCAATTCCCACATTCTTGGGCGCCAAAGTAATTCAATGCTGCGAGCCAATCCGACATCTGCAGCACGCTCAATAACATATAAAAAAGGGAGTAATAATGGCAAACTAATCAGCACGATTAAGGCTATAAGCCAGCGAGGTGGGCGATTAGACACAGAAAAATCCTTTAAAAAGTATAGAGTAAGTCGAGTAAATAACAGAAGGGCGTGTATTACACGCCCTATATTGCATAGTAAATTAAACTTATTTCAAACCAGCTTCTTCAATAAGTTTGTTTGCGTTGTCTTTGTCTTCAGAAGTGGTTGCTGAAACAACAGGCGCTTCTAATTTTGCATAAGGTTCCATGTTAAATGGAGAAACCACATCGGTACGAAGTGGGTATTCTGCACGTACTGAAACAAACGCTTGTTGTCCTTCTTTACTTGCTAAGAAATCAACGAATTTTTTCGCTTCTTCTTTATTTTTAGACCCTTTTAATACAGCAGCACCAGAATAAGTCACTAATGCACCAGGATCTTGATGACGAATAAAATAAAGACGTGTTTTGAGGTTTTCAGCACCTTTTTCTTTTGCCAGAGTATACCAGTAATAGTTGTTAATTAACGCTGCTGGTACTTCACCATTTTCAACCGCTTGAAGGGCAACACTGTTTTTCGCATAAAGTTTGCCGTTTTCTTTTAAGCCTTTTAACCATTTAAGAGCGGCATCTTTACCTTTTAATTTGGTAATCGCAACAACTTGCTCTAAGAATGCGCCTGAAGTTGGAACGTAACCAATTTTATCTTTCCATTTTGGTGTTGCATAATCTAACACGGATTTTTCCATGTCTTTTTCAGATAATTTAGTGTGATCGTAAACCACAACACGAGAACGACCGCTTAATGCGACCCAGTCTTTTTTCGGTGCAACAGGAACGCCCTTGTGTGCAGTTTGTTTAATAGTATCTGCAGAAAGCGGTTCTAATAAGCCCGCATCAGACAGGGCAGCGAAAGGTGCAGTTTGTTCAGAAAAGAATACGTCAGCAGGGGTTTTATCGCCCTCTTCTTTTAATTGACCTGCAAGTTGATCACTTTTAGCACTGTTTAAGGTCACTTTAATGCCCGTTGCTTTTGTAAATGCATCAGCAACAGCTTGAGAACCTTCTTTGTGCTGTCCATTGTAAACAGTAATATCTGCAGAAGCGAAGCCTGCAAATGCCATTAAGCCAGTAAGGGCGGCAATTTGAAAATGTTTAATTTTCATAAAAACTCCTTTATATTATCGGGGGAAGGGGAATATAGCTAATTCTCTGAAAACAAGAATTGTCCCATTCTAATATACTTAAAACAGATAATGCAAATAATTATCAAATATTTTTATTTATATCAAAATTTTATATTTCATGCTATTTTCTTACTTTGTTACTTATTAATCTTTTTACATAATGTAGAGCAAACATCTTGAGTAGGAATGGATATGAACATTCAGCAAATCATTAAACAACATCATCTAGAACTCTTATTCCAGCAAGGCACTTTTGGGATTGAAAAGGAAAGTCAACGGGTGCATTCGGATGGTTCAATAGTGACATCATCGCACCCCAAAGCCTTTGGTAATCGTCGTTTCCACCCTTACATTCAAACAGATTTTGCAGAAAGTCAGTTGGAATTGGTGACTCCTCCGATGAAAAAATTAGAGGATACATTGCGTTGGCTTTCTGCTATTCATGAAGTAACTTTGCGAACTTTACCGGAGAATGAATTTATTTTTCCTTTCAGTATGCCTGCGGGGTTACCGCCAGAGGAGCACATTAAGGTCGCACAATTAGATAATCATGAAGATGTGGCTTATCGTGAGCATTTAGTCCAGTCTTACGGTAAATATAAGCAAATGGTCAGTGGTATTCATTACAATTTTCAAATTGACCCTAAATTTATTGAAGCCTTATTTCATGCACAAAATGAAACACAAAGTGCGGTTGATTTTCAAAATGATTTTTACCTAAAAATAGCGAAGAACTTCTTACGTTATCAATGGATTTTGCTTTATCTGTTTTCTGCGACACCAACGGTAGAGGAAAAATATTTCAGAGGCAATTCACCCCTTAAACCGCATCAATATGTGCGGAGTTTACGTTCAGGGAAATATGGTTATGTGAATGATCCGAAGATCCACGTCTCTTATGACAGTTTGCAAGAGTATGTTGAGACCTTAGAACACTGGGTGAAATCGGGTGATTTGATTGCGGAAAAAGAATTTTACTCAAGTGTACGCTTGCGTGGTGCTAAAAAAGCACGAGATTTACTTGAAAAAGGAATTCAATATTTAGAATTCCGTTTGTTTGATCTCAATCCGTTTGCACCTTACGGAATAGAGCTTGATGATGCGAAATTCATTCATTATTTTATTTTGTTAATGGCATGGCTTGAAGATACGGCTGATCAAGAGGGCGTAGAATTAGGTAAAGCACGTCTTGCAGAGGTAGCATGGGAAGACCCAAGACAGCAAAGTGTTTATGCGGTAGAAGGGGAATTAGTCCTCCTTGAAATGCTCAAAATGCTTGAGCAACTCAATGTAAGTGATGAGATTAAAACGATTGTTAAAGACAAATTAGGACAATTTGCAAATCCAAGCCAAACGCTTTGTGCAAAAGTGATTGCGGCAATTGAACAGGTCGGCAGTTACCAACAATTAGGGGCGGATATCGCGCAATCCAATAAAGCCAAAGCCTTTGAACGTTTTTATGCCTTAAGTGCGTTTGATAATATGGAACTATCCACACAGGCGTTATTGTTTGATGCAATTCAAAAAGGATTAAACATAGAGATTTTAGATGAACGCGATCAATTTATTAGTCTTCAATTTGGCGAACATTTGGAGTATGTGAAAAATGGTAATATGACTTCTCACGATAGCTATATTTCCCCACTCATCATGGAAAATAAAGTGGTGACGAAGAAAGTGTTAGCAAAAGCAGGCTTTAACGTACCGCAAAGCATCGAGTTTACCGATGTGAAAAGTGCGGTCGAAAATTTCCCACTTTTTGAGAATCAAGCTATCGTGATTAAGCCAAAGTCAACGAATTTTGGTTTAGGGATCAGTATTTTCCAGCAAGGTGTAACGGATCGAGATGATTTTGCAAAAGCAGTAGAAATTGCTTTCCGTGAAGATAAAGAGATCATGGTTGAAGATTATCTACTTGGTACCGAATATCGTTTCTTTGTGTTGGGAGATCAAACGTTAGCAGTCTTATTACGCGTTCCGGCAAATGTAATTGGAGATGGAGTACATACCGTTGCTGAATTAGTCGCCGTAAAAAATGATCATCCTTTACGGGGTGATGGCAGTCGTACACCATTGAAAAAAATTGCATTAGGAGATATTGAGCAGTTGCAGCTTAAGGAACAAGGCTTAACTGTGGATTCTATTCCAGCGAAAGATCAACTTGTCCAATTACGTGCGAATTCCAATATTAGCACAGGCGGTGATTCTATTGATATGACGGATGAAATGCATGCCAGTTACAAAGAAATTGCGGTAGGGATTAGCAAGGCAATGGGGGCGGCAGTTTGTGGTGTAGATTTAATTATTCCTGATTTGAAACAGCCGGCAGAACCGAGTTTACGTTCGTGGGGTGTGATTGAAGCAAACTTTAACCCTATGATGATGATGCATATTTTCCCATTTAGTGGGCAATCTCGACGATTGACAATGAATGTGATTAAGATGCTTTTCCCAGAATTGCCTTAATTTGGTTATCGGGCTTCATCAGTTGGTGAAGCCCGTTTTACATTCATCATAATTAGGCTAAAATGGAGACAGTATTCACAATTCTTAAATGAAATTTAATGACAACGTTTACCTTAGAACCTCAAGAAAATGATCGTCTGCAATCACTTTGCGGTGCATTTGATGAAAATATCAAACTGATTGAAAAAGAATTTAATCTCAATATTTCCCGCAATAATTTCACTTTTACGGTGAAATCAAATGATGAAAATCCCAAATCTCACCATGAACAATTAATTGCTCGTGCGGCTAAATTAATCCAAACATTATATGTGGAGACTGCACCAATTAAGGGGAAAGTGAAAGAACTTGATTTAGAAGATGTGCATATTGCCTTGCAAGAGAACAGAATGTTATCGCAAGAAGGCAGTGAGTCACGCAGTGAAAATCACGTCTATAGCACCACAATTAAAACCAAGCGAGGTTTGATTAAACCGCGTGGTGAAAATCAAATTCAGTATTTACATAATATTCTTACGCACGATATTAGTTTTGGGATTGGCCCAGCTGGAACAGGGAAAACCTTTTTAGCAGTAGCGGCTGCCGTTGAGGCATTAGAACGCCAAGAAATTCGTCGCATTTTGCTTACTCGTCCTGCGGTGGAAGCGGGCGAAAAATTAGGTTTCCTGCCTGGTGATTTAGGACAGAAAATTGAACCTTATTTGCGACCACTTTATGATGCGTTATTTGAAATGCTTGGCTTTGAACGCGTACAAAAATTGATGGAGCGTAATGTGATTGAAATCGCGCCATTAGCTTATATGCGTGGGCGTACACTGAATGACAGCTTTATTATTTTAGATGAAAGTCAAAATACGACGGTCGAACAAATGAAAATGTTTTTAACCCGTATTGGTTTTAATTCTAAAGCCGTGATTACAGGGGATGTAACTCAAATCGATTTACCTCGCAGCACAAAATCAGGTTTACGCCACGCCATGGAAGTGTTAAGCAAAGTGTCGGAATTAAGCTTTAACTATTTTGAGAGTAAAGATATTGTGCGACATCCAGTGGTGGCAAAAGTAGTGCAAGCTTACGAAGAATGGGAAGCCCAAGATGAAATCCGCCGTCAAGAAATCACAGCGCAGCGTCGAGCTGAACGTGAGCAAAAAGTGCGGTTAGAAAATGAAACGAATTTAGGAGAATAACATGGGCAATATGATTATCGATTTGCAACAGGCCTGTGAAAATACAGAAGGCTTACCATCAGAAGAACAAATTCTGCAATGGGCAACTGCTGCAGTGCAACCAGAAAGTGATAATGTTGAAATGACAGTACGCATTGTGGATGAAGCGGAAAGTCATGACTTGAATTTGACTTATCGAGGAAAAGATCGTCCAACCAATGTATTGTCTTTTCCTTTTGAATGTCCTGATGAAGTGGAGTTACCGCTGTTGGGCGATTTGGTGATTTGCCGTCAAGTGGTGGAGCGTGAAGCTATCGAGCAAGAAAAGCCTTTAATGGCGCATTGGGCGCATATGATTGTGCATGGTAGCTTACATTTACTGGGTTACGATCACATTGAAAATGATGAAGCCGAAGAAATGGAAAGTTTAGAAACTGAAATTATGCAGAGTTTAGGCTTTGCCGATCCTTACCTTTCAGAAAAATAATGACGATTTGGAGCAATTATGTATAAAGCTGTATTCAGTGATTTTGATGGTACCTTATTAACTTCCGATCATCGAATTTCGCCTAAAACCTTAGATGCACTTCAACGCATTACAAAACAAGGTATTCCATTTACACCTATTTCTGCTCGTTCACCGTTGGGTATTTGGCCTTATGCGAAACTCATTGAAAATTACAACATCATTGTTGCATTTAGTGGAGCCTTGATTTTAGATAAAAACGCCAAGCCTATTTATTCAGTACAAATTGATCCCGCTGATATTCAAGCCATTAATCAAGTATTAGCAGATCATCCTGCGCTGGGTGTCAATTATTATACCTATGATGATTGTGTCGCTCGTGATTTAGATAATAAATGGGTGATTTATGAACGTAGCGTGACAGGCATTCAAATCGATCCTTATGATGAAAGTGCGGTCTATTCTCCACATAAAATCCAAATCATTGGTGAAACAGACGAAGTGATTAGTATTGAGAAAATCCTAAAAGAGAAATTCCCACATTTAAGCATTTGCCGTTCTCATGCGAATTTCCTTGAAGTGATGCATAAATCCGCGACAAAAGGTAATGCAGTACGTTTTCTCGAAGATTACTTCCATGTGAAGATGGAAGAATGTGTTGCTTTCGGCGATAACTTTAACGATTTAGATATGCTAGAAAGCGTGGGATTAGGCGTGGCAATGGGCAATGCTCCTGATGAAATTAAACAGGCCGCTAATCGTGTCACTGCTTCGCATAATGATGATGGAATTGCATTAATATTGAATGAGATTTTTCCTGAATAAATAAAAAGGCGCTTTCTATGAGAAAAGCGCCTTATTCATTATAGTGCGGCTAGCGCAGCTTCATAATTTGGTTCATCTTTAATTTCAGATACCAATTCACTATGTAACACATTGTTGTTTTCATCTAAAACAATCACTGAACGAGCAGTTAAACCTGCGATTGGACCAGTTTTGATGTTTACCCCTAAGTTTTCATGGGCTTCTTTATGACGGAAAGTAGAAAGTGTTTCTACGTTCTCAATACCTTCCGCACCGCAGAACCGTGCTTGTGCAAAAGGTAAGTCCGCTGAAATGCAAAGTACCACGGCATTCTTTAAATTAGCTGCCTGTTGATTGAATTTACGAACAGAAGTTGCACATACACCTGTATCAATACTCGGGAAAATATTTAAGACCTTGCGTTTTCCTGCATAAGCATCAAGCGTCACGTCAGCAAGTTCTTTATTGGTGAGTGTAAGTGCGGTCACTTTTTCCCCTTTTTTTGGAAAGTTGCCACTTACTTCAATGGGATTGCCCATCATTGTTACTTGTGTCATAAAAGCTCCTATTTTTTATTTCCTAAATTAAGCACTTTTTTAAGTGCAGTAAAAAATTTGTTATTTTCTTGTGGTAAGCCAATACTGATACGTAAGTGATTTGGCATGCCATAACCTGCAATTGGGCGTACAATCACGCCTTCACGTAATAATGCATCATAAATTGGTGCGGCAGGCTGTTTAAAATCAATGGTAATAAAGTTACCTTTAGACGGAATAAAGTCTAAGCCATATTGTTGACAGAAGGCTTCATAACGTTTCATTTCTTGACGATTATTCTCAGCCACTTTTTCCACAAAAGCATCATCATTCATCACCGCAATTGCACTAGTTAAAGCAAGACTATTACAGTTAAATGGCTGACGAACACGATTTAATAAATCTGCAATTTCAGGATTAGAGACCGCGTAGCCAATGCGTAAACCCGCAAGCCCATAAGCTTTTGATAGAGAGCGTGAAACGATAAGGTTCGGGTATTTATCCAGTAATGCAAAAGAATTAACGCGCTCATTTGGATGAGTAAATTCAGTATACGCTTCATCTAATACCACAATCACATTTTCAGGGACTTTGGTTAAGAAGGTATCCAGTTCAGCTTCCGTTAAGAAATTCCCTGTTGGATTGTTTGGATTGGCAATAAAAATCAGTTTAGTTTTATCTGAAAGTGCGGTCAAAAATCCGTTTAAATCATGTCCCCAATCTTTAGCGGGGATTTCTTTTGCGACGGCGTTAATGGCTTTGGTCACTAAAGGGTAAACAATAAAAGCATATTGTGAATAAATCACTTCATCGCCTTCACTCGCGAAGGTATGAGCAAAGAGCTCTAATAAATCGTTAGAACCATTGCCAAGGGTGATTTGGTTTGGTAGCACACCAAATTTCTTCGCAATAGCCTCTTTAAGTTCAAAACCGTTAGCATCAGGGTAGCGAGTTAAATGATCAAGTTGGGCTTGAATGGCTTTTTTCGCACTTTCAGGGAAGCCGAAAGGGTTTTCATTCGAGGCCAGTTTAACGATATCCGTAATGCCTAATTCGCGTTCAAGTTCTTCGATGGGTTTTCCGGCTTGGTAAGGTGAAAGAGATTTTACGCCTTGATTGGCAACGTTGATGTATTGCATATGCTTTCCTTATAAAGACGAGCGGGCCTTTCAGCCCGCACGTTGAGTTTAGTTAATCAGATAATTAGCTGTTTTCAGCTTCAAATTTTTTCATGAATTCAATGAGCGCTTGTACACCTTCTAATGGCATTGCATTGTAGATAGATGCACGCATACCACCTAACACTTTGTGACCTTTTAAGGCTTGAAGACCTGCAGCTGTAGATTCCGCAACAAACTTAGCATCAAGTTCAGGATTGCCTGTCACAAATGTGACATTCATGGTTGAACGGTTTTCTTTAGCCACTACGTTACGATAGAGTTTGCTGCTATCAATGTAGTCATAAAGGGTTTGTGCTTTCACTGCGTTACGTTTTGCAATTTCTTTTAAGCCGCCAATTGCTTGAATGTGTTTGAAAACCAATGAACAGAGATACCACGCAAAGGTTGGTGGGGTATTGATCATAGAATCAGCATCACGCTGTGTGGCGTAATTCCAAATTGATGGTGTCGCTTGGCGAGCATGACCAATTAAATCATCGCGAATAATCACAAGTGTAATCCCTGCTGGGCCAAGATTTTTTTGTGCACCAGCGTAAATGACACCAAATTTGCTAATATCAATTTCGCGAGAGAGCACATTAGATGACATATCGGCTACAAGTACCGCATTGCCCACATTCGGTACATCAAAAATTTCCACACCGCTGATGGTTTCATTTGGGCAATAGTGAATGTAATCGTATTGTTCCGCAATATCACTGAAATCAAGGTTGGTAATGCGTGTATGCTCACCATTTTCGACAATGGTAATTTCATCAATTTCAGCAAAGTTACGCGCTTCTTTCGCAGCGGTTGCAGACCAGTGACCGCTATTTAAGTAAAGTGCTTTGCCTTTCTCTCCAATTAAGTTCATCGGTAATGCTGCAAATTGACCACGTGCGCCACCTTGTAGGAATAACACGCGATAATTATCTGGAATGTTATACACTTCACGCAGATCTTTTTCTGCTTGGGTAATCAATTCCATAAAATATTTGCCACGGTGGCTGACTTCCATCACAGACACACCTTGACCAAGCCAGTTAGTTAGCTCAGCTTGTGCTTTGTGTAGTACCTCAGGGAAAATCATGGCTGGACCAGCACTAAAATTAAAGACTTTTGACATTGTGTTTCCTTATTTTATTTTGAATAGATTCTTCATTTTTACCACTACCGAATAGGATAATCAACTAAATCAAACAGTTTTTTGATCTAATCCATCAATTTAAATTTAAGCTTTTGACGGGGACGAAAAAAAAGGCTACATTACCCGAAGTTTATTTTTAACTTTGAGAGAGTCGATCATGGGAAATGTAAATAAATCCTTCCAAGAAGTATTAGAGTATGTGCGTTTATATCGTTTAAAAAATAAACTTAAGCGTGACATTGAAGACAACAACCGTAAAATTCGTGATAACCAAAAACGTGTCTTATTATTAGATAACTTAAATCAATATATTCGTGATGATATGAGTATTGAAGATGTTCGTGCAATTATTGAAAATATGCGTGATGACTATGAAGGTCGTGTAGATGATTACAACATTCGCAATGCGGAACTTTCTACTCAACGCCGTGAAACGAGCAATAAGATGAAAGAACAGAAAAAAGCCCACGCGAAATTAGTGAAAGATTCATCAAATAAAATCACGTTATAAAATCCTAAAAGAAATGACCGCACTTTGTTGAAGTGCGGTCATTTTTTATGGTGTTTTTAGGATGAACTATAAATGATTAAACATCATAAGTGCCCATCACCACAGCTTGATCTAGAATATGCCCTTGCATCGCAAAATGTAGATCATTGAAACGGAATCCTGGTTTAAGGTTAAGTTTGGTATCGAGCGCATACACAATAAGCTCGTAACGATGTAAGCAGTTTGGTGGTGCCATACCACCATAGAATGAGGCTTCTTCAATATCAAATTGACCTAATTTACTCGCCCAAGTATTTGCACCTTGTACATAATCTGTTGCAGTTTGGCTTTCATTTTCTTGGATAACCGTACGTTCAAGATCCGCAATGAGCCAATGAATCCACACAAAACCACTTGCCGTAATCGCATCTTTATCTTCTAAGACAACCGCAAAGGATTTAGTGCCTTGAGGGGCATCGTGAATTTCAAATGGAATAGAGTAGGTTGGCATGCCATTTGGGCTAAATTGTGTGCCGCGTTTGCCATATTTGTCTTCAAATGCACCATTTTGAATGGCTGAACTGGTTACAAACATTGTTTTCTCCTTAATTTCTCACGGAATACACTTTAAATTTAGTGGTTTGAGCAAGTACGTCAAACTTACCGAAATGTTGTGCTAATAAATCGGGATAGGGCAGAAATGCATTAGCAACAATACGCAGTTCTCCGCCTGCTGTTAAATGCCATTTTGCTTGTTGAATAAGCTCCTTTACCGCACGATAAGCGGTATCGATTCCATCGTGGAAAGGTGGGTTTGAAATAATCAGATCAAATTTTCCCTCAATATGGGAAAACACATCGCTTGCGATAACATTGCCTTCAAGCTGATTTTCTGCCAGTGTTTGACGAGCAGATTGAATTGCCATCGCATGAATATCAGTCATTGTTACATCCGCTTTCGGATGATATTTTTTGATCATTGAACCAATGACACCTGCCCCACAACCAACGTCTAACACTTTACCTTGAATTGGTGAGGTTAAAGTGGAAAGCAGAAGTGATGTTCCGCTATCAAGTTCATTGGCACTGAATACACCCGGCAAGCTGTAAATACGGAGATCGCCTAATGCATCATTTTGGTAGCACTTCCAATAAGATTGAAGATCAAAGTGCGGTTGTTTTTGTAAGGAAAAATGATATAAACCGCAACGACGCGCTGAGTCGATTTTGCCAATTTCACCATAAGGTTCAAGCAGTTTTTCAGCTGAACGGACGCCACAACGATTTTCGCCAATAATCAACACTTCTTGACCAATTTTACTTTTGGCGAGTAGTTGCATCAGCTGAAAATTCACTTCTTGTTTATTCTTTGTCCAATAATAAATAATCAAATCCGCTTGCGGTTGAAATTCAACCTCAAAATTGACCGCACTTTGGGTTTTAGCATAATCAAAATACCAGCTCCAAATTTGCACAGATTGACAATGTTTTTGCAATATTTGAGGAAAATCATCATTAATGCCGCCGGCAAGAAGAATTGATTTACCGTTAAAAAAGGGAAGATGGCGTTGTAAAACTTCGCTTTCGAGAGAAATCACGCTTTAAATCCTGTAGTTTATTGGTTAAAATTATGCATTATTCTAGCAAAAGATAACGATTTAGACGCATTTATTAAGGAATTATTTATGAAAAAAATCATTACTGCCGTCGCCATGGCAAGTTTATTGTCCGGCTGTCAATTACTCGAACAACTTCAAGGCACTAAGCAACAGCCTTCAACCTTACCAACAAGCTCAAAAATTGAATTACCTGCTGCACAAGCACAAAGTTTAGATGCGCAATTTGAGCGAATCAAAAAGGGTAACGAAGAAGTCACATTTAATGGTGAGAAATTCTATAAACAAACGAAAGCCTTTGATAAATCAGAAGATCCGCGTTTTTTAAGTGGTGCGGCAAGTGTAGATCGTAGCAATCGTAAATTTATCACTAGTGAAACCTACTACTTAAAAGACCTTTCACATGTTCCAGCATTAACAACAAAATATCTTGATGCCAATAAAAAAGTATGTGAGTTAAAAACAATTGGTAGCGCTTCAGATGTTTACTATGCTTGTGATGGTAAAGATTTTCAACGTTTTATCGCGGTGATTTATCAAGCGAAAAATATTCTTTCTTTCCGTAGCTTAAAAGCGTATCAAGAAAAACCAACCGAAGCGCAAGAACAAGCGATTGTTAAAGGTTTAAGAGATTATCCGCTAGATACTATCGCTCGTTAATCTATGGATAGACGCAATCTTCTTTTAAATGAAATGGGAATAACCCGTTGGCAGCTCTATCGTCCAGAAGTATTACAAGGGGCGGTTGGTGTGAGTGTGTCTGAACAAGTGAAATTTATTGTGGTGACGAAAGATAACATATCGAACGCCCCACTTTTTTCAGATGTTCGACTTTCACTTGAGTTAAATAAAGAAGATTGCCTTTGTTTGAATTTTGATCAAATTCAACATATCACATTACAACATTCTGTGCGGTATTGGTTATTAGCTGAAAATGCTGATGAAATCGACCGCACGTTGCCTTATTGCTTAAATGCAGAGCGTATTTATCGCTCCGTTGATTGGCAACAATTTCAGCAAGATAACCAAGCTAAGCGTGAGCTTTGGCAACAAATCCAACAAATTTAATCATTATGCCTTCTCTATTTCCTATTGAAGAATGCGATATGGATCGCTTATATGAAATTGAACAAGTTGCGCATCTTGTGCCTTGGTCATTGGGAACCTTGAAAAATAATGTCGGCGAACGTTATCTTAATCTAAAATTAGTGGAAAAAGAGCAAGTACTTGGTTTTGCTATTTGCCAAACGGTATTAGATGAAGCGACATTATTTAATATTGCGATAGATCCGGTTCAACAAGGAAAGGGCTATGGTTCGTTTTTATTGCAAGGTTTAATGGATAAGCTTAAAGAGAAAGGTATTCAAACGCTTTGGCTTGAAGTGCGTGAATCGAATCCTGCTCGTTTCCTTTATGAAAAGCTGGGATTTAATGAGGTTGATATTCGTAAGAATTATTATCCGAAACCAGATGGTGGACGAGAAAATGCTGTCGTGATGGCATGTTATCTCTAGCATGAAAAAGTGCGGTCAATTTTGACCGCACTTTGTTTATTTGAAAAGTAAGACATTACACTTCTTCTGCTGGGAAGACAAATGGATTTAATCCACTGCGTGCGAAGCCTTTTTCTTCCATTTCAATATCTAAGAAAATTGATGCTAAATCATCGGCTACCGCTTCAACATTCGGATCTTTTTCTTGGAACATGATTTTTAAGTAGCTTTGGCAATCGCCACAGGTTTCTGCACGAACAAGAGCAAGCTCTTCATTTAATGACCACATTTCAAGATTTTTGTGTTCATTGCAGTTTGTACATTGTGCGCGCACTAAATTCCACTCACTTTCACAGAGATTGCAGTGCAAATAGCGTAAACCTTGTGAAGTACCGATATGGACAACACTTGACACTGGTGCAGAACCACAAACTGGACAGTAATGTAGATTGTCAGTTCCTTCTTGGCGACTGTTATGAGGAATTTGTTGAGCCAGTTGTAACCAATAAAGAGAAAGCGCAGCCCAAATAAATACTGCTTTATCGGTGCTCACTAAATTAAATTCTTGGCTTAAAAGATGGCTAGCCATTTCTTCAAGCTCTTTATCAGAGGCCTTTTCAAGATTCTCAATCGTAGCAAGAACCTGTTCATTCGCTTTTGGTTTAATGCTATGTAAAATTTCTTTGAGATATTCAATCCAAATGCTTGAGCGTTTAAATGTTTTAGTATTTAACGGTTCAAGTTCATCTAAATTATTGAAATGCTGTTTTTCTAATGGATTTTTTTCAAATACGCTTAATTGGCTTTCCACAACATCTGCAGCAAAGAGTAAATAATCAGCCAATGGATGATCTTTCGCTAATTCTCTTAAACGTTTTGCACGACGTTGATAAAGATTTTTAGGGTTAGCAAACAAAACAGGCGGAATATCGTATGAATTCGTTTTTTGTTTGATTTCGTCTGCAGATAAGATTTTGATACTCATAATTGTCTCTTAAGTATTTATAAGAAAAAGTGCGGTCAATTTTAACCGCACTTT
>NZ_KV837963.1:52509-85859 GCF_001838615.1 Haemophilus sp. HMSC61B11
AAAGTGCGGTCAATTTTAACCGCACTTTTTGATTTTAGCCATTGATACCTTTGAACAATGCTTTGGTTTTTACTTTTTTACCTTCAGCTTCGTTTTTAAGGTCTTCTTCTAGCTTAGGAAGTACTTCTTCGTTATACCATTTCGGGTGATGTTTTTTCGCCCAGCGAACGGTTACCCAGCCTTCCACGATACCACGAATGGAGCCTTTTACCCAGAATGCCATGTACATGTGTACCAAAATACCGGTGAACAACATGAATGCACTTAAAGAGTGAAGTAAAATCGCAAAACGTAATACCGGAATAGAGAAGTAGTGCGAGAAAAATTGACGCCACATAATGATGCCGGTTACAAGCAAGGTAACCATCGCCAAGTTCAATGTCCAGAATAACATTTTTTGACCAAGGTTATACTTACCGTTATAAGCAACAGCGTGTTCATTTCCTTTCAATACTTCAAGCATGCCTTTTAACCAGCGGATATCGTTTTTCTCTGGAATGTTGTGATCCCAGTAAAGATAGCCAAGGAAAATAAAGGCAACAAACATAATGATACCGGTGAACGGGTGAATTGCTCGCGCCAATTGCGGGGTACCTAAAATCTCAGTTAACCACGCAAAATCTGGAAAGAAGAAAGCCACACCAGTGAACATCGTCATAAAGAAGCAGATTACGAGTAGCCAGTGGCTAAAACGAGCAGGCGTTCTATGACGAATGATTCGAGTATCATTGCTAATCTCAATCTTACTCATCTTTGCCCCCTTTTCTATCTTCTTCTTCAAATTCGTGGTGATGATCTTCCACATCTTCTTCCACGTTTGGACCTACAGCTAAGTAGTGACCAATTTCAGCAAGTGCTAAACCACCCATTGCCACAGCGGCTACCGGTTTCAAGATATCTTTCCACACAGTGACGGTGAGGTCAATTTGTGGATCTTTAGGAAGACCGGAATAAAGCTCTGGTTTATCCGCATGGTGTAATACATACATTACATGTGTACCGCCCACGCCTTCAGGGTCATAGATGCCCGCGTTTTCATAACCACGTGATTTTAAGTCAGCAACACGTTGTTCTGCGTAGAGTTTCATTTCTTCTTTAGAACCAAAACGAATTGCACCGGTTGGACATGTTTTCACGCAAGCAGGTTCTTGGCCTACAGAAACACGATCCACACAAAGGGTACATTTGTACACGCGGTTGTCGTCTGGGTTCATACGTGGAATGTTGAACGGACAACCTGCGATACAGTAACCACAACCGATACATTTATCTGATTGGAAATCCACGATACCGTTCGCATATTGGATAATTGCGCCTGGTGCAGGACAAGCTTTTAAACAGCCTGGTTCTGAACAGTGCATACAACCATCTTTACGGATTAACCATTCTAAACGATCATTTTCTTCAACTTCGTTGAAGCGCATTACCGTCCATGCTTTTGCGTTGAGATCTACAGGGTTATCGTAGATTCCCACACATTGAGCATTAACATCAGAACGGATGTCATTCCACTCTGAACAGCCCACCTGACAGGCTTTACAACCGATACAGGTGGATACGTCGATTAATTTTGCGACTTCAACTTTATGATCACGCGCTTGAGGTGCTGGTGTTAAACCAGACGTAGCGGAGACCTTGATAATGTCTTGCGATTGAACGCCTTGACCACTTCCTGCCATATTATGCCTCCGCTTTCTCAATGTTTACCAAGAATGTTTTATATTCTGGTGTTTGAGTGACTGCTTCACCCCAAGATGGTGTTAAGGTGTTGGTGGAGAAACCACGGTTACCTTTACCATTTAAGGCTTTCATATTCCAGTGAATTGGAATCCCCACGTGATGTACGGTACGTCCGTCTACTTCTAAATCTTTCAAACGTTTCGTTACCACTGCAACGGCTTTAATGTAGCCACGGCGAGAAGTAATTTTCACCATATCACCTTTTTGGATGCCTTTTTCCGCGGCTAATTTTTCACCAATTTCCACGAATTGTTGTGGTTGAGCGATGATATTTAAGGCAGATTGAGCCGTCCAACTGTGGAAGTGCTCGGTCAAACGATAAGTCGTTGCCACATAAGGGAAGTCTTTGTTTGAACCGATAAATTCACGGTCTTCTTTATAAATACGAACAGTCGGATCAGAGACGACACTTGGGTGTAGTGGGTTAGTGTCAATCGGACTTTCAATTGGTTCATAGTGCTCAGGTATAGGACCATTCGCAATTTTATCTACAGCGAATAGACGGCCAACACCTTCTGCGGACATAATAAATGGACCTGCATCAGAACCTGGTGGTTGTGTGCCATAGTCAGCTACATCTAACCAGTTCCAGTTTTTACCGTTCCATTTGATTAATTGACGGTGTTTATCCCAAGGATTACCGTTAATATCAAGTGAAGCACGGCTGTAAAGGATACGACGGTTTGCTGGCCATGCGAAGCCCCAACCTAATGTACAACCTAAACCTGATGGGTCAGAGTTATCACGGTTTGCGGTTTGGTTACCTTTTTCAGTCCATTGACCCACATAGATCCAGTTACCTGATGAGGTGGTACCATCATCACGTAAGTGAGCGAATCCGTTAAGTAATTGACCTTTTTTATACATGACGTTGCCATCAGCATCGAGAAGATCAGCAAGTGCGTAACCGTTCAATTCTTTCGCTAATTCTACAGAACTTGGTGAATGCGGTTGAGCATAGTTCCAAGTCATCGCTTCGAAAGATTCGATACCACGACCACCTTCTTTTTGATAAAGGTGATGCATTTCTTCACGAATCATAGAAAGAATTTCAACATCTGGTAACGCTTCACCAGGTTGGTCACAGCCTTTCCAGTGCCATTGAGCCCAACGACCAGAGTTAGCAATAGAACCATCTTCTTCTGCGAAACAGGTGGTTGGTAAACGGAATACTTCAGTTTGAATATCTGCTGGATTCACATTGTTTGATTCACCAAAGTTTTTCCAGAACTCAGAAGATTCAGTTTGAAGCGGATCCATTACGATTAAGAACTTCAATTTGCTCATACCCGCAACAGTTTTGTTTTTATTCGGTAATGAGTTTAATACGTTGAAACCTTGTAAAATCCAACCGTTTAATTTGCCATCATTCATTAACTTAACATGAGTGATAGGGTCGTATAAGCGGTCTGCTTTTGGTAAGAAATCGAAACCCCAACCATTTTCTTTGGTTGCTTTATCACCATAGAACGTTTTCATCATACTGACGAAGAATTTCGATGTATTACGATAGTAGTTCACTTGGTTTGGTACGATATCTTTTGGCGTAATCGCATTAATGTATTGTTCGTAGGACGTATCTTTATCATTCGGCAAACGCATATAACCCGGTAAAGACATCGGCAATAAGCCCATATCTGTTGTACCTTGTACGTTTGAGTGTCCACGTAATGCATTAATACCGCCACCTGGCATCCCCATATTACCTAAGAGTAATTGGATCATTGCCATTGAACGAATATTTTGTGTACCGATAGTGTGCTCGGTAAAGCCTAACGCATATAAGTGCGTCATAGTTTTATTCGGTGCAGAGGTTTTACCAATTTCTTCACAGATTTGTAAGAAGAGTTTTTGCTTAACACCGGTAATACGTTCAACTATTTCTGGGGTATAGCGAGAAACGTGATCTTTCAAGATATTAATCACACAACGTGGATCTTGTAAGGTCATATCACGTTTAGCATTACCATTTTCATCAAATTGGTAATTCCATTTAGATTTATCGTAAGTGTGTTTTTCTTCATCAAAACCTACGAATAAACCATCTTCAAATTTGAAACCTTCATCGACTAAGAATGAAGCATTGGTATAGTGTTTAACGTATTCGTGTTGAATTTGATTCGTTTCCAATAAGTAACGGATCACACCCATTAAGAATGCGATATCAGAACCGGAACGAATTGGTGCATGAAGGTCAGCTACAGAAGCTGTACGGTTAAAGCGAGGGTCAACCACGATGATTTTTGCACCGTTTTTCTTCGCTTCGATCGCCCAACGGAAGCCAACAGGGTGAGCTTCAGCAGGGTTACCACCTTGAACAATAATAAGATTGGCGTTTTTGATGTCAACCCAGTTGTTTGTCATGGCACCGCGACCAAATGATGGAGCAAGACTTGCTACCGTTGGTCCGTGTCAAGTATTCGCTTGGTTACACATCGGCACTATGCCCAACATCCGCACCCATTTATGAGTAAGAAGTGCGGCCTCGTTGCTCATGGCAGAGGCGGTCATAATACCTGTGGTTGTCCAACGGTTAACCGTTTTGCCACTTGCGTCTTTTTCAACGAAGTTCGCATCACGGTCATCTTTTAATAAACGAGAAACGCGTTTGATCGCTTCTTCCCAAGAAAGACGAACCCATTTGTCAGAACCCGGTGCTCGATATTCAGGGTATAATGCACGGCTTTCACTATTAACATAGTCTAACGCGCCAGCACCTTTAGGACATAACGCACCACGGCTTACCGGATGGTCTGGGTCACCTTCAAGGTGGAATAATTTAGAACGGGTATTGGTGCCTGTATGGCTGCTTAAAGCATCGTAAGGTTTGCCTGTGCTATATAACAACATACCACAGCTCACTGCACAATATGTACAGGTGTTACGGGATTCAAAAGCCCGTAATAATTTGTATTCACGTGGTGCCGCTAAGACAGATGAGGGTGCAAAGCCCAACATTGCCGCAGACGTCCCCGCCATACCACCTGCACAGATCTTAAAGAACTTACGTCTAGAGACCTGCATAATCACTCCTTCATAACGGCGAACCGTCAAGATATTTTGATAGTATAAATTCGTATAGATAATTTATTTGATTTAGTTAAAATAACCATCAACCATTAAATTGATTATAAAAAATGACCAATTTAAACGGAATAATTTTAACTATTTTTTAACCAAAAATCTATAATCAATACTTGTTATAGTCGCTTAAAAAGTTGAGCTAGATCACAAAATAAATATTTTTTGTTAAAAAAAAAGTAACATTTTTGATACAGATATTTTATTGGGAAAACATTATGCACTGGATAATCAACAAAACGATTAATTTCTTAAAAAAAATACCCGAAAATCCAACCGCACTTTTTATTGAAAAGCAAGATAGTCTGGCGGCGGAAGTCCCTGTTTCACTTGTCTATAATGGTATTGCACATACCGTCATGATGTGCTCTCCCCAAGATTTAGAGGATTTTGCTTTAGGCTTTTCATTAGCTGAAGGCATTATTGAGAAAAAAGCGGATATTTATGGCATTGATGTGGTAGAAGTGTGTAATGGTATTGAAGTACAAATTGAATTATCTAGCCGCCAATTTGTCGCATTAAAAGATCATCGTCGTACTTTAACGGGAAGAACGGGATGTGGCATTTGTGGTACAGAACAAATTTCACAAGTCTATAAAAAATTGCCAAAATTAGACCGTACTTTCCAATTTAATTTAAATTTATTGGATGGCTGCTTAGCACAATTACAAACTAATCAAGAGCTCGGGAAAGAAACAGGGGCGACACATGCAGCTGCCTTTTTTGATTTATCGGGTAATCTATTGGCAATTCGAGAAGATGTAGGGCGACATGTGGCACTAGATAAATTAATCGGCTGGCATGCTAAACAGAATCAACCGCAAGGATTCGTACTTGTTTCAAGCCGAGCCAGTTATGAAATGGTTCAAAAATCGGTAGCTTGTGGTATCGAGTTACTTGTTGCGATTTCTGCTGCGACAGATCTCGCCGTGAATATGGCTGAACAACACAATCTTTCCCTTATCGGCTTTGCTCGCCCAGGAAAAGCCAATATCTATGCGGGTAAAGAGCGGTTGCTTTTAGCTTAAGTTTTATCTATTAAAAAGTGCGGCCAAAAACATTCTTATTTTTGACCGCACTTTTTTTATTCCGTTTATTCTTTTGGCGATTTACCCTCTAAGAGTACTTCAGAAACCCAACGTTGAGTCAGGCGTTTGCCTTCTTGATCCGTACCAAATTTCATAAAATCAATATCCACTAGTTTTAATTTGCTAGCTGGCAGGAAACCTGGTGCAGGTTCTGCATGGATATTGGTTGGAAGTTGATAAGAGTCTGATTCTTTCCAAGGAATTTCTTGCGCTTCTTTGCTTAGCACGAAATCCATAAACAGTTTGGCATTATCAAGATTTCTAGCTCCTTTAATGATGCTTGCCCCGCCTAAAGAATAGCCCACGCCTTCGCATGGTAAAATGCCTTCAACTGGTGCACCATTTTTCTTCTCACGCGGATAAACCAACATAAAACCTAAATCAATCGCCACGGTACCGTTAGCCAAATAGTTGCTGGCAAGGCCTGTTTTGGTATGTTGCATGAGATTTGGTTCTAGTTTCTTCAGATAGTCAAAGGCTTTTTCTTCTCCCCATAATGTGGAAAACGTACTGATAAGCGAGTAACCAGTACCGGAAACACGAGGGTCAGGGTATTGAATGTAACCTTTATATTCTGGTTTTATCAAGTCTGCATAGCATTTTGGGGTAGGAATATTTAATTCTTTCAATTTTTTAGTATTGACCCCAATACCTAGTTCCATTAAGTAAATCACAGAAGTGAAATTACCGCGTTGATCCATTAAAGATTTAAATTGTGGCATGATGTCTTTTTGTAATGGGGAACGATAGGATTCAAGCAAGCCTAACTCTGCGGCTTGAAGATGGGGTTCAATGGTGCCACCAAACCAGAAATCAGCTTGTGGGTTTTCTTTTTCAGCTTTAATTTTGCCTAATACGACGCCTGTACTATTACGTACAAATTGTGCATCTACATTGTATTTTTTACTAAAGGCTTGAGTGACTTTTTCGCATACAACGTTTTGTACGCTGCAATAGACAGTGAGTTTACCTTCAGCCTGTGCGTGAGATGTGAAGGCGAGAGCCGCAAGGGTAGAAAGTGCGGTTAATTTTAGTGTTGTTTTAATTGACATTGTGTCTCCTTTAACTTCGTCAATATTTAGTAATTATTTGATATTGCTAATATAAAGGGGAGGAGTAAATTTGTAAATATCAGGTTGTTTAAAAATATAATTCCCACTATAATCCCTGTAAATTTAACCAGATTAAAATAAGAGCGATGGATATTTCAGAATTACTTGATGGCTTGAATGATAAACAACGTGAAGCAGTGGCAGCACCACTTGGCAATTACCTTGTGCTTGCTGGTGCAGGAAGTGGTAAAACTCGTGTATTGACTCATCGTATTGCTTGGTTGATTGCTGTAGAAAATATTTCTGAAGGTAGCATTATGGCGGTAACCTTTACCAATAAAGCCGCTGCTGAAATGCGCCATCGTATTCAAGATACCTTATCCAAACATGCTCAATCGAATCTATTTGGTATGTGGATTGGCACATTCCATAGCATTGCCCATCGATTATTACGCGCTCACCATTTAGATGTAAACTTGCCACAAGATTTCCAGATTTTGGATTCTGAAGACCAACTTCGTTTAGTAAAACGCTTGATGAAATTGCACAATTATGATGATAAAGCATTTCCACCCAAACAAGCGTGCTGGTATATCAATAATAAAAAAGATGAAGGTTTAAGACCGCAAGATATCAATGATTTTGGCGATCGTCAGGAAAAAGAGTGGATTAAGATTTATCAAATTTATCAAGATACTTGTGATCGTGCAGGTTTGGTAGATTTTGCCGAATTGTTAATTCGTGCGTATGAATTATTTGCTAAAAAGCCCGTTATTTTGCAGCGCTATCAGCAACGTTTTCAGCATATTTTGGTGGATGAGTTCCAAGATACCAATAAAATCCAATATGCTTGGATCAAAGTTCTTGCCGGCAATACGGGCAAAGTGATGATTGTGGGCGATGATGATCAATCTATTTATGGATGGCGTGGTGCGCAAGTTGAAAATATTCAAAAATTCCTAAAAGATTTCAAGGCTGAAACTATTCGCTTGGAGCAAAACTATCGTTCTACCGGCAATATTTTGAAAAGTGCCAACCAACTTATTTCGAATAATAGTGATCGTCTCGGTAAGAATTTATGGACCGATGGTGAAATGGGCGAGCCCGTGGGTATTTATGCGGCATTTAATGAGTTAGATGAAGCAAAATTCGTGGCGTCTCAAATCCAAAACTGGGTAGACGACGGCGGAAAATTAGATGATTGTGCAGTTTTATATCGTAGTAATAGCCAATCTCGTGTTATTGAAGAAGCGTTGATCCGTTGTCAAATTCCTTATCGTATTTACGGTGGGATGCGATTCTTCGAACGCCAAGAAATTAAAGATGCGTTGGCTTATTTACGTTTAATTAATAATCGTCAAGATGATGCTGCATTTGAGCGAGTGATTAATACGCCTACTCGAGGTATTGGCGATCGTACTTTAGATGTGTTACGAAATTTAACTCGTGAACGTCAGATTACCTTATGGCAAGCCATACAAGTGGCGACGCAAGAAAATATGCTAACAGGGCGTGCTTCAACCGCATTGTTGCGTTTCCAAGAGTTGATTAATTCTTTACAGGTTGATACAGCCGAAATGCCACTGTTTGCACAGACCGATTTCGTGATTAAACATTCTGGATTATACGATATGTATAAACAGGAAAAAGGCGAGAAAGGCGAAGTCCGTATTGAAAACTTAGAAGAGTTGGTAACGGCAACCCGAGAATTTATCAAACCTGATGAAGCAGAGGATATGACCGATCTTACCGCCTTTTTAACTCATGCTTCTTTAGAAGCTGGAGAAGAGCAGGCCTCACCACATCAATCTTGTGTAGAAATGATGACTTTGCATTCAGCAAAAGGTTTGGAATTCCCACGTGTGTTTATGGTGGGGGTAGAAGAGGGCGTATTCCCAAGTTTACGTTCATTTGAAGAACCCGGTCGTTTAGAAGAAGAACGCCGTCTTGCTTATGTGGGCATTACTCGAGCTAAGCAAAAACTGACGATTTGTTATGCAGAAAGTCGCCGAGTTTACACGAAAGAAGAACGCCATTTGCCTTCACGTTTTATTACAGAATTGCCATCAGAGTGCATTCAAGAAATCCGCTTGCGTGGAACGGTGACTAGAGCATTAAACCAAGCAAAAGTAGGGAGTTTAAGCGCGAGTTTAAGCGCGAGTTTGCCTGAGAACGAATGGAAAATGGGGCAAAAAGTGAAGCATGAAAAGTTTGGTTTTGGCACAGTGATAAACGTTGAAGGCTCAGATAATAACACCCGTTTACAAATCGCTTTCCAAGCTCAAGGCATTAAGTGGCTGATTGCGCATTTGGCAAAATTAGAAAAAGTGCGGTAGAATCGGGAGGATTTTATTGCAGCGGGCATGAATATTGATGTTTGTGCTCAAGGTGCCAAGTGCGAAAGCATTCGAAGAAATGACCGCACTTTTATCATGTGGGAAGTAGATGTTTAAATTTATTTTAAAACGTATTTTGATGGTGATTCCTACCTTTATCGCCATTACTTTTGTAACTTTTGCGCTCATTCATTTTATTCCAGGTGATCCTGTGGAGATTATGATGGGAGAGCGAGGTTTAACGCCAGAAGTTCATCAACAAATGATGAAGCAACTTGGTCTCGATTTACCGTTGTATCAGCAATATTTCAATTATATTGGTAATGTAATACAAGGCGATTTCGGTGAATCATTCCGCACCCAACAACCTGTTCTGAAAGAGTTTTTCACACTTTTCCCTGCTACCTTTGAATTAGCTTTCTTTGCACTATTTTGGTCATTAATTGCCGGTATTACGCTAGGAACGATTGCGGCAGTCAAGAAAGATAGTTGGATTTCTCACACCGTGACAGCTATGTCATTAACGGGTTACTCCATGCCAATTTTCTGGTGGGGATTAATTTTGATCTTATATGTTTCACCTTGGTTTGGTTTACCACAAGGGGGACGTTTAGAAGATAGTTTCTGGATCGATACACCAACGGGTTTTATGTTAATCGATACTTGGCTTTCAGGCGTACCAGGCGCCTTTTGGAATGCAATTAAGTCATTGATTCTACCATCTATTGTGTTAGGTACCATTCCACTTGCGGTGATTACTCGAATGACACGTTCTTCGATGTTGGAAGTGTTAGGTGAAGATTATATTCGTACCGCAAAAGCGAAAGGCTTAAGTTATACCCGAATTGTGATTGTTCATGCGCTACGTAATGCACTGATCCCTGTTGTGACCGTGGTGGGATTGATTGTAGGACAGTTATTATCCGGTGCAGTTTTAACCGAAACAATTTTCTCATGGCCGGGTATTGGTAAATGGATTATTGATGCGATTTCTAATCGTGATTATCCAGTCTTACAAGGCGCCGTGTTGATTATTGCTACAATTATTATTGTGGTGAATTTGACGATCGATTTACTTTATGGCGTGGTAAACCCACGTATTCGCCATCAATAAGGAGCCTTATTAATGACGGAACAAACTTTACCTATTGAAACCTTCGCACCGCGCACACCGTTGCAGGAGTTTTGGTTTTATTTCAAACAAAATAAAGGGGCGGTGATTGGGCTCACTTTTATCCTTGCTGTTGCATTAATCAGTATTTTTGCCCCTTGGATAGCACCTTTTGATCCTATCGAACAAAATCGTTCAGCGCTATTGTTACCGCCTGCGTGGTATGAAGGCGGCAATTCAGCTTATTTACTGGGTACGGATGACATTGGTCGAGATATTCTTTCTCGCATTATTTATGGTACGCGCATTTCTGTTTTTGCAGGTTTCATTATTGTCATTTTATCTTGCATTTTAGGGACGAGTCTTGGCTTGCTCGCAGGCTATTATGGTGGAGCATTAGATACATTAATTGTTCGTTTTATTGACATTATGTTGGCTATCCCAAACTTGCTTTTAACCATTGTGGTGGTGTCAATTTTAGAGCCTTCTTTAACAAATGCGACGTTGGCGATTGCCGTGGTTTCGATTCCAAGTTATGTGCGCTTAACACGTGCAGCAGTATTAAACGAGAAAAACAGAGATTATGTCACCTCTTCACGAGTGGCGGGAGCAAGCGTATTACGTTTAATGTTTATTGTCATTTTACCGAATTGCCTTGCACCGCTTATCGTACAAATGACGATGGGGATTTCTAATGCGATTTTAGAATTAGCGACTTTAGGTTTCTTAGGTATCGGCGCAAAACCACCAACACCAGAATTGGGTACTATGTTATCTGAATCACGTAGCTTTATGCAGGCGGCAAACTGGTTGGTTACCATTCCAGGTTTAGTGATTTTATCGCTTGTTTTAGCATTTAACTTAATGGGCGACGGGTTGCGTGATGCACTCGATCCAAAATTAAAACAATAGGGGGCAGAATGGCATTATTGGATGTAAAAGAGCTGTCTGTTCACTTTGGTGATGAAAAAGCACCTTTTAAAGCGGTGGATCGTATAAGCTACCAAGTCAATCAAGGCGAAGTATTAGGTATTGTCGGCGAGTCAGGTTCAGGGAAATCAGTAAGTTCCCTTGCTGTGATGGGCTTAATTGATTTTCCTGGGCGTGTTTCAGCGAAAGGGCTAGAATTTGAAGGTAAAGATCTCTTAAGCTTACCGGCAAAAGAAAAGCGGGAATTAGTTGGCGCAGATATTGCCATGATCTTCCAAGACCCGATGACAAGCTTAAATCCGGCCTATACGGTGGGTTTCCAAATTATGGAAGCCATCAAAGCGCATCAAGGCGGCAGCAAAAAAGAACGTCGTGAGCGCACCTTAGAGCTATTACGTTTAGTCGGTATTCCTGATCCTGAATCACGTATTGATGTTTATCCGCATCAGCTTTCTGGCGGGATGAGCCAACGCGTTATGATTGCTATGGCCATTGCATGTAAACCGAGATTGCTCATTGCTGATGAACCAACCACTGCACTGGATGTGACTATTCAAGCACAAATTGTAGATTTGTTACTTGAGTTACAGCAAAAAGAATGTATGTCGTTGATTCTGATCACGCATGATCTTGCGTTAGTCGCAGAAGCGGCGCATCGTATTATTGTGATGTATGCAGGACAAGTAGTGGAAGAAGGGCGGGCGGAAGATATTTTCCGTGAGCCAAAACATCCTTACACTCAAGCGTTATTGCGTTCTTTACCTGAGTTTGCAGAAGGTAAATCTCGTTTGCAATCTTTACCTGGTGTGGTGCCAGGTAAATACGATCGCCCACAAGGTTGTTTGTTAAATCCACGATGTCCGTATGCGACCGATCTTTGTCGAAGTGTTGAACCTGAATTGCGTCAAATAGGAAATCGACAAGTAAAATGTCACACCCCATTAAATGCCCAAGGAGAACCTAGCAATGTCTAATGTCGCACAAAAAAATGCACCATTGCTTAATGCTATTGGGCTGAAGAAATATTATCCTGTCAAAAAAGGGATGTTTGCTAAAACACAGCAAGTGAAAGCATTAGATGGTGTGTCTTTTTCCTTAGAACGTGGTAAAACCCTTGCGGTGGTAGGCGAGTCTGGTTGTGGTAAATCGACACTTGGTCGTCTATTGACGATGATAGAAGAACCGACAGAAGGCGAGTTGTATTACAACGGGCAAAATTTCTTAGAGAATGATCACGAAACGAAAGCATTGCGCCGTCAGAAAATCCAAATCGTGTTTCAAAACCCTTACGCATCACTAAATCCGCGTAAGAAAATCGGCACAATTTTGGAAGAGCCTTTAGTCATTAATACCAATCTATCGGCTAAAGAACGTAAAGAAAAAGTGTTATCCATGATGGCGAAAGTGGGATTGCGCGCAGAGTTTTATGATCGCTATCCACATATGTTTTCGGGCGGACAACGTCAGCGTATCGCGATTGCTCGTGGTTTAATGCTTGATCCTGACGTGGTTGTAGCGGATGAACCTGTTTCAGCGTTAGACGTATCTGTTCGTGCGCAAGTGCTGAATTTGATGATGGATTTACAAGCTGAGCTTGGTTTATCTTATGTGTTTATTTCCCATGATCTTTCAGTGGTTGAGCATATTGCTGATGAGGTGATGGTGATGTATTTAGGCCGCTGTGTTGAAATGGGCTCAAAAGAGCAGATCTTTGCTAATCCTCAGCATCCTTATACACAAGCGTTACTTTCAGCAACACCAAGATTGTCACCTGAATTACGTCGCCAGCGGATTAAATTAACCGGAGAATTACCAAGTCCGATTAATCCGCCAAAAGGTTGTGCTTTTAATCCGCGTTGTTGGAAAGCAACGGATAAATGTCGAAATGAGCAGCCTAAATTGGAAAAATATCCTGATGGTAAGTTAATTGCTTGTTTCCATCTCGATTAGAAAGAGAAAAGAAAATGACCGCACTTGTTGATTAAGTGCGGTCATTTTTTTAGACGTTTTGAGTACGATAGCGGAAATTGAAGAAGACAAAGATGCCAAGTGCAATCATCGCTAATGCTGCCCCCGTAAAGCCAATATATTCAAGACCAATATGGCGAGCGATTTGGTTACCAAACAGTGCACCTGCACCAATACCCGCATTGAAAATACCGGAATAAATGGCACTTGCGACGTCCGTTGCATCAGGAGCAAGTTGTAGTACGCGCATTTGTAATGCGAGTCCGATACAAGAGATGCCAATACCCCAAATAAAAGCAAGGGTAAACATCGTGGCGGTATAACTCGCAGAGGCAAGCATAAATGTTAAAGATATAGTCAGTAAAATCATTGCCCCACTGATAAATTGAGTTGGACCGAAACGGTATAAGCGGTTAAATATCACACTTGCGGTAATGCCAGAAACCCCAAAAACTAACAAAATTATCGTTGCAAGATTTGGATCGAGTTCGCCGATTTGAACCATAAAGGGTTCAATGTAGGTATAAGCGGTAAAGTGCGCAGAAACAATGATTACCGTTGTAGCATAAAGTCCAATTAGTAATGGACGTTTTGCTAAAATCGGCAGACTAGATAACGAGCCTGCATTTTTACTTGGTAGATTTGGTAATAAACGCATAATAAATACCATCACAACCAAAGCTAATGCGGCAATGATTGCGAAAGTAATACGCCAACCAACTAATTGACCGACTAAACGGCCTAATGGTAAGCCTAAAATAGTCGCAAGGGATGTACCGATAGCGAGCATACCAATTGCTTGTGTTTTCTTATTCTTCGGTGCCACACGCATCACTAATGATGCGGTAATTGCCCAGAAGAGTGAATGCGCTACTGCAATACACATACGAGCAATTAGCAGAATCCAATAATTCCATGCAATGACCGAGATAATATGACCGATGATAAAAATGACGAAAAGTTTCAGTAATAAGCCTTTACGTTCCATATCGCCTGTCGCGAGCATGGCGGGTAAAGACATGATCATGACAGTCCAAGCATAAACGGTCATCATTAAACCCACATCGGAGCTTTGCATATCAAAACTTTGTCCGATGTCTGTGAGTAACGCAACTGGCACAAATTCCGTGGTGTTAAAAATAAAAGCGGCGCAAGCCATGATAACTACGCGCCAATATTTAGTTCTTTCTGCTTTCTGATAAAATGACATTATTTTAATTTCTCTTTAATTAATTCTTTCAATTGATGACGAAAGTTTTGGTCAATATTCACCTTATATTGTGGTGAGTAGCAACTATCGAAAAAGCGAATAGGCAATGCCAGCTTTTTGTATTTTTCGTTAGTGGATCTTAAGGTTAAATTGACATCACATTGTACATTATCTAAATCAATGGCTCCAGAACCTTCACCTAAAAGTGCGGTTGTTTTTAAGTTCATTTTATCTACTTTAAGCAAGTGATTCTCGAATGAAAGACGCGACTCTAAACGCTCGTAAGGCGTATTCATATTTCTACTTGCGGTTAAATCGCTGTTGTAATTAATCGGTAAATACTGTGCTGCCATATCCAATAAGTTCAATCCTAAAATTTCACCATTTTGAGCATCGAAATAGAATTCCCCTTTGGTGAGTTCTGAATTGGTTAGGGCGAGTTGGATATTAAAATCAGCATTACCTGTTAATGTATTAGGGAAGTTTAGCAAGGCGATAAGTTGCGCCATTGGGAAATTTTTACCAGAAAAATTGACCGCACTTTGTAGATCTTTATGACTAAATTTAAAGGTGGCTAAACAATTCTGGCAATCAGGTTGCAAATAGGCATTGATGGTTTTAACTGGTTTTGAAAAATCAACATAAGTTTCGATATAACCGAGTGGCTGTTGATTTAAACGGGCATTAACAAATTGAATCAAATTCTTGCCTTGATGGTTTAGGTTAATATTTCCCTTGCTGAATGCAAATTGATATTGCGTGTTTGTGCCATAAAGTGGTTTATAAAGAGAAAGAGTAACCGCACTTTCACCTTTAAATGCAATGTTTTGGTTAAAAATATTTTTAAGTGAAAAATCAGTAAAACGGCCATGAATATTGGCATGGTTTAAGGCTTGTTCACTCAGTTTAAAATGAGTGATTTGGATTTCTTCTAAAATCGGATTGCCTGATAAAAGCGGGAAGAGCGCAAATTTAGCGTCAATGTTTTCAGCTGAAAGTTGATGGTATTTCAAACCCGATAAATTTACCGTTGGTTGAGGTAGAAGGCTTAGTGAAAAATCATGTGCTTGAATATCGTATTGCGTTAAATGATCGGCAATACTATTTTTCAGTTGATTAAGTTGAATGTAGAAAAAAGCAAAGATCGAAAACAGCACGATCAACAGGCTAATTGCGATCTTTTTCATTGATTAATCCTCATTAATTCGGCTCGCTACCGCATTTTGCTGATGTTTATATTTCGCATCTTTACGGCTGATGTAAGGACGAGCTGCTGGGCCACTTAATACTTCAAAACTTAAAGCACCAATCACCATATTTGGACGCAATGCTAAAGGTAATTTGCCGGAGTTGTAGAATTCCAACACAATTTTGCCTTCCCAACCTGGATCAATACGATGAGCGGTAACATGCACCATTAAGCCTAAACGAGCAAGTGAAGAACGACCATCTAGCCAACCGATAATATTGGCAGGGAGTTTCACTGACTCCAATGTGGTTGCTAATGCCAACATACCAGGGTGTAAGAAGAAGGCTTCATCATCACCGATAATAATTTCGTCACTCATCACTGATTCAAGTTGAGCAGAGACTTCTTCTTTCGGGCCACTTAAATCAATATAAGGCGCGGAATGTTCACGAAATACGCGAAATGAATTGCCTAAACGCACATCAATGGTTGCCCCATTGATTTTATCATTTTCAGGACGAGGCGTTAAAGAAATAATGCCATCATCTAGATAGCGTTCGATATCGGTATCGCAAAGACGCATGATTTTTCCTATTTTTCGTTTAATAAATGAAGAATTTGAGCTTTTAACATATTAATCGCAATACGGTTTTTACCACCTCGAGGTATCACGATATCCGCATATTGTTTTGATGGTTCGATAAATTGCAAGAACATTGGACGAACAGTTGCACGATATTGGTCAATGACTGATTGTAATGAACGACCACGCTCTTCCATATCACGTTGTAAACGGCGGATAAAACAAATATCTAATGGCGTATCTACGAAGACAGAAATATCGGCTAATTGGCGAACTCGCTCATCAGTGAGCAATAAGATGCCTTCTAAAATCACAATTTTTTTCGGCGTGAAGTGTTTGGTCTCGCCTGTTCTGGTATGATCAACATAGCTATAGACGGGAATATCAACGGCAGTTCCGTTTTTTAAGTCTTTTAAGTGTTGAATGAGTAAATCTCTATCCATTGAACTTGGGTGGTCATAATTGGTTTTTACTCGCTCACTCATCTCTAAATGGCTTTGATCTTTATAGTAGCTGTCTTCAGCAATAATGCCGATTTCTTCACAACCTAAGTCGTTACAAAGTTCTTTATGAACGGTGGAAGCAATAGAGCTTTTTCCTGAAGCGGATGCCCCCGTGATAGCGATGATAATACAAGATGAGTCTGACATAGAACGTCCTCAAAAACGGAAGGTAAAAATTACAAGGATTATAAAGAAAAATCAGTTTAAATTCATCTTTCTTTTTTATTTAAATTTTTTAAATTTGTGAAGTAGTTCACGGAATTTTTTTTCGTTTTCGCTTACGATGTGCTCGTTTTTATTATTTCATCAGTGTTATTTATGAGGAGTGTACGATGAAAATGAATAAAATTTCTCTCTCCATTTCAACCGCACTTTTAGCTGCAGGCTTCATGACATCATCAGCTGTTAATGCTCAAGGGCGTTTAGTGGTGTATTGTAGTGCGACTAACATTCTTTGTGAAACGACAACTAAAGCCTTTGGCGAAAAATATGATGTGAAAACCTCATTTATTCGCAACGGTTCAGGCAGTACTTTTGCAAAAGTTGAAGCGGAAAAAAATAACCCACAAGCAGACGTTTGGTTTGGTGGTACATTCGACCCTCAAGCACAAGCGGCAGAATTAGGTTTAATCGAACCTTATAAATCTAAACACATTGATGAAATTGTTGAGCGTTTCCGTGATCCAGCGAAAACCAAAGGACATTATGTCTCTGCGATTTACATGGGTATCTTAGGTTTTGGTGTGAATACCGAGCGTTTAGCAAAATTAGGTATTAAAGAAGTACCAAAATGCTGGAAAGATTTAACCGATCCTCGCTTAAAAGGTGAAGTGCAAATTGCTGACCCACAAAGTGCGGGTACAGCTTACACTGCATTGGCTACTTTCGTTCAACTTTGGGGCGAAGATAAAGCCTTTGATTTCTTAAAAGCATTACATCCAAACGTATCGCAATACACCAAATCAGGTGTGACTCCATCTCGTAATGCAGCACGTGGTGAAACTGCGGTAGGTATCGGTTTCTTACACGATTACGCACTTGAAAAACGTCAAGGTGCGCCGTTGGAATTAGTGGTGCCTTGTGAAGGTACAGGCTACGAGTTAGGCGGCGTGAGTATCTTAAAAGGTGCGCGTAACATCGATAACGCAAAATTATTCGTGGATTGGGCATTATCTAAAGAAGGTCAAGAGTTAGCATGGAAACAAGGTGATTCTTTACAAATCTTAACCAACACCACAGCGGAACAATCGCCAACCGCGTTTGATCCAAGTAAACTTAATCTGATCAATTATGACTTTGAAAAATACGGTGCAACCGAACAACGCAAAGCCTTAATTGAAAAATGGGTTCAAGACGTTAAATTAGCGAAATAATGTTTAAAGTGCGGTTAAAAACAGAGAAATTTTGACCGCACTTTGCATTTTAAATCCACAAGATGGGTTACTACGATGAGTGCCAACTCATCTTATTTCTATAAAGACACAGGAGTGAACCAATGAAAATGTCTAACGTTGCTTTAGCACTTTCTGGTGTTGTATTTGGTGGCGTGTTACTGAGCTCTCACGCATCAGCAGCAGAAGGCCGTTTAGTTGTTTATTGTAGTGCACAAAATACGATGTGCGAGCAAGAAACCATGGCTTTTGAGAAAAAATATGGTATCAAAACCAGTTTTATCCGTGGTGGCACAGGCACAATTTTAGCCAAAATTGATGCTGAGAAAGACAACCCTCAAGGAGATGTGTGGTATGGCGGCACGCTTGATCCTCATTCTCAAGCGGGTGAAATGGGCTTACTTGAAGCGTATAAGTCACCAAATCTCGCTCAAATTCCTGAGCAGTTTAGAGATCCCGCTAAAATTAAGGGCAACTATTCCTCCGCGATTTATCTCGGTGTATTAGGCTTTGGTATCAATCCAGAACGTTTGAAAAAACTCAATTTACCGACACCAAAATGTTGGAAAGATCTAGCTGATCCTGCTTATCGTAATGAGATCCAAGCAGCCGATCCACAAAGTTCTGGAACAGGTTATACTCAGTTAGCGACCTATATCCAACTTTGGGGTGAAGATGAAGCGTTCAAATATCTCAAAGAACTCAATAAAAACGTTTCCCAATATACTAAATCCGGTAACACGGCAACCCGTAATACAGCACGTGGTGAAACCGCAATCGGAATTGGTTTTTTACATGAATATTCTTTAGAGAAAGCCAAAGGTGCACCAGTGGAATTAGTTGTACCTTGCGAAGGTACAGGCTATGAAATTGGTGGCGTGAGCATTATTAAAGGTGCAAGAAACCTTGAAAATGCGAAATTATTTGTGGATTGGGCGTTATCAAAAGAAGCGCAAGAGTTAACCTGGAAAAAAGGGGAAGCGTATTCTATTTTAACCAATAGTACCGCTGAGCAATCGCCTTATGCACTCGATTTTAAATCCATCAATTTAATTAATTATGATTTTGACAAATACGGCTCAAGTGATTTACGTAAACGTTTGATTACAAAATGGGTTGATGATGTTAAATTAGCAAAATAATGATGTATACATAGCGAAATAATAGCTATTATATTATTTCGCTTTTTTCTTTTATGCGAGGTTGTATGAACGCAAATAAACTTCCTATTATCCAATCTGCTAACTTTTGGATAATTCTTGCTGTAATTGCATTTCTTCTTCTGCCTTCCCACGCTTTAGATTATGGCTTGTTTGAAAGCACAAGCGATGAATACTTAGGTGCAATGGGTTGGTCTTCGTTAAATATTACGGCATTATGGTTTTTACCGGTTATTTTATACGGATTGATGCCACTTCTTAAATTACCGAAGGATACGCAAGCGAAAGCTGAGCTGTATCTTATTGCTGCGGCGACGTTGTTTATCTTTGTCAGTGCGACAATTTATAAAGTCAGCATGGGTTATTCTGTGATTGTATTAATCGCGAGTTTAACCGCATTGGCGACATTTTCCTTCGCCAAATTAAAAGTGATGCAAGGGGATAAATTTATTATTGCCTCTTTACTTTGCATTATCTTATTAATTTTCTTCTTCATCGTTTATCCAACATTGGCCATCTTTGTTTCAATGTTCTATGACGGTGATACCTTTGCACCGCAACAAGTGATGCGAATTCTAACTCAAAGCTATATTGTTCGAGTTATTAGCAACTCGTTATTTTTATCTGGCTTTGTGGGTATCGTATCAACAATTTTCGGTTTAGCTTTTGCACTTTATACCACCCGTATTGCACGTAGAACAGCATTTATTGGTAAAATTTTCTCTATTTTACCAATCGTTACACCGCCATTCGTTGTGGGTTTAGGGGTAACATTAATGCTAGGTCGTTCTGGTTATGTGACTGAGTTCTTAGCTTCAACATTTGGATTTGAGAACCACAACTGGTTATACGGCTTTAACGGAATTGCCATTGCGCAGATTCTTGCTTTTGCGCCGATTTCATTCATGATTTTAGATGGGGCATTAAAATCGGTTCACCCATCAATTGAAGAAGCGTCTTACACCTTACGTGCAAATCGTTACCAAACATTCTTTAATATCATTTTCCCATTATTGCGTCCGGCATTGGCAAACTCATTCTTAATCGTGTTTATCCAATCCTTAGCGGACTTTAGTAACCCGTTAGTATTGGGCGGTAGCTTTGACGTAATTGCAACGCAAATCTACTTCTATATCGCAGGCTCACAATTAGATTACGCGTCAGCAAGTACTTTAGGTTCGATGCTTTTAATCTTCTCATTAGCCGTATTTATCATCCAATATATTTGGATTGGTAATCGCTCTTATGTGACCGTTTCAGGCAAATCCTATCGTGGTGACGTGCAAGATTTACCAACCGGCTTGAAATATACCATCATCGGAATGCTTGGTTTCTGGGTACTCTTTAACTTAGCGTTATACGGCAGTATTTTCTACGGTAGTTTCACGGTGAACTGGGGCGTAGATTACACCTTAACCTTGAAAAACTATGCGATGTTATTCGGACAAGGCTTAAGCGATGGGGCATGGCCATCATTGATTAATACTTTAATCTACGCAGGAATTGCCGCACCATTGACCGCACTTTTCGGTTTATTAATTGCGTATATTGTGGTGCGTAAAGATTTCCAAGGTAAAAAATCTCTTGAGTTCTTAACCATGCTTTGCTTCGCCGTACCAGGAACTGTTGCAGGGGTATCTTATATTTTAGCCTTTAACAATGCGCCACTTTACATTACAGGCACCAGCATTATCGTGATCATTTCAATGGTAATGCGTGATTTACCAATCGGTATGCGTGCAGCGATTGCAGGTCTTGGACAATTAGATAAATCACTTGATGAAGCGTCTCTTTCTTTAAAAGGTAGCTCATGGAAAACATTATGGTTTATCGTTTTACCATTGTTAAAACCAGCGTTACTTTCTGCATTGGTTACAAGCTTTGTTCGTGCAATGACCACCGTAAGTGCGATTATCTTCTTAGTCACCGCTGATACACGTGTGGCAACAGCCTATATTTTAAACCGTGTAGAAGATGGTGAATATGGTGTTGCTATCGCATACGGTTCGATTTTAATTATTGTAATGATGGCTATTATTTTATTCTTTGACTGGATTGTGGGTGATACCCGAATTTCCCGTTCTAAAGCGAAAAAAATGAATTAACTCGTTAAGTTGTAGGTAAATATTATGAGTAATAATGATTTCTTAGTATTAAAAAATATCACCAAATCTTTTGGTAAATCCACAGTCATTGATAATTTAGATTTAACCATTAAACGTGGCACCATGGTGACCTTATTAGGGCCATCTGGTTGTGGTAAAACCACTGTGTTACGTTTAGTGGCAGGCTTAGAAAACCCAACTTCGGGTCAGATTTTTATCGATGGTGAAGATGTAACCAAATCATCTATTCAAAACCGTGATATTTGTATCGTATTCCAGTCTTACGCATTATTCCCGCATATGAGTATTGGCGATAACGTGGGCTACGGTTTACGTATGCAAGGCGTGGGTAAAGAAGAACGCGCTAAACGTGTAAAAGAAGCGTTAGAGTTGGTTGACTTAGCGGGTTTTGAAGATCGTTTTGTGGATCAAATTTCAGGTGGTCAACAACAACGTGTGGCATTAGCACGTGCGTTAGTATTAAAACCAAAAGTATTACTTTTTGATGAACCATTAAGTAACTTGGATGCAAACTTACGTCGTTCTATGCGTGAAAAAATCCGTGAATTACAACAAAGTTTAGGTATTACCTCACTTTATGTGACTCACGACCAAACCGAAGCATTTGCGGTGTCTGATGAAGTTATCGTCATGAATAAAGGTAAAATCATGCAAAAAGCGCCAGCAAAAGAGCTTTATTTGCGTCCAAATTCTTTATTTCTTGCAAACTTCATGGGTGAATCAAGCATCTTTGAAGGTAAATTAGAAAATAATACCATTGACGTGAATGGTTATAAATTACCATTAAGCAATGCGGCGCAATTCAATTTACCGGATGGTGAATGCTTGGTGGGCGTTCGTCCTGAAGCGATTTACTTAAAAGCAGAAGGCGAGGCAGCACAACAATGTGAAATCAAGAGTGCAGTCTATATGGGTAACCACTGGGAAGTGGTGGCAATTTGGGCAGGCAAAGAATTGCTCATTAATACTAAACCAGAAGACTTTAATGCTGATCTCAAACAAGCTTATGTGAATTTCTCTGAACAAGGTATTTTCTTGCTGAAGAAAGAGAAATAATATCAATTTAAAGGCGTATGGAAGCATACGTCTTTTCTTTTAAAATCCGTTCAAAATTGACCGCACTTTTCCGCTCATTTTTACTTTATCCAACAGAGTTGTATAATGTCTCGCTTTTAAATATAAAACGATAAAAGGGGAAAGCTCATGATTAAAACCGATACCTTACCGCAATTTTTGCGTAACAAAGTGGCGGAAAACGATGCCTTTGGTCTCGTAGAGGGCTTGTGCCAATTATTACGTAGCAGCCCCACAGAAAAAATTTCTCCGACCTTGCATTTATTTAAGTTTATCTTAAAGAACGATAAAGAATTAGGCTATTCTGTTTCGAAATTATTATGCGGTTGGTTATGTGGTTTACGCCTTTATCCGTTGTTTATTAGTAGCGGTATTCTTACGCGTGGCGGTTTTGGACAGGAAATGAAAACGCGTATTTATGAGCGTTTTAACCCCTCTTTTAAAGATATTAATGATTTACGTGATATTTTTTATTTATTGTTTAGCGATAAAAATGATGCACGCTGGATTGATGCCGTTCCTTTAAAAACGTGGCGAGGCGTATTTGGCGTTTTAACCCGTTATACAGAACAAAAAGATCGGGAACGTTTAAAAAATCATATTGAAAGTGAAGGGCTATTTGCCATAGAGATGCTTTCAATTTGGATTGCGGCTGAAGATATGGATCCTGAGTTGATGCGAATGGAGCCCTCTCTGTTGAATGCAGATTCCCCTTTTGTCGCATTGCACCATGAAGTAGTGAATTGGTTACAGGCGCGCCGCCAATCAACCGTTTTTGATGATAGTCATTTGCAGGTAATGTTTAGCCAATGTAAAAAATTGGTTGAGCGTTTGCAAAAACGTGGAGCAATGGTGGGCTCTTCTTTAAATACGGCTTATTTATTGGAGCGTCTTTCTCAGACCTTAGAGCGATTGGAAACCTTGATGGCGATTTTTGTTTCAAATCGCTATTTGCCGCGTCGAATCTTATTATTAACCGGTTGTTTTGCCCGTGCGGCAGCAGAAAAACATAGCATTACTAGATTATGGAAACAAAGCTCAAGATTAATTTCACGTAGCATTACCCAAAATGCAGGCGATCATGGTGAGCATTACATTACTCGAGATAAAAAAGAGTATTGGGCAATGTTTTATTCTGCCGCAGGTGGTGGTGTATTAATTGCACTGATGGCACTATTTAAAACCTATCTAGGCAGTATCATTGATGACAAAGTCTGGAAAGGCATTGCAGAAGGCTTAAATTACGGCTTAGGTTTCATGGTGATCTTTATGCTGCATTTCACGGTTGCAACCAAACAGCCTGCCATGACTGCAGCCCGTTTTGCTGAGGCTGTTGAGAAAACGCCTCAAGGTAAAACTGTCAATATAAAATTAGCCCAATTATTAGTGGATGTATTTCGCTCTCAAAGTATTGCGGTACTAGGCAATGTGCTCATCGCGATGGGATTGGCTGCGTTGATTGCGTTTGGTTACCAATATAAAACGGGTGAGCCATTGATGAACGCTGATCAAATCGCTTATCAGTTGCATAGTATTGCTCCTTTTGCGGGAACCTTATGGTTTGCCGCTATTGCTGGGGTATGGTTATTCTGCTCGGGGATTATTTCGGGCTATTTTGATAACCGAAGCAATTATTTGAATATGCGCATGCGTTTAACCCAACATCCGTTATTGAAAAAACTAATGTCTGAAAAGACTCGCATTAAATTTGCTAATTATATGCATGAAAATTATGGCTCGCTTATTGGTAATCTTTGCTTTGGTATGTTGCTTGGGATTACCGGTGTAGCGGGTTACTTAACGCATCTTCCGTTAGATATTCGTCATGTGGCATTTTCATCTGCGAATGTCGGTTATATTGCAGTGAGCGGACATTTCGCCTATTCATTGCTTTTACAATGCATTGGTTTTGTATTGTTGATTGGTTTGGTGAATTTAATTGTCAGTTTTTCATTAACGCTTTGGGTGGCATTGCGTTCTTTGAATGCGGAAATTGATAGCTGGTGGCCAATTTGGCATGAAGTGTGTCAAATTGTGAAAAAACGTCCATTGAGCTTATTTCTTCCCGTTCAATTAGATAAATAATCATCTTAAGTGCGGTCAAAAATATCAACGTTTTTGACCGTACTTTCTTTTCGCACAATTTAATTTGCGTTATCATGTTGCTCATCTAATACGATAACTTTATGAATTATTCTAATGAAACCAACATTTCTTGAACTTCGTCACCTAAGAACCTTGCTTGCGTTAAAGGAAACGGGCAGCGTTTCAATGGCGGCAAAACGTGTTTATTTAACACAATCAGCACTTTCTCATCAAATTAAGTTAATGGAAGAGCAATTCGGTTTACCTCTATTTGAGCGTAAAAGTAATCCATTGCGTTTTACCGCAGCAGGCGATCGCTTAATTCGTCTTGCCAATGAAATTCTTCCGAAAGTGGTAGATGCAGAACGTGAACTTGCACGTGTAAAACACGGTGATGCAGGGCAGTTAAGAATTGCAGTAGAGTGTCATACCTGTTTCGACTGGTTAATGCCGGCGATGGATGAATTTCGTCAGCATTGGAGTTTGGTAGAATTGGATATTGTGTCAGGCTTCCACACTGATCCGGTTGGATTGCTATTGTCTCATCGTGCAGATTGGGCGATTGTGTCTGAAGTTGAACAAAATGATGATGTTTTATTTAAGCCGTTATTTTCTTATGAAATGGTGGGAATCTGTTCTAAAGATCATCCATTAGCCAATAAAGAGGTTTGGCAGGCAGAAGATTTCGCTGAAGAAACTTGGGTAACCTATCCCGTGCCTGATGATATGTTGGATTTATATCGTCAAGTGTTGAAACCAAAAGGTATTAATCCGCCACGTCGTACAACGGAGCTAACGATCGCCTTGATTCAGTTAGTAGCGAGTCGTCGAGGCATTGCTACCGTGCCTTATTGGGCGGCATTACCTTATTTAGAAAAAGGGTATGTGGTGGCGCGTAAAATTACAGAAGAAGGGTTGTACAGTAACCTCTATGCCGCGATTCGTAAAGAAGATGCTAATTTAGCTTATATCGAAGATTTCCATCAAACAGTAAAAGCACAAAGTTTTTCGACCTTACCTGGTTTGTCTGTTTTAGAGTTGTAGTAGGTCAATATGTCAGAAGTAGTGACAGAAAATCCCATCAAAGCCGCGGCAAAAGCGGCATTTCCTTACAGTATGCCAATGCTTGCAGGCTTTTTATTTTTAGGCATAGCATACGGCATTTACATGAAAGCACTTGGATTCGGTGTTTGGTTCCCTGTGGCAATGGCAGCACTCATTTATGCGGGCTCCGTGGAATTTATTGCAGCAGCCGCCTTAGTTATGCCTTTTTCGCCTTTAAGTGTTGCGTTGGTTACGCTGATGGTCAGTGGTCGCCAAATTTTTTATGGCATTTCCATGTTAGAAAAATATGGTGCTCAACTCGGGAAAAAACGTTGGTATTTAATTAGTACCCTAGTCGATGAAAGTTTTTCCCTGAACTATATGGCGAAGATTCCCGATCATTTAGATAAAGGCTGGTATATGTTCTTTGTCAGTTTTTATCTCCATCTCTATTGGGTCGTTGGAGCGGGATTAGGTAATCTATTTGGTTCAATCATTCCTTTTGATTTAAAAGGGGTAGAGTTTGGTATGACCGCACTTTTCCTGGTGATTTTTGCCGAAAACTGGCTCAAAGAGAAATCTCACGAAAGCTCATTATTAGGTTTAGGTGTGGCTTTTGCATCGCTATTAATTGTTGGAAAAGAGTATTTTTTAGTGCCAACACTCATTAGTATTTGGATTCTGTTAACTGTAAGACGACCTAAACTTTCATCTAAATTGGAGGCACTAAAATGACATTGATGGAACAAATTATCACCATTGTGATTTGTATTCTGTGCGTGCAATTTACCCGATTATTGCCTTTCTGGATTTTTCCCGCAAATCGCCCGATTCCGGAATATGTTCGTTATCTAGGTAAAGTATTACCCGCAGCGATGTTTGGGATGTTAGTCGTGTATTGCTATAAAAATGTGGATGTGTTGAGTGGTTATCATGGCTTGCCTAATTTCATAGCGGGTGTTTTGGTATTGGGATTGCATTTCTGGAAAAAGAACATGTTTCTTTCTATCTCAGCAGGCACAATTTGTTATATGTTTTTAGTGCAGAAAATCTTTATCTAAGCGAATTTTGAGCGAAATAAAAATTTCTTGATATTGCAATCGGTTGCCTTTATTTCGCCTCTTTTCCTCAATTCCAAAATCTTTTATGATGTCGCCTCAATCATTGTTGACGGAGAGATTTATGGAATTTAATTTCATCGAGTTATTAGGTTATTTGGCAACATTCTTTGTGGCCGTGTCTTTTTTATTCAAATCCATTGTTCACTTGAGAGTTGTCAATGCAATTGGGGCGATACTCTTTGTTATTTACAGTTTGATCATCAAATCTTATCCAGTTGCGCTTCTAAACGCATTCTTATTTTTCGTTAACTTATATCAACTTTATCGTTTGAAAAAAGAGCAACCAGCATCAAAAGTGCTTAAATAATTGACCGCACTTTTTCTCCATTTACCCCCACATTTGGTATAACGCAATCACCAGTGGCATAGTAAACATACAAAGCAGCGTCGTTATCCCATAAATGGCGCTGGCTTTTTGTGGATTGTTGTTATAAATCACCGCCATTTGTGTCACTGTCGAAGCAGATGGACTGGTCGTTGCAAGAAAACTAATCAGAACAATTATCTCGCCTTTTTCGACCCAATGTACAAAACCAATCAGCTTTATTAATACCAATAATGCAAGTGGAATAAGTAACAAGCGCAAAAGTGTGACTAAATAAATGCGTTTGGATGATACGATGCTCCGTAAAGGAATAGCCGCAATCAGCATACCGGCAACAAGCATGGCATTCGGGCCAATAAACAAGCCAATCGAAGACAGCGTACCATTAATAATATTTGGCAACTTGATTTGAAAAGCAAATAAAAATGCTCCGACGAGAATTGACCAAATATTGATGTTTTTGGCAATCATCTTCAAGGATAAATTTCCTTTTCCAACAATAATCAACCGGCAATGCGTCCAAAATAGAAAGGTTTGAACCACAATAAAGCAACTGGCATAAATGACCCATTCTTTGCCAAATAGCGACATCACAATCGGAATAATTAAGTTACCAGAATTGGAATAAATAGAGGTGGCGTGCTCAATAGGATCGAGCTTTAATAGGCGTTTTAATAGACTACCAATAATAATCAGAATAATGTGAAGAAACACCGCCATAAGCAGTGAAAGCTGCAAACCTTGCAGGATTTCTGGCGTGTAATCAATTTGAAATGCCTCAATCATCACCGATGGGCTGATAACATAAAGTCCAATAATAGAAAGCGGCTTGCTATCTTCTGATTTTAATAATTTTGATTTAACCAACCCATAGCCAATAAGCACAATGAGTGTCAGTTCAATAATTTTAGTGCCGAGTAAAAAAGCGATGTTCATATTGAATATTGATGAGATAAATTAGTGCTATGAAAGAACAAAAGGGCAAATAATTTGCCCTTTAAATTGATTTAGGTTACTCCCACTCGATAGTTGCTGGGGGTTTTCCGCTGATGTCGTATACCACGCGGGAAATGCCGTTCACTTCGTTGATGATGCGGTTAGATACTTTGCCTAATAAATCATAAGGCAAATTAGCCCAATGTGCGGTCATAAAGTCGATGGTTTCTACTGCGCGTAGGGAAATAACCCAATCGTATTTACGGCCATCGCCCATTACGCCAACAGATTTTACTGGTAAGAACACGCTGAAAGCTTGGCTGGTTTTTTCATACCAACCGCTATTGCGTAATTCTTCGATAAAGATTGCATCTGCACGGCGTAATAAATCGCAGTATTCTTTTTTCACTTCGCCTAATACACGCACGCCTAAACCTGGACCAGGGAATGGGTGACGGTTGATCATTTCAGCTGGTAAGCCTAATGCTAAACCGATTTTACGCACTTCATCTTTAAATAATTCACGCAGCGGTTCAACTAAGCCAAGTTTCATATAGTCCGGTAAGCCACCTACGTTGTGGTGTGATTTAATCACATGTGCTTTACCGGTTTTGCTTGCCGCAGATTCGATTACGTCAGGGTAGATCGTACCTTGTGCCAACCATTTCACATTAGTGAGTTTTTTCGATTCATCATCGAACACATCGACAAACACTTTACCGATAATTTTACGTTTTGCTTCAGGATCCGATACGCCTGCAAGTTCACCTAAGAAACGGCTTTCTGCATCAACGCGGGTAATGTTCAAGCCGAATTTATCACCAAACATTTCCATGACTTGATCGCCTTCGTGTAAGCGGAGTAAACCATTATCCACGAATACGCAGTGTAATTTTTTACCGATAGCACGGTGTAAAAGTAATGCAACTACAGAAGAGTCCACACCACCAGATAAACCTAAAATCACTTCATCATTGCCCACTTGCGCTTTAATGCGAGCAACGGCATCTTCGATAATGTTTTCTGCTGTCCATTTGGTTTCGCAACCACAAATGTTCACCACGAAATTCATCAATAATTCCAAACCTTTTTTAGTATGAGTTACTTCAGGGTGGAATTGTACGCCGTAGAAACGACGATTTTCGTCAGACATTGCAGCAATTGGACAGGTTGGAGTCGTACCGGTAACTTGGAAGTTTTCTGGTAAACGCGTTACTTTATCGCCATGACTCATCCATACATCTAATTTGCTGTCACCATCATTTAAATGAGCGAACAGTGCGGTCGGATTATCCATTAAAACAGAAGCATAGCCGAATTCACGATGATCAGAAGTTTCAGTTAAACCGCCAAGTTGCATCGCCATGGTTTGCATACCATAACAAATACCCAATATAGGCACACCAGCATTAAATACATATTCAGGTGCGCGTGGACTATTTTCTTCAGTGGTACTCTCTGGACCACCAGAAAGGATAATACCATCTGGATTAAATTCACGTATTTGTTCTTCAGTCACATCCCATGCCCAAAGTTCGCAGTAAACACCGATTTCGCGCACACGGCGGGCGATAAGTTGGGTGTATTGGGAACCAAAGTCGAGGATCAGGATTTTATGGTTGTGGATATTTGTCATTTATAATGCTCTTATTATTGATAGTGTAGACGGTCAATTTTCTCCAAAACTTTACAAAAATCAACCGCACTTTAAAACAACAAAAGGTGAGCTAAAGCCCACCTTACGGATTAGCCCATACGATAGTTCGGTGCTTCTTTAGTAATAGTTACGTCATGAACGTGACTTTCTTTAATACCTGCACCACTGATGCGAACGAATTCTGCTTTTGTGCGTAATTCTTCGATAGTTGCGCAGCCAGTTAAGCCCATGCAAGAACGTAAGCCACCCATTTGTTGGTGGATGATTTCTTTTAAGTAACCTTTGTATGGAATACGGCCTTCGATACCTTCTGGTACGAGTTTGTCTGCTGCATTATCAGATTGGAAATAACGGTCTGATGAGCCTTTCGCCATAGCACCTAATGAACCCATACCACGGTAAGATTTAAATGCTCGACCTTGATAAAGTTCGATTTCACCCGGTGCTTCTTCTGTTCCTGCAAACATAGAGCCAACCATTACACAGCTTGCGCCTGCAGCAATAGCTTTTGCAATATCACCAGAGAAACGGATACCACCGTCAGCAATAACTGGAATACCACGATCTTTTAGTGCAGCAGCAGCATCTGCGATAGCCGTGATTTGTGGAACACCTACACCGGTCACAATACGCGTTGTACAAATAGAACCAGGGCCAATACCTACTTTCACTGCGCTTGCGCCTGCGTCTGCAAGTGCGATAGCACCTTCAGCAGTTGCTACGTTACCCGCAACAATAGGCAAGTTTGGATATTTTGCACGCGTTTCACGAACGCGTTGTAATACACCTTCTGAGTGACCGTGAGAAGAGTCGATTAACAACACATCTACGCCGGCTTTCACTAGTGCATCAATACGTTCTTCGTTACCTGGGCCAGCACCTACAGCCGCACCGACACGTAAACGACCGAATTCATCTTTACATGCATTTGGTTTTTGTTCCGCTTTTTGGAAGTCTTTAACGGTGATCATGCCTTTTAATTTGAAAGCATCATCTACAACAAGTACTTTCTCTACGCGGTTTTGATGCATTAATTCTAAAATTGTTTCACGGCTTGCACCTTCTTTTACGGTGACCAAATCTTCTTTCTTCGTCATTAATTGTGAAACGGTTTTACTTAAATCTTTTACGAAACGCGTGTCGCGACCAGTGATAATACCGATTAAGTTATTTTCAGCATCGACAACAGGGTAGCCTGCGAAGCCGTTTTTCTTCACCATTTCAGCAAGTGCTGCAAGGGTTAAATCGGGTGAAACAGTCACAGGTTCAGAAACAATACCACTTTCGAATTTTTTCACTTTACGAACGCGATCCGCTTGGCGTTCAATTGTCATATTTTTGTGAATAAAGCCGATGCCGCCTTCTTGTGCTAAGGATATCGCTAATTTGGTTTCTGTGACAGTATCCATCGCAGCAGAAAGCATAGGAATATTTAAGCGAATTTCTTTGGTGAGTTGAGTTGAGAGGTTGGCTGTGTTCGGAAGAACGGTTGAATGAGCTGGGACGAGTAGAACATCGTCAAAAGTAAGCGCTTCTTGTTTGATTCTAAGCATGGCAATATCTCGCTGTTAAAAGTTGTGTCAAAAAATATTGCGCCGGGATTATACAGATTTTTCATGTGGTTGAAAATGAATTTTTTCGCTTTTATGGTAAGATTTGCCAAGGTTTTTATAAGAAGGAATGAATATGTCATCGTTATTGGAGTGTTTATCGGATTGTCAACCTAAAGTGCGGTCAGATTTGATGTCCTTTTTAAAATTAGATTCAGATGAATTAGTGCAAGAGATAGCATTACTGCGAGAGGTGGGATTAAATATTCAAGAAGAAAATAATGTTTGTCAGCTTGTGCCAGAGATGCCGTTATTAAATCCGCAAACAATTTCGACCGCACTTTTACCTTATTCCGTGCATTATCATCGAACCATTTCTTCAACAAATGAATTTATAACGAATCACATTAACCAATTAAAAAAAGGTGATTTGTGCTTGGCAGAATATCAAACGGCAGGACGGGGACGTCGTGGTCGCCAATGGCTTTCACCGTTTGCAGGACAGCTAATTTTCAGTTTTTATTGGACGATAGATCCTAAAAAAGCATTGGATGGATTAAGCTTGGTGATTGGTTTAGCCATTGCAGAAGCGTTAAATGCAAAAGTGAAATGGCCAAATGATGTTTTACTTTCGGGACGAAAGCTGGGTGGCATCTTAGTGGAAATCATTAATAATAAGAATGGTCTGCTAAACTTAGTAGTTGGTATTGGGATCAATGTAAAATTACCGCAATCAACTGAAATTAGTCAGCCGTATGCACAATTAACCGAACAGGATCCTGATATAGATCGAGAAACGATCCTTATTAAAGTAATTCAACGTATTTATTCTCGATTAGCTCAATTTGAAGAAAAGGGTATTGATGAGGAATTCATGCAACAATGGATAAACCATAATGAATTTTTGGGTGATGAAGTGAATGTTTTTACAGAACGAGGCGCGATTTCAGGTATAGAGCAGGGAATTGATAAGCGCGGTTATTTAAAAGTCATAACTGATGAAGGCGAGCGGTATTTTAATGCTGGAGAAGTTTCTTTAAGAAGGAAGTAAATAAAAAGTGCGGTCGAAATTAACCGCACTTTTTATATGCATGCTAAACCACTTTCTGAATCAGTGCTGAAATATCATCAGCAAATTTGTCGTCCCTTGCCATTTGCTCAATTTCCTCAGCAGAATATTTTTCACCGTTATACACGACAACAATGCTGAGATCATCGGGTTGCAAGAAATGCGTTTCACCGAACTCGGTATAACGGGTAGCGCCAATGCTAATAATCGCTTGTTTCGGATAGTTTGCTTGCTCTAGTAAAGAAGCAATATGATTCATTGGTCCTTCATTGGGTTGATTATTCATTCTATCCACGATCCAATCTAATAATTGTTGATGGAAATAGCTATAACCGATAGCGGGACTGTCAATGCCATAAGTATTCAGTTCGCCATTTCTTTTATGGAAGCAAACAATACGATATTGATCAATTTCGCTTCCTTTAATAAAGGAAGAAAGTGGAATCAGTTTGGATGAAATACCTTTGCTTGCCTCGCCCCAGTTTTTCTTTTCACAGATTTTTTTCGCATTAGGACGACGAATAGAGCAGTCATTATAGGCTGCAAAATAGCGAGGGATAATCTGCTCAACTTGCTTTCCTTTATAGATCAGATCACAAATAAGCGCAATTTCAGGTTCAATTTGAAGATTATCTGCACCTTGTGGAAAGTTAATTTGATTGTGACTTAAAGGAAAGGTAGAAAGAAAACCCGCATTTTCACTTGGTACATAAAACGGGAAAATCGCTTTCGGTTGAATGGCATTTTCTGTTTTTACTTGAGTGAAATCTGCCGCTTCACCGGCTTGTTCTAAATGTCCCGCGAAATTGCCTGCTACACCGAAACCAATCATTTGCTCAAAATTCATAACTACCTCATTAAAATGCCTACTCTTTGGAGGTAATTTACCTTGAATATTGAACAAAGACAATTCACTTTGATGATTAAATCATCAGGCAATCAAAAAATTGAACTTTTTTGTAAAAAAGCACTTGCAAAGAATTCTGAAAGTCCTATAATACGCCCCACACAACGACGCGCT
>NZ_KV837964.1:0-1271 GCF_001838615.1 Haemophilus sp. HMSC61B11
AGGGTTTTCTTGAGTAAAAAACTCCCGCATGGCTTTAATCAGGTGCATATTATGCAAAGGATTTGGTAAAGGATAACAACCTAAAAGTTCAGCCTCGGTGTATTTCCCTTCCACTACAAGTCCCGTCATCAATAAAGCAAACTGTTTACGGCTACCGAACATATAAAAGCTAAAGCGGTTATATTTCATTCCCATTAACGGGTCACCTTTATCCGGCACTGGAATGACAAAAATTTTATGAAATGCCTGCATATAAATCACCCGCTCTTTACGGTTAAGTCGAATTGAGCGGTGGCGAGGGTAGAAGAAGAGTATAAATATCAAAAAGATTGGAATTAGCTCAAAGTAAAATACATGTGTTCGCCAAAAATGATTTTCTAAAAATGGTTTACGATATTCTTCATAAGGCATTGGAGGGTATTTACTAGGGTTTTTAATAAAATAATTAGGATCACTTTCTCTTAACACTCGAGATTTATACAGTGGTAATAATATTGTATCGGGGGAATTTGCCCAGTAAAAATCCTCTTTTACAGAATTATATATTCCAGATAAAGGAAACTCTTTATGTCTATAATCTAAAAATGAAATTACTAATAAAATAGCAATAATTAGAGTTCTAAAAAAGCCTCGTAAATAGCCATCAAAAGTTGAGTTTCTGATTTCAATTTCGTCCTCATTGACTTTGCGAATAGAAAAGCCGATATCATGGAAAATTTTATTTCGATTCATCATTTTCCTTATTATTTCTGAATCTGATTTTTTGCATTTAGTATACCTTACTGGATGCTTTCTCTTCTAATGCTTACAAAAAATAAAAGTGCGGTTGATTTTCCAAGTGTTTTAAAAACATTGAAAAATTTTACCGCACTTTTCAATCTAACCTGGTTTATTTATCTTGCAACGCTGGGGATTTTTCGGTTTCTTCCCAGTCATCATTAACTTCGTTAATTAAGCCTTCTGAAGCCAGTTGTTCATTAAGTTCTTGTTGTTCTTTAACAGCTTTATCATAACGTTGCATCTGTTGTTTGTAAGAAAGCGTATTCCAAAAAGCTTTTTGTTCCGCGATGGCACGGTTGATTTTCTTCCGACTGGAAATAGGAAAACGAATAAAACTGAAACTATTACAAAAAGCAATACCGGGACGAAGCCATGGCGTGCGATAAAATCTACCAATATGTTTTAAAAACTCAGGGTTTTCTTGAGTAAAAAACTCTCGCATGGCTTTAATCAGATGCATATTATGCAGAGGATTTGGCAGGGGATAACAA
>NZ_KV837964.1:1371-3185 GCF_001838615.1 Haemophilus sp. HMSC61B11
CTGTTTACGGCTACCGAACATATAAAAGCTGAAGCGGTTATATTTCATGCCCATCAACGGATCGCCTTTATCCGGCACTGGAATGACAAAAATTTTATGAAATGCCTGCATATAAATCACCCGCTCTTTACGGTTAAGTCGAATTGAGCGGTGGCGAGGATAGAAAAAGAGTACAAATACCAAAAAGATTGGGATTAGCTCAAAGTAAAATACGTGTCTTTTCCAAAAATCTTCTGTTACGTAGGGTTTTCTAAATTCTTCGTAGGGTTCAGGTGGGTATTTTTCAGGATAACGCTGGAAATAAGTTGGATCGTCATCATGTAATCGATACATTTTGTATAGTGTAAAAATCTTTTCATCTGGATTTATAGCCCAAATATAATCATTCTTTATTTCCTTATATACTCCAGATAAGGGGAATTTACCACCTTGATAATCTAAAAATGAAATCACTAATAAAACACCAATAATCAGTGTTCTGAAAAAACCACGTAAATAGCCATCAAAAAATGAATTTTTTACTTCAATCTCATCTTTGTTGATTTGGCGTATCGAAAATCCAAGATCTCGGTATATCTTTTTTAACTGCATATTACTTACCTTTTATATCCAATATTGTTGTATCTGATGTTATATTTTCTGTCGCTTGATTATAACGAGGAATGGAAACTTGTAACTTGAGACGTTCAATTTCATTAGCATTCACCAATAGAGGATTTCCACTCAGAGAATCTCTAATCGACCAATCTTTAAAATATAATATTGCCTGCCCCGACCTATTTTCATCAAAAATAATTTGAGGTTCAGAATACACCTCCAAGAAAGGAGAACGTCTTATTGTAATAGATTTATAATTAATTCTAATTTTTTGTGCTGTCTCTAATGTATTTATATTAGGATGAGTTACTAAAATATGATGCTTATCTATTACTTCAAATTTAATTTTTTCTGTTATAGAGAAGAGCCTTTGCATTTCGACTTTATAATAATTGTATATATTTTTATTTGAAACAAGCTCTTTACTTTTATCAAAAGTATCTAGTTTAAAATCTTTAGGTCTTGATTCTGACCAGTTATAAGCGTCTTCAGCTTCTCCCCAATAATTATCGCTATCTCCCCAAAAGCTATGTTTAATCCAAAGCTCCATATCGCTTTTCTTAAATAATGCTAAACCAATACCGATTAATAACAATATCGCCCCTACATAAGGCAACGCTAATGCTACTATTCGCAATGCTGTACCGGCAAGTGCCACGTTCGCTGATGTGGATGCCATCATGGTTAATGCTGTGCCTAACGTTGCTGGAGATAACGCCATTAAAGCAGAACCAGTACCTCTAGATACCGCCCCCCAATAGTCTATTTCATCGCCTTTATATTTAGCTTCATGGGCATTTGCCACTTCAACTAATACGCCAATACCTGCCAGGGCTGTGCCGAAATTAAACAACCCCGCCCTTGCAGCTTGCCAGCCGCTTGAGAATGTTGCTCCTGTTGCATTATTAATTGCTGTTAAAGACATGCGTTGACCGGCAACCTGCCTAAATTCAAATCCTAACTCACTGTCTGGCGCGACTTTTTCTGTAAATGCTAATAAAGTAGCAAATGCGGCATTATTTGCCCAGCGCCCTTCTTTGGTATAACTGGAATCTTCAGTAAAAAAGCCTAATATAGCTGAAAAAGCAAACAGTTTTGCTGCACCATCAAGTTTGGATGAGAGCTCAGTTACCCGTTTAAAGTCTGAATCATCTACTTTTAAGCCTTTAGGAAGTTCTGTTCTTACAGGAATGAGCTCTTCTGTAGTGAGTTTTTTT
>NZ_KV837965.1:0-508 GCF_001838615.1 Haemophilus sp. HMSC61B11
ACTTTTTGGCAAGGAGAACAACCGGTTCGTTATTTGAATGGGATTGTGACTAGCTTCGGTTTGGGGAAAACAGGGTTTGTCCGTACGCATTATCAAATGGTGGTGGAGCCGGCTCTCGCGCGAGCAGCATTTCAATCTGATAGCCGAATCTTCCAGCATCAAAACAGCGAAAAAATCATCCGCACTTTATTGCAAAAAAATCGCGTAGAAAAGGTTTCCTTTGAGCCTTTACCTTCAGATTGGGAGCGTGAATATTGTGTGCAATATCGTGAAACAGATTTAGCCTTTATTGAACGCTTAGCCGCGGAAGAAGGCTGGTATTATTACTTTGACCATCGTGCAGACAGCCATGAGTTGCGTTTTGGCCATCAAAGTATCGCTTCTCCGATTCTTGGCACATTGACCTATAATGCAAAGCCCGCAGGGGACCGTTCATTTGCTTGCCTTTGGCGATTTGACTATTGCCGTAAGGTGACGACAACCCGCCAAACCTTACGAGATTACACCT
>NZ_KV837966.1:0-392 GCF_001838615.1 Haemophilus sp. HMSC61B11
AAATTCGGGATTCGATTTTTGATGGGTATGCTCGAGGATTTATTCGTTTTGTTTTAGGTGGGATGATGCTTATCAATATATTTAATGGCTTATCCGTTATCCCATTTTATAGTCATTCAGATACAAAAAGAGATTATGAGTGGGCATTTCATAGAGATAAAATGCTTATGGAAGAATATAAATCCTATAAAGAAAGAAGAGAAGAAGGAAATAAATTTCGAGAGGAAAAATTAGAACTAACGCCATATGAAATATATACTGATGGACTAGGTCCTCAATCACCAATAAAAGACTTTATCTTAGACATCATTATGATCCCCTTTTTTGCCTTTGCCTTTTTCCTCCCCCGCCCACGTGGCTTCCGTGTCAACCGCAAAAAACGGGTGATTTAT
>NZ_KV837967.1:0-622 GCF_001838615.1 Haemophilus sp. HMSC61B11
CAAAGATATTGCCTACTCCATTCGTAAACGAGGCGATGATGAGATTGAAATTCGGGACTCCATTTTTGATGGTTATGCCCGTGGATTTATTCGCTTTATTCTATTTGCCGGGTTTTTAATTGTTGGATTTGGTGGGGGAAATAGCTTAAATGAACCCTTTAGCTCTCAAATAAATGATTTTAAAAGGGATTATAAGTGGATACAATCCCCAGATGAAATGATAATCCCAAACTATAAAGATTATGTTGAATTATATAAAAAAGGAGGAAAATTTGTTACCAGTACTCCATTTATGGAATATGAAGAATATAGAAAACCTTATTTAGATAGATGGAAAGAGGATAGAGTAGTATTTATTAAGCATTGCATTTTATTATGTGCTTTATTCATCTTTGTGGTCTTTGCCTTTTTCCTGCCCCGTCCTCGTGGTTTTCGTGTCAACCGCAAAAAACGAGTGATTTATTGGCAAACTATCTTCGGCAGCCATGCTATTGCTTTCGTGCCCGAACAAGGTGACCCGCTAGGCGGAATTAATTACAGCCGTTTCGGCTTGTATGCGTTTGGTGCTCATGAGCGTTTCTCATTGCAAGTTTGGATTGACGATTACCTTTCCAAACGTCGT
>NZ_KV837968.1:0-359 GCF_001838615.1 Haemophilus sp. HMSC61B11
AAATTCGGGATTCGATTTTTGATGGGTATGTTCGTGGATTTATTCGCTTTATTTTAGGTGGGATGATGCTTGTCAATATATTTAATGGCTTATCCATTATCCCATTTTATAGCCATTCAGATGCAAAAAGAGATTATGAGTGGGCATTTCATAGAGATAAAATGCTTATGGAAGAATATAAATCCTATAAAGAAAGAAGAGAAGAAGGAAATAAATTTCGAGAGGAAAAATTAGAACTAACGCCATATGAAATATATACTGATGGACTAGGTCCTCAATCACCAATAAAAGACTTTATCTTAGACATCATTATGATCCCCTTTTTTGTCTTTGCCTTTTTCCTCCCCCGACCACGTGGT
>NZ_KV837969.1:0-3035 GCF_001838615.1 Haemophilus sp. HMSC61B11
AATTTATACGGCTGATGGCAAATTGATCGGGTGAAATTCTACAAAACCGGCGAAGAAGTGATTCCGGGTATGGTATCCAAACCGAGTCCTGGTCATACGCCTGGGCACAATGGCATCGAGTTCACTTCAAAAGGACAAACCATGCTGGTTTGGGGCGATTTGATGCACAACCACACACTGCAAATGCTTGATCCCGAAATCGCCATTGAGTTTGACAGCGACCCCAAACAGGCACGCGCCAGCCGCCAATCCGAGCTCAAAGATGCTGCCACACGTAAAATCTGGATAGCTGGCGCACATATGCCCTTCCCCGGCATCGGACACATCCGTGCCGAAAGCAACGGCAGCTACACTTGGCTGCCGGTGGAATATACCCCGATCGAAATCGACGGCAAAGTGCAATAATTTAACAAAAACCGACCGCACTTTTCTTAGAGGAAGCCGTCAAATGACGACTTTTTTGTGTTACGGCGATTTTCTTTTATAATACGAAAAATTTTTATGAATTAACAAAGGCAGGAATTATGGCGGTAGAAGCAGCTAACGGCGATTTATTGCACGTGGTGGAGTTATTGGGGGCGGCGGTAGTTGCCGTGCCGTTATTTAAACGTTTAGGTCTAGGCTCGATTCTGGGTTATTTGGCTGCGGGGCTGGTTATCGGACCCTTCGGATTAAAGCTCATTACCGATTCCCACGCTATTTTGCATATTGCGGAATTCGGCGTGGTGATGTTTCTGTTTTTGATCGGGCTGGAAATGAAGCCGTCGCATTTATGGAAATTGCGTAATCAGATTTTCGGCTTGGGTACCCTGCAGGTGACGCTTTCCAGTCTGTTCCTTACCCAAATCGGGCTAGCTTACGGTTTTTCTTTAGTGATGTCGTTTATTTCGGCGGTAGGTTTTACACTCACCTCTACCGCAATGGTCATGCAGATTATGGACGAACGTCATGAAATCAGCACACCGCAAGGTCAGCGCATTGTCTCCATTTTGCTGTTTGAAGATTTGCTGATTGTGCCCATGCTGGCGATTGTAGCATTTCTAGCACCCGATAATCCCAATGCCGTTGCCGATGCCGTACCGCTATGGCAGAAAATCGGTGTTGCCGCGCTTTCTTTGGTAGTGTTGATTGCGACAGGTATTTGGCTGCTCAATCCGCTGTTTAAAATTCTGGCAAAATCCAAAGCACGCGAGGTGATGACTGCCGCCGCGCTGCTGGTGGTACTCGGTGCGGCTTATTTAATGGAGCTGGGCGGTCTGTCTATGGCGATGGGTGCGTTTCTGGCGGGAGTGCTGCTGTCGGAATCCGACTTCCGTCATCAGCTTGAAGCGGATATCGAACCGTTCCGAGGCCTTTTGCTCGGGCTGTTTTTCTTAGCTGTCGGGATGTCGCTGGATGTGGCAACGGTGCTCAATAACTGGAAGGTAATTCTTTCCGCCACTGTACTGATGATTATCTTGAAATGCTTTGCCATTTATGGAGTGGCGCGTTTTACCAAAGCAAGCCATCACACCGCGATACACCGCGCCGTACTGATGTCGCAGGGCGGTGAATTCGCCTTCGTATTACTCGCCTCCGCTGCCGCACAACGGGCGATTAATGCGGAAGTGCTAGCGAATATGACGGCAATCGTGGTGCTCTCCATGATTACGACACCCTTCAGCGTTATGCTGTTCGACCGCTGTGTCAAAGAACCCAGCGCAGCTGCGGCAGTGGACGATGTGGAAGAACATGCGGGCGAACTCAACGGCAACGTGCTGATTATCGGATTCGGGCGCATGGGGCAGGTGGTCAGCCAAATGCCGCTAGCCTACGGTGCCACCATTTCCATTCTGGACAACGATCCCGACATCATCAACATCGCACGCGAATACGGTTTCAAAGTCTATTACGGCGACGCCACCCGCGCCGACGTGCTGCATGCCAGCGGCGTAGAACACACCGACATCGTAGCGGTATGCGTGGACAACGGAGAAAGTGCGGTCAGAATTGTGGAAAATATTCATCATATCAACCCGAACGCCAAGGTGTTCGTGCGCGCCTGGGACAGACGCAATGCGCTGGCCCTAGTGAAAGCGGAAGCGGATTTCGTAGTGCGCGAAACCTTCTATTCTTCCATGAAAATGGGCGATGAAATCGTCAAGGCATTGGGTGCTAGCGTGCAGGAATTACGTGCCGTACACGACAAAGTACGCGACGCCGACAAAGAACGCTTCGCTTTGGAAATTGCCGGCAAGGAATTTGAAGGGCGCAGATTACTGTTGGGGAATATAAAGAAAAATTCGTAAAATAGAGCGCACTTTTGTAGCTACAAGCGATGGAATTTAAGCGAAAAATTGCAAAACACCGCACTTTTTACGCCTGTTCGGAACGCAGGCGGTGTTGGCGGATGTTTTTCAGCAGGCGGAACAGTTCCGCTCACGCGGAGCGTTTCGGCTGCGGGGCGTTGCCTGTGTTGATGAGCTTCATTTGATAAGCATACCAGCCCAGTTCGAGAAAGCCGCCGAGCTTGCGATCGATGAATCCCAAGCCTGTGCGGACGGCGGGCAATTCCGCTTTTGCCAATCCGCCCAATAACATCCGTTGTGGCAAATCGGGAATGAGTGCAAAAGGTTTGGCGATCCCGACCAAATCCAAACTGCCCTCTGCCAATGCCTGTTCCATCACATCACGGCTTCGGAAACCGCCGGTTACGATCAACGGCACGCTGCCGATGGCTTGGCGGGCTTTTCGGCATAATCCAAGAAATAAGCTTCGCGGCGGCGTGTGCTTTCCTTTACGCCCTGAATCATTGCGGGACTTTCATAGTTGCCGCCGAAAATCTCCAGCAAATCAATGCCCATTTCGGCAAACTCCGCCAACACCCGCACCGATTCCGCCTGCAACATCAGTTTCAAATGATGCGACACCGCAGGACGGGAGAGCGGCATCAGCTCGGTCAGTTGGTTAACGTTCAGCCGCCCGTGCTGAAACAGCATTGATTGTTTTTCTGTGGCAAATGAGGCAATAACTGGGAAAAAATGTCCTTTTGTTGT
>NZ_KV837970.1:0-430 GCF_001838615.1 Haemophilus sp. HMSC61B11
AGCATACAAATCTTTAAAATATTCCATCCGCCAATGTGGTGAAGAGGAAATCGAAATCCGCAATTCTTTTTTTGACGGTTATACTCGAGGATTTATTCGGCTTTTATTTATTGGTGTTTTTTGCATGAGTTGGTATCAAAATGCCAAATACAAAGAGCCTCCATTTTCTTATGAGGTAAAAGCAATAGAAGAAGATTTTATGTGGACCTTTAATAAGGATAGTAGAATTAAACCATTATATGATGAATATCGAGAATGGGTTCTTAGTCCAGAAACAAAGAAAAACTATCCAAATGAAAAACTCCAATCTTATGAAGAGTATAAGAAATTATATACTGAGGAGTCTTGGGCAAAATGGCATATCATTCGCACCTTTTTACACCCAATTTGGATGGCATTTCTGCTATTTTTATTCTGTCTACCGCGCCCC
>NZ_KV837971.1:0-22822 GCF_001838615.1 Haemophilus sp. HMSC61B11
CACTAACCTTGTAATTGATTTCGCATAATGTATATTATGTTAAATTAAATATATGAATAAGTCACAAATCAAAACGGATAACTATCCTACTTTTATGCCACTGGTTAAAATAAAGTGATTTTGGGTTATGGATATAAAAGAAATAAATGGATGTCTTTGAAATGGAATAATTAGAATTAGTCTGAAATTTTGAGATAACGCTACGTGAATTCTGAATACAATTACGTATATCAAATTCACCAGATTTCATCATTCTTGATCTGATAATGAGAATTTATTTTATAAACACCCCACAAATGAGAATAATTAACATTGGTTTTTCTTTTGTTATTAGTGACTTATAAAAATATTTTTATAAAAATACTTGCTTATTCTCATTTGTGAGATTAGAATGCACACCGATGACAAGTTAAGCAGTCTTGTTTTTATTTTTAATCTCTACTTAATAAGGAAAGGAGTTGGTTATGCTTAATAAAGCGATCGCAGATAAGTTAAATGAACAAATCAATTTAGAGTTCTACTCTTCTAACGTTTATTTACAAATGAGTTCTTGGTGTAGCAAACACGGTTACGAAGGTGCTGCAGCATTTCTACTTCGTCATGCTGATGAAGAATTAGAACACATGCAAAAATTATTCCAATACGTAAGTGAAACAAGTGGTATGCCACTTTTAGGTAAAATTGATGCACCTAAAAATGACTACAAATCACTTAAGGAAGTGTTTGAAACCACACTTGAACACGAAAAATTCATTACTTCTAAAATTAATGAATTAGTTGAAGTGACTTTTGCAAACAAAGACTATTCTACTTTTAACTTCTTACAATGGTACGTTGCAGAACAACACGAAGAAGAAAAATTATTCAATAGCATTATTGATAAATTTAACTTGGTGGGTGAAGACGGTCGTTCGCTTTACTTTATCGATCGTGATTTAGCAACATTATAATTTTAAAAGGAGAATAAAAAATGTTATCATCAAACGTAATCAAATTATTAAATGATCAAATGAACCTTGAGTTCTACTCTTCAAACCTTTACTTACAAATGAGCGCATGGTGCGAACAAAACGGTTTTGAAGGTGCTGCTAAATTTTTATCAGCTCATGCTGCAGAAGAAATGCAACACATGCGTAAATTATTCACTTATTTAAATGAAACTGGTGCATTAGCGGTAATCACTGCAATTGAAGCGCCTGCGCATGAGTACAAATCATTAAAAGAAATCATTGAATTAACTTATAAACACGAAAAATTGATCACAAGTAAAATCAATGAATTAGTGGGTAAAACTTTTGAAGAAAAAGATTACTCTGCGTTCAATTTCTTACAATGGTATGTTGCAGAACAACACGAAGAAGAGAAATTATTCAGCGGTATTTTAGACAAATTAAATCTTCTTGGCGAAGATGGCAAAGGTTTATTCTTAATTGATAAAGATTTAGGTAACCTTGCTGGTCAAACCGCTTAATTAGAGAATCATAAAGCTTAGTAGAAATACTAAGCTTTTATTTTACTTATTATTTGTGACAACGTATCAAATCATTTCAAACTTCTCTTTTATCGTTGAACACAAGTTGATGAAATTTAATACAATTACACGTTTTTAATGAAATTTTACTTGCAACGAAGTAAGATAAACGTATAATTCAGAACAACCCAAATGCCTGGGTGGCGAAATTGGTAGACGCAGCGGATTCAAAATCCGCCGGTGAATAACCGTGTCGGTTCGAGTCCGACCCTAGGCACCATATTATAATCCTCGTTCATTGGACGGGGATTTTTATTTTGGATGTTCATAAACAAATCAACTATTTACAAATATTTTAGTGAAATGTTTCAAACTATTTTCATATCCTTATGCTACCCATTGTTGCATGTTTATACATTCATTACGCTAAAATTACGCCAATTTATAAGCTAAAAACTACTTCTGCTTAGTCTTCATTAAAAATTGTTTTAAATCACTAATAGATTGATTTCTATTATTTAAATCTACGACCTCTGAAACTCGGTCAAAGCGAAAAGTTAAGTACATTTCTCTAAGAAAGCAAAAACCATAAAAGTAATTTTGCTCAAGATCAAAACAACGAACTTCAACAGCCCTATATTCAGTGGTGCCACTTTCAGGTGTGTAATACATTAAAATTAATGCTTTTGTCCTAATGCTTGTTTTGCGTTCATACCAATCAGGTAATTCAAATGTATCACAGTCTTCCATGGCTTGTCTGTCGATATACACCTTTTGATCTGGAGTCTCAACTCTAACATCCACCATATAGGTTTTACCTGAAGGACCTTTAAGTTTCTTATAAATTAAATCACTTTCTGATTCATATTGCTGGATTAACTTTTCTAGTTGCTCTTCCTCTATACTAAGTATTTTTCCATATTTTGATTGTTTTGCTCTTGAAGTATTTGCTGCTTTAATTTCTTTTACTGCTACTTTAAATAAACTTGAAAAGAATCCCATAATCTTTCTCCTTATACTTTAAATTATTTAATGATACAGCTAAATAGAGAAATAATTTTTGATATACTTCACAAAGTTAAATATTCACTATAACTAAACTATATTGATATGGACTATGTCAAAACAATCTAATCAACCAACAATTGGCACTTCTAGCTTATGTGATATAATACATGGACGGGTTCAATCCTAAAATTTTTTAGAGCCATTGTTATACAAGATTACCCCAAAATCCGATTTCATTTTTCCATTACGTGTAAAACAAGTGGCACCACTGATTTAATAAGCTCTGAGTTAATTCAGGGCTTTCTTTATTAGCTAAAGTAATCAATATGACAGAACAAAACCAAGATAAAAAACAGACTTATAATTTCAATAAATTGCAAAAACGTCTTCGTCGTAATGTAGGCAATGCAATTGCTGATTTTGGCATGATTGAAGATGGTGATAAAGTAATGGTTTGTCTTTCTGGTGGTAAAGACAGCTATACACTTCTTGATATTTTGTTGAATTTACAACAAAGCGCACCGATTAAATTTGATATCGTAGCCGTCAATTTAGACCAAAAACAGCCCGGTTTTCCTGAGCATGTTTTACCTGAATATCTGCAAAGTATTAGTGTGGATTATAAAATCGTTGAAGAAAATACTTATGGCATCGTAAAAGAGAAAATTCCAGAAGGCAAAACAACGTGCTCTCTCTGCTCTCGCCTACGCCGTGGTATTTTATACCGTACGGCAACTGAACTTGGCGCAACAAAAATTGCACTTGGACACCATCGTGATGATATGCTGGCTACCCTGTTTCTGAATATGTTCTACGGTGGGAAACTAAAATCGATGCCACCGAAATTAATTTCAGATGACGGCAAGCAAATCGTGATTCGTCCATTGGCTTATTGTAAAGAAAAAGATATTGAAAAATATGCCGTAGCTAAAGAATTCCCAATTATCCCTTGTAATTTATGTGGTTCTCAACCTAATTTACAACGTCAAGTAGTGAAGGAAATGCTGAATACTTGGGATCGTCAATATCCAGGTCGCTTAGAAACCATGTTTAGTGCGATGCAAAACATTACGTTGTCACACTTATGTGACCCAAAACTCTTTGATTTCAAAGGCATTAAACATGGCCAATCACTTGATGGCATTGAAGGGGATACCGCATTTGATGAAGAACGTATCGAACCAATGAAATTTGATGATGAAGATGCATCTGACTACGCCGATAATGAAATGATCAGCTTTAAAGAAGTAAATTAATATGATTACCGTACAAGAAAAACAAATCGAAACCGACGCTTTTGGCTATTTACTTAATATGGCTGATTGGAATGAGGATGTAGCAAAACACATCGCTCAGCTAGAAGGTGTAGAACTGACCGAAGCTCACTGGGAAGTGATTTATTTTGTGCGTGATTTCTATCAAGAATATAACACCTCCCCTGCAATTAGAATGCTGGTAAAAGCAATGTCAGAAAAATTAGGTGCTGATAAAGGTAATAGCCGCTATTTGCAACGACTCTTCCCTGATGGAGCAGCCAAGCAAGCAACCAAACTGGCGGGTCTGCCAAAACCAGCTAAATGCTTATAAAATAACGTAACCGCACGATAAAGTGCGGTTATTTTTTTACTCAAATTTCGCTACATACAAAAAAATACAATCGCTATATACTTATAAAAACAATGAATTTTGAGTGTATGAATAAATTCTCCCTTACCTTTCCTCTTTTACTTTGCCTACTTATTGGGCTGATTTTTTGCTCGCTCTCTTGGGGGCGTTTTGCAATTCCGCTTGAGGATGTAGTGCAAAGTCTGATTGGTAATAATGTCAGTGATGTGCAAAACAACATTTTTTTAATCTTCGTTTACCTCGTGAGCGGCATTTGAAATACTAGTTAGCTTCTCTGCGAGTTTTTCCTATTTATTGATCGCAATATAAATTGAAAATAGGCATTAAAAAAGACGATAGATGTTGCTTTTCTATCGTCTTTATAAACAAAAAAAACAGAGCAGACTTTTTACAGTCCCACATCCGTCTTTGGATGGTTGGAAAAATCCAAGCTCTGTTTAGTATATTATACCATTTTTTTCATTTACCTAAAAGATAAAATATTCTGCACTCTATAATTTCATTTTCTTTCTCTTCATTGCAGAAGAAATACTACATAAATTTTCTGCAACATATATTCCCATTTTTGCAAGATCTACATAATCCTCAAAATTAATCAATTTCGGATTTGTGCTATCATATCTATACATGTCGTGAGTAAAGTCATTTCTAAGTTTCCTAAATGTTATTAATTGATTATCTAATGTTGTATTGTCAACCGTTAAATTAAATGCTTTATAATCTTTAGAAAAATCAATATCCAATAATTTGGTATTCTTAATTCTATATTGTAAGAAGCCAATCATTTTTTTCTTTTTTACATCGCTTTCTAAATCCTTATTTTTAATAGCATTATAAATATACTCTGTTTTTTTATTCAACATATCTCCATTTACTGATTTTCCTATATGTTCACAAATACGCTTTGTTCTATTTTCAATTATTGCATATGAACATGCTATCGATTCTAAATAAAATTTATTTTCAAATGATACATGCATCCTCTTTCTTAAATTATCTACAAATATAGTTTGATTAATCATTACATATTCTCCCAATTATTTTATATAGCCTATTATACCAAATATACCTATGCCACATAAAGCTATAACAGAAAATATTACAATCTTGTAATTACTGTATTTCTATTCATCTTAACTTTTCCTTTTCTTCTGATGTATTCTTCAATATCAAACATATTCTTTTTATCATAGTCTTCCAAGAGCTTGTAATTCTTGTGCTTTGTAATATCGAATTTGTCTGACAAAAACGGTCTGACACCTCGAAGCTGAAAAATACATTTACTGCCATCCATAACAGTTATCTCATCCTGACTCATCAGCTCCTTTCCTGTCTTTTGGTAATTCAGTCCATAACTGTTGACATTGGATCTTGTTTCCGATGTGTTATATAGGTCTATGGTTTCTTTACCCAGTGTTTCAGATAGTTCTTTAAGTGTAGTTTTCTCCTCCAAGAAACAAGGTACTATCACAGTTACCTACAATGGTATCTGCATTATCCTTGTAAATTGCCTTTAACTGAGATTGTGCTTGCAAAATAATGCTTGCCGAAATCTCTCTTGAACGGATTGTCGCTATTAACTTCTCAAACTTTGGAATTAAGCCGATATTGGCAAACTCGTCAAGCAAGCATCTTACATGAACAGGTAATCTTCCCCCGTATTCATCATCTGCCTTATCACAAAGTAGATTAAATAGCTGTGAATACATAATAGATACCACAAAGTTAAAAGTATCATCTGTATCAGAGATAATAATAAAGAGTGCTGTCTTTCTATCGCCAAGAGTGTCAAGCTCAAGTTCATCTTCCTTCATCAAGTCTCTAAGCTCCTGAATATCGAAAGGAGCAAGCCTTGCACCACATGATATAAGAATAGACTTCGCCGTTTTTTTGATGGATTGAAGAAAACCGTAAGGATTACGGCTGAAGTTTTAGGCGATAAAGCGCCTGAAATCGCAGAAAGCTATATCAAAGAATTAGACGGTAACATTAAATTTGTTGAAGAACGTCTTAAAGGTCTTAAAGATGAACAACGCCCAACCGTATTACATATCACTAAAGGTTCTGATCTAATGATGATTGACGGCGGAAAATCGATGATTGGTGAATGGATTAAATTAGCCGGCGGTAAAAGCGTATTACCAGATGAAGCCAATATGATCACGGTTACCATGGAAGCTATTTTGCAAGCCAATCCGGATGTGATCATCATTGGCAGCAGCGGCAATAAAGCGCAAGCAGCGATAGATAAAATCAAAGGCGATCCTGCATGGCAATCAATAAGTGCGGTCAAAAATAATCGTATTTATGCCAACCCAACCGGCACGTTCCCATGGGATCGCTACAGTGCAGAAGAAGCCTTACAAATTCTTTGGGCAGCTCAACTCTTCCATCCTGAACAATTTAAAGATTTAAACATGGTGGAAAAAACACAAGCCTTCTATAAAAAGTATTACGGTTATGAGTTAAGCAAAGAAAATGCTGAGCAAATCTTGAAAGGTTTATCACCTATTAAGTAGTATTTTCAAATTATATATTTACCTATATAATGTCTACTCTTTTTAACTCAAACATAAGGAAATGCTTAATGAAAATTAGTGCAAGAAACCAACTTAAAGGTACTGTAAAATCAATCGAAACTGGTTCTGTGAACGCAATCGTACACATTGATATCGGTAACGGTAACATCATTTCTTCTACCATCTCTATCGATGCAGTAAAAGAATTAGGTTTAGCAGTTGGTAAAGAAGCATATGCGATTATCAAAGCGACCTCTGTAATGGTTGGTGTTGAATAATCTCAACTAAACTGTTCCGAATCTATATAACCGCACTCGATAAAGTGCGGTTATTTTTTTGTCTTTTTCTCTCTAATCTCTTTATTCCCCTTCTAATAAAATGCATTTTATCCTTAACTAAAATGAAACGATCTTTGCTCTATTTTGTTATTTATTAACTTTTCATTAATTATATTATATAATTTTTACACATTATCAATTTTCGGTTAATAATCTACTTTTGGATTATTCTGTTAAACTTAGGAGAGCAAATGACAAATCAACGTTTTATTACCATTTTAGGCTATGTCGCAACATTTACTTCAGTTTGTATGTATGTGTCTTACTTGCAACAAATTGGTCTAAATTTATCGGGTCAAAAAGGAGGTTGGTTACAACCTTTTGCCACGATGATTAACTGTATAGTTTATGGGTGGCTTATGGTTTGTTAAAAGAAAAACGCGATTGTCTATTTCATTAGCTAATGCACCAGGTGTGATTCTAGGCTTGATTACTTTCGTCACTGCCTTATAACACTATAAAACCTCATACAAAAAAGACCGCACTTTTAGAAATCTTAAAGTGCAGTCTTTTTGTTTATTAATTTAATTCATTTAAAACCTGAAAATTATGAACTTGTATAATCTTTTATTCTATTGCATTCTATTAATGAACAGACGTTTAGACGTCTAAACTAAACAAAGACAATAGAAGGATTAATTATGACAACATTTCATTTAGCAGGATTTCCGCGTGTAGGCGCAAAACGTGAACTTAAATTTGCTCAAGAGCGTTACTGGCGTGGCGAAATTTCAGAAGCGGATTTATTAGATATTGCAAAAAGATTACGTGAACTAAACTGGCAACACCAAGCCAAGGCAAATGCTGATTTTGTCGCGGTGGCTGATTTTACACTTTATGATCATATTTTAGATTTACAAGTGGCAACAGGTGCAATTCCTACTCGTTTTGGTTTCGATAGCCAAAACTTAACGCTCGATCAATATTTCCAATTGGCGCGTGGCAATAAAACACAATTTGCGATTGAAATGACAAAATGGTTCGATACCAACTACCATTATCTCGTACCAGAATTCCATAAAGAGACACAATTTAAAGCAAACCCAGCACATTATGTGACTCAAATTCGTGAAGCCAAAGCGCTTGGATATCAAGTCAAACCAACAATCGTTGGTCCACTCACCTTCCTTTGGTTAGGTAAAGAAAAAGGCGCTGCATTTAATCGCTTTGATTTATTAACAAAACTCGTGCCAGTTTATGTTGAAATTTTAAATGCGTTAGCTGCAGAAGGCGTAGAATATATTCAAATTGATGAACCCGCTCTCACCTTAGATTTACCGGCAGAATGGATTGCCGCTTATAAAGTGGTTTACGCCACTTTTACTGAACAAATAAAAGCGAAATTATTGCTTGCGACTTATTTTGGTTCTGTGGCAGAACATGCTGATTTGTTAAAAAACCTACCTGTTGCAGGTTTACATATTGATTTAGTACGCGCACCAGAACAACTTGCTGCTTTTGCGGATTACGACAAAATCTTATCCGTGGGCATCATTGATGGCCGTAATATTTGGCGTGCAAATTTAAATCAAGTGTTAGATGTGGTTGAACCATTAAAAGCGAAATTAGGTGATCGTTTATGGGTTGCGCCAAGCTGTTCACTTCTCCACACGCCTTATGATTTAGAGGTTGAAACACAACTACAAGCCAATAAGCCTGAGCTTTATCAATGGTTGTCTTTCACGTTACAAAAAATTCAAGAATTACGTGCTATTAAGACAGCTCTTGAGCAAGGCCGTGAAGCGGTTCAAGCTGAATTAGCGGCTTCTCAAGCTGCTGCGGATGCACGTAAAAACTCGCATGAAATTCACCGCACTTGTGTGGCAGAACGATTAGCAAATCTACCAAAAAATGCTGACCAACGTAAATCGCCATTTGCGGAACGCATTAAATTACAAAATGCGTGGTTAAATTTACCACTTCTGCCAACGACGAATATTGGTTCTTTCCCACAAACGACAGCCATTCGTCATGCCCGTGCTGCCTTCAAAAAAGGTGAGCTTAGCTTAACTGATTACGAAACTGCAATGAAAAAAGAAATTGAATTTGTTGTACGTGAGCAAGAAAAATTAGATTTAGATGTATTGGTACATGGCGAAGCAGAACGTAACGACATGGTGGAATACTTCGGTGAACTACTCGATGGTTTTGCTTTCACCAAATTTGGTTGGGTACAAAGTTATGGTTCACGTTGCGTGAAACCGCCAGTGATTTACGGTGATGTTACTCGTCCAGAACCAATGACGGTACGTTGGTCGCAATATGCCCAAAGCCTTACCAATAAAGTGATGAAAGGCATGCTAACCGGTCCAGTCACAATCTTACAGTGGTCTTTCGTACGTAACGATATTTCTCGTGAAACGGTCTGTAAACAAATTGCAGTAGCCCTTTCTGATGAAGTATTAGATTTAGAAAAGGCAGGCATCAAAGTGATTCAAATTGACGAGCCAGCTATTCGTGAAGGTTTACCGTTAAAACGTGCAGATTGGGATGCTTATTTAAAATGGGCAGGCGAAGCCTTCCGTTTAAGCTCAATGGGTTGCCAAGATGATACTCAAATTCATACACACATGTGTTATTCCGAATTTAACGACATTCTACCGGCTATTGCAGCCTTAGATGCCGATGTCATTACTATCGAAACCTCGCGTTCTGACATGGAATTACTCACCGCATTTGGTGATTTCAAATACCCGAATGATATTGGCCCAGGTGTATATGACATTCATAGTCCTCGAGTACCTGCAGCAGAAGAAATTGAACATCTTCTTCGCAAAGCATTACAAGTGGTGCCGAAAGAACGTTTATGGGTAAACCCAGACTGTGGTTTGAAAACACGCGGTTGGCCAGAAACAATTGCTGCATTAAAAGTGATGGTTGATGTCACGAAAAAATTACGTGCTGAATTAGCATAAAATCAGTAAAAAGAAAGGCGAACATGAGAAATGATCTCTGTTCGCCTTTTTCTTTTATTTCAAAACAAATTCATTTTTGACCGCACTTACAGGCTAATATATTCCATTTTCACCTTGCAGAGACTCTTCAATAACTGCTCTGCCATCTTGCGGTGACTTAAACGCAATGGTTTCTCTGCAAATACTACTCGCTCAATTTTTGATACATCCAATTGATTTAAATAAGCAAAATTAATCGCCGTTTGCATTGCTGGTAAGCTTGGGTTAAATGCTGCATTTTCTGCATACCGACCACAAATCATTTCCCCATTTTTAAATAAAATGCCAACACCATGAGGGCTTTTAGAATAAGGTGAATGTGCTCGGTTTGCCCCTAAAATCGCTTTATTTGCCACTTCATCTTCTGTCGTCAATGTGAAACCTTGTTCTTCTTTGTTTAATAGAAGCAAATCAACGCCTAAATCTTTTGGGCCAAAGCTATCGGGTAAATATTGAGGAAGTGGATTATTTTGGCTGTGTGGCAAATGGATTTTCAAATCTTGCGCTTGATAAAGCTCATTCATAAATTGACGACAGTGACCACAAGGCGTGTAATTCACCACGATATCCGTGATGCGAGGTTCATTACGTAACCATGCGTGGCTAATCGCACTTTGTTCAGCATGGATGGTTTGAGCCATACTACCCCCCTTAAATTCTTGATTCGCACCAAAGTAAAAATCACCACTTTCACCAATCGCAATCGCGCCAACATGAAATTCTGAAATTGGGGTGTGGCTATAGCAAGCCGCTACGGGCAAAAGTGCCAAACCTAGTTGAACAGGCGTAAGCTTAAATTCATCACCAATTGACCGCACTTTTTCAGCTGGTAAAAAACCTTTCCATTCTTGTTCTTCTAATGCAGAAAGAATTGCATTTGAAAGTGGCGAATCGGCTAATGCTTGTTGAATTTTTTGTTGCATATTAAATCTCCTTATTTTTATATGTCCATTCTACGCTATTTGAGAAAAAACCTAAACGCTAAAAGCATTTCGAAATATGTTTCCAATCATTTATCAACATTAAAAATAAACAAAAAAATAACCGCACTTTTAAAGTGCGGTCATAAATTAAGATATTTTATTCACTCGTTTTATAACAACGATGGTGCAACACCAAGTAATTTTCTTGTGTAATCCACTGTTGGGTGGTTGAAAATATCTTCGGTGCTACCCGTTTCCAAAATTTGACCGCCGTACATTACGACAATGCGATCAGATACTTGGCGTACGGTTTGGATATCGTGAGAGATAAACACCATGGCAAGATTGAGTTCTTTTTTCAAATCCGCCAATAAGTTTAACACTTGAGCACGAACGGATACGTCTAATGCAGAAGTCGGCTCATCCGCCACAATCAGTTTTGGATTCAGCGCTAAAGCACGTGCAATCGCCACACGTTGTTTTTGCCCGCCCGATAAACGAGTTGGCTCAACTTGTGCTGCAGAACGTGGTAAACCTACGCGAGAAAGCAAGTCATACACGCGTTTTTCCCGTTCATGGGGTTGTAACACATTGTGAATATCCATTGGATCACGCAAAATATCCAACACTTTCATGCGAGGATTCAGTGCGGTTGCTGGGTCTTGGAAAATGACCGATACTTGGCGACCGAATTGTTTTCTTGCTTCTGAGCTGCCATATTGCATTTGTAAGCCGTTGAATTTCACTAAACCTGATGTTGGTTTAAGAAGGCCAATAATCACGTTGGCTAAGGTAGATTTCCCGCAGCCAGACTCCCCAACTAAACCAATGGTTTCCCCTGCTTTGATGCCAAGACTCACATTGTTCACCGCAGTGAATTTTTTACGTCCAAACAACGAACCGTCGCGAGAAGGAAATTGCACCACGATATTTTCTAAATCGATGATGTTTTGTTCTTTAATGACTTTAATACTACTGCTCATATTATGCTCCTTTCGCTTCCGTTACAGGCTTAGCTAGATGAGAAGCCCACAAGTGAGACGGCTCGCCTTCCACAGCGGTTAATACCAATTTTTGTTCTGGATTTGCATCTGGTCGCAATGAACGACTTGCAAAACGGTCACCTGTAGCAAAATCGTAAGGCGATGGTACGCTGCCTGGAATTTGATATAGGCGTTTCGCACGGACTTCAGTTGAAAGTACAGAGCCCAATAAGCCACGGGTATATTCGTGAGTTGGATTAGCAAGCAATAAGGATGTTGGTGCCATTTCAACCACTTGCCCTGCATACATTACCGTAATGTGGTGGGCTAATTGAGCAACCAAGGCTAAATCGTGGCTGACAAAAACCATTGCAAACCCCAGTTTTTCACGTAGTTCATTCAATAATTTCACTACTTCAGCTTGAACGGTTACGTCTAATGCAGTTGTTGGTTCATCGGCGATTAATAATTTCGGTTCACGAGTTAATGCCATTGCAATCACCACACGTTGACGTTGACCACCAGAAAGTTCGTGTGGATAACGATTCAACACTTTTTCAGGATCAAGGTGTACCCATTCCAACAATTTTTCTGCGGTATGGTGACTGCCACGTTTGATGAGCTGTGCCATTTGATCTTTAATACGCATTGATGGGTTTAACGCACTTAAAGAGTCTTGGTAAATCATCGCAATTTCAGAACCACGCAATTCACTTAAATTGTTAGAATTAAGTAAGCTATGTTGTTTGCCACTACGGTCGGTGAAAAGCACTTCCCCGGTAATTTTTGCTGTTTTTGGTAACAAGCCCATGATAGAGAATGCGGTAATAGATTTACCACAACCAGACTCACCTACTAACCCCATGGTTTCCCCTTCATTTACGGTGAAGCTGATATTATCGACCAATGGAATGTCACCATAACGATTTGGGAAACGAATAGATAAGTTTTTCACTTGTAAAATCGGTTTTGCATTTGGATCTAATTGCATACGATTAGTACGTGTGATTTCTTTTTCATGTAATTTGAGTAAGTAACGTTTTAACGCAAGACCTTCAGAAAGCGCTTCTTGTACGTCAGTAGAAAGACGTTCATCTGATTTGCCTTCTGGTTTTTTACCGCCTTTTAAGCGCGGGTTAACCAATGCATCAGTAAGACCTTCCGCTAAGATATTTAAGGCTAACACGGTTAAAAGAATCATCACACCTGCAAAGGTTGTCGCCCACCATGCACCATTTAATACGATGTTACGACCTTCAGAAAGGATGTTACCCCATGAAGGATGTGGTGGTTGTACACCTGCACCCAAGAAAGAAAGTGAAGCTTCGAATACTATAGCATCTGCCACCATTACGGTTGCGAAGACTAAAACCGGTGCAGCAGTATTGCGTACAACGTGTTTGAGAAGAATATAAGTACGGCTACCACCAATCACGCGTTCAGCACGCACATAGTCTTCATCCCATTGTGATACCACGTTCGCACGAACCACTCGAGCAAGTTGCGGGGTATAAACTACGGCAATGGTGATGATAATGACCGGTACAGAGTTACCAAAGGTTGCTAATAACACTGCCGCTAATGCGATACCCGGGAAAGCCATTAAAATATCCATTAAGCGCATAATAATTTCATTGCCCCATTTATCAGATGTCGCTGCAGTAGCCCCTAAAACACTACCGAAAAGAATGGCACAAGCTACCGCACCTAAACCGATAAATAAGGACGTTTGGGCGCCGTAAACAATACGAGAGAAAATATCACGACCAAGTCGATCAGTCCCAAACCAATATTCCGCACTTGGAGCACGCATACGTGCGATCACTTCTAATGGATCATGTGTTGCGACCCAAGGGGCAAACACCGCCACTAAAGCAACGAAAACTAAGAATAATAATGAAATTTTTGATGCGGTGGAAAGTGCTCGGAATCTCGCACCGCTTGCAGCTAATCGATCTGCTAAACCTTGACGAAACATTATAGACTCCGAATTTTAGGGTTAATCAATACATAGAGAATATCAACGATAATATTCACTAAAACGAAGGTAAAGGCGATTGTTAGTACCACACCTTGTACTAAGTGCAAGTCATGGTTGACGATACCGTTAAAAATCAATTTACCCATACCTGGTAAGTCAAAGATTTGTTCGATAACTACCGCACCACCAAGTAAGTAACCTACACGTAAGCCTAATACAGTCACAGGTGTAATTAAGGCATTACGTAATACGTTGTGACGAATAACGGTTGCATAAGGCACACCGTTACCAATCGCTGTTCTCACATAGTCTTTATCCATTTCTTCAACCATGGTTGTACGCACCACACGAATTAATGACGCACATACTGGCACAGCAAGTGCAAGAGATGGCAAAATCATGGAATTGATATACCCCATTGGGCTTTCGCTGAATGGTACAAAACCACCAGAAGGCAACCAATCTAATTCCAAAGAGAACCATTGAATAAGTAAGATACCTAACCAGAATGATGGGGTCGCAACCGCTGCAACAGAGATTAAACGAATCACTTGGTCTACCCAGCTATCACGATAAAGCGCTGCAAGTACACCTAATGAGAAAGACACTACTGCCGCAAACACCACGCCAATTAAGGTAAGTTGTAATGTGATTGGGAAAGATTTCGCTAGCATGCTACTGATGGGTAATTCTGGTGGCATCGTCACACCAAAATCCAATACAAGTAAGTTGCCTAAGAAACGAAAATATTGAACAAAGAGTGGATCATTTAAGCCATGTGATTCGCGGTAAAGTTGTTTTGCCGCTTCACTAGCACTTTCGCCTAATGCCACTGTAGCAGGATCACCCGGCGTGAATTGAAGCACGACAAAGACGAGTGCTGTTACACCAAGTATCATGACCGGCAAAGCCATCAATCGGCGTAACAATAATCGAAGTATCATTTCCATCTGACCTCTCCTATTCTATTTTGAGAAATTCATTAAATTAAAAATGAAGTGAAACAATCAAATTAAAAAACAAAATGATTTATACAAATCATAATATCCGCTCTATACCCTGTCAATCCAAGTACCTAGGGCAAAGTTCAAATCTGTGATCGGCTTCACAAAGATTTTTTTGAAATAAAATAGAGAGCAAAAATGATTGAAAAACAGGGGAAAAAATGACCGCACTTTGGTGTTAAAAAGAAAGAAAAAAGGCTGTTGATTGATCAACAGCCCAAACATTAAAAAGTGCTTTTATTTACGGCCCACACCGAGGAAAGATAAACCGGTTGTCGCTAATGGTTGATAACCTTCAAGGCTGCTATCATCCCATGCTGAAGGGAGTTTACGGTGAACAATCGGATAAAGTGGTACTTCAGCCGCAATAATGTTAATCGCTTCTTCCCATGATTTTTTCGCTTCAGCGTGATCTTTTGCTCTCACAGCTGCATTGAGCAATTCTGTCACTTTCGCAAATTCAGGGGTGTTGCTCCAGCGGAAACGACGTTTCGGCCATACATCACCACGATACCACCAGCTTAAAAGCAAGTCTAAGTCGTTACCAAACACGGATGGGTCACCCGGCGCGATGGCTACTTCATACACACCTGGATCCACGTTGTTGCTATATAACGCACCCGATTGTAAGTGTTGTAAAGTGACTTTCACACCTGGAATCTTGTTCCAAGACTCTAAAATCAATGGTGCAGATTCTTTCACCCAGTCGTGGTCGGTTGCGAGCAATTCAAATTTAAGCTCAGTTACACCGGCTTCTTTTAATAATGCCGAGGCTTTATCAGGATCATAAGGATATTGAGTTGATGCCTTAATATAATCAGGGTGAGTCGTTTGTAAGTATGATGTTGCAGCTTCTGCATTACCATCAAATACAATATCAACAAGTTTGTCAGTGTTTAAACCATAGTGTAATGCTTGACGTACTTTCGGATTGTTAAACGGTGCTTTTTCACAGTTAAACATTAAGAATAGCAAGCCGAAAGATTGAACAGATTGCACTTGTTGTTTTTTATTTTTCAAACGGCTAATGTCTAAATAAGGCACACTTTCCATTGCTTGAGTACGTTTAGACTCTTGTGCAGTTACACGAGCGGCTGCATCAGAAAGTAATAACCAAGACATTTTTTCAACTTGTGCTGGATATTTACCATTGTAAGGTTCATAAGCTTCAAAGACGATTTTGTCATCTTTCACTGCTGAAACAAATTTGAATGGGCCAGAACCAATTGGGTGTGCATCAAATGCAGATTGTCCCACTTTATCGATCACATGTTTCGGTACAATTTTCACGCAAGTTAAGCGGTTAGCGAATAAAGCAAATGGATATTTCAATTTAAATTCCACCACTTTATCGTCTACCGCTTTCACACTTTCAACGAAATCAATAAACATCACAAATAGTGATTTATTGGCTGGATCCATAATGCGATTGAAAGAATACACAACGTCTTCAGTGGTGACGGGGGCGCCATCATGGAAAGTTGCACCTTCACGTAAAGTAATACGCCATGTTGTTTCATCAACTTGTTCTGGCTCTTTTCCAGCTAAAGCAAGATAAGGTTCACGAGTTGCAGGATGTAAATCCACCAAACCTTCAAAAATATGCAAGTTTGCGGCATAAGGTGAAGCACCGCTTGATGTCATTGGGTCAAAACCAGTAGAAAGTGGATAAGCAATCCCCGCTTCAATGGTTTTACCTTTAATGTCTGCAGCAAAGGCTTTTGGTGTAAATGTGCCTAATGTGCCACTAAATGCAATACCTGCCCCCACGCCAGCCATAAGTTTCATAAAATGACGACGAGATTCATTAGTTTCAAAGGAAAAATGCTTTGTCATACTAAACTCCTGATGAGTAATAAAATCATATTTTTGGTTTTTAAACCTAGCCAAACATTTCATTCGAAAATGAAGTAAAGCAATCAAATCTTAGAATAAAATGATTTGTATCAATCATAATCATCTTCGATTCATTCTGTCAAAGGGGAAATATTGAATGTGTGATCTACTTCACAGAGTTTTTTGTAACTTGAAACAAAAGCTTTTAACTATGTATAATTTATTATGAATAGATTTTAACTATTGAATCACTAGATAATATGAAATAGCCATCAGAAAAAATGATGCTTATAATGACCGCACTTCCCAAGCAAGGGAATAACATTTTAATCAACAATAAAGAGGAAAATACTATGTCAAAAACATCAATCGGTTTAGATAAAAAAGCATCTGAAAAATTAGCAGCAAAATTAAACGAATTATTAGCAACCTATCAAGTCTTCTATACTAACGTGCGTGGTTACCACTGGAACATTAAAGGCGTAAACTTTTTTGAATTACACGCAAAATTTGAAGAAATCTACACAGATTTAGTAGAAAAAGTTGATGAGGTCGCAGAACGTATCTTAACTTTAGGTTACACACCACATAACGGTTATTCACAATACTTCAAAGACTCACGTATTAAAGAAGAGTTAGGAGTAAGTGATGCACAATCTTGCTTAAAAGGCACATTAGAAGGATTAAAAGTATTACTTGAGCAACAACGTGAAATTCTTGAATTAGCAGGTGAATCTGATGATGAAGGTACAGCGTCTCAAATGAGCGACTACATCAAAGAACAAGAAAAACTTGTTTGGATGTTCCAAGCAGCTTGTCAAACTTGCCATGCTTAATTAAAAAATTTCCATAAAATAAAAACCTGCAAAAAGCAGGTTTTTATTTTGTCTTTAAAACATATATCTCTTTCTATACCATTAATTCTTGCTTTTACTGATTCTCTTTCTGCGTTTTTTTAAACATCTCTAAACTTTTTTCTTGTAGCTTATCTAATTCTTTAAGCATTTCATCCGTATAACCTGCTTTTTTAATCCAATACTCTGCTTCTTTAGCATCCATATTGCCTTGCCCGTTCTGGTCTAGAGAGACTAATGCTTGAGCGGCTAATTCCTCAATCGCCTCTTGGTTACCTAATTCTGCGGACTTCTTAAGAAAGAATAAAGCTTTATCATCATCTTGCTCAACAATGGCTCCTTCATCATAGATATAGCTTAACTCAAGTGCTGCATCCGCATGATTAAGCTCAGCTGCGCGTTGATAATATTTAATAGATTTAGCTAAATCATTCCCTTCTGAATAATAGACGCCTAATTGAAAAAGTGCTTCTGGCTCATCATTATTCGCTGCCTTTTCTAACCAGAATAATGCCTCTTTGTTGTTTTCAGAATAAAGATCAAAAAAATTCATCGCGAGTAAATACTGTGCATAGCCATATTCTTTTTTTGCGGCTTTAATTAATAAAGGCTTCGCTTTTTTCAATTTATTTTCTTGAATATAAAGATCGGCAAGATTCGTTATCCCTATCGCATTATTCTGTTTTGCTGACATTTCATAGTATTTCATTGCCTCTTTGATACTTAGTGAAGTACCGATTCCAAATTCATAAGCATAGCCTAAAGAATTCGCATAATGCATATCGCCAGAATCCACTTTATTTTTAAGTGCATTGAACCCCTCTTTCATCAATTTTTCATCTTCTTGAATTTCACCTAATTCAATTTTAGCCGCCTCATTCCCTAACTCAATCGAGCTTTTCGCTGCTTGAACAGCTTCCTTCAAATTGTCATTATTTTTTTGATGAATAGATAAGAAAAATAAAGCATCCGCATTCTCCAACTTTCCAGCTCCCCCAAAATACTCTACCGCTTTCGTACGATTCATGGGGCGCGTAATGCCGTAGAAATAATCATATCCTTCTTCATAAAGCGCTTTTGCTTTTTCAACGCGCTGGGCTTGTGTCATTGGTATCTGTTCAATTATCACCAAGTCTGCTAGAGCTTCATTCGATTTCACAGGTATAAGATGAGTTTGTAGATTTAATACGGTTGCAGCAATTAATGCGACGATATTTGTCATTTGGATTCCTTTTATTAGAGAATTATTCTGATTCCATTAAGAATGACAAGCGGTTAAATTTCTTCCTTGTATTTGCAAAATTCGGTGAAATTTAACCGCACTTTCATTATTTTTTCTTATTTAATTTTGCTTCTAATGCTTTAATTTTTGCTTTAATTTCTTTATTATCTCGTTTGGTTTCTTTCTTTTCAATTTCGTACCCTTGTTTATAAGCTTCTAATGCTGCATTATCATCTTTGGCAAATTCTTCATAACGTTCTGCAAATTGATAATATAAATTATATGGCGCTTTTTCTTTCTCACTTAAACTTTCATCCAATGCAATTATGTTATTAAATAACGCTTCTGCCATTTCATAATTTCGTTCTACACCTCTACCTTCTAAATAGCGAATAGAAAGCTCATTCATCGCTTCTACATTCTGTAATCGAAACGCTTCTTCTAATAATTCAATGGCTTTCTTATCATCCTTTTCTACACCTTCGCCATTTTCATATAAATAACTTAATTCAAGCATAGCCTGAGAATCATTCAATTCGGCAGCTTTTTGATAATAATAAATCGCTTTGTTTATATCCTGATTATGATAATAACTAGCTAAATACATGATGGCTTGGAGGTTATTATTTTCAGCAGCTTTATTTAGCCAATAAAGTGATTCTTCTGAGCCTGCTTCATAAATGCTATAACCTAAATTGTATTGTGCCACATCATTATTTTTTTCAGCCGCTTTTAGCATCAGCTGTTTAGCTTTTTCAATTTTATCTTGTTCAAGATAAAGTTCACTTAAATGTCCTAATGACATCGCATTACCTTGCTCAGCTGAAGGGGTAAAAACTTTAATTGCCTGTTTAATATTCTCTTCAGTGCCGATACCGAAACGGTAAGCATAGCCAAGTACATTGGAATAATGTAAATCGCCCTGTTTAACCTTTTCTTTTAATGCTTTAAAACCAGCCGAATATAGTTCTTCAGAATTCCCTAAATCTTCCTGTTCGGAAATTTCTCCCAATATAAATTTTCCTGCCATGTTTCCTAGTTCAATAGCAGAATCAGCATATTTTCTAGCTTGTTCAAGGTCGCCATTATCTATCGCATTCATCCCTAAGAAAAAGAGGGCATCAGCGTCATCTAAATCAGCAGCATCTTTTAAAAATTTATCCGCTAAAGTACGATCAACCGTTTTGGTGATCCCATATTCATAATCAAAACCTTTCTCATAAAGCGCTTTTGCTTTTTCAATACGTTGTTCCTGTGTCATTGAAGTTATATCACTAGTATGTTCTTGTGATAACTTAGGAAGTGAGTTTAATGTGCTTGCGGCAATAATAGTTGCAATGATAGTTGCAGTAAGATTAAGCATTTTTATTCCTTCTATTTTAAGAGCGGTTATATTTCTACTTTATGTTATAAAAACATCGTGAAATCTAACCGCTCTTTATTTGAAATTAATCTTGTGATAATTTTTGAATACCCTTAACTGGCAACATTAAGGTATCGCCAACGAAACTTAATGGAACATCAATAATGATAAATGGATAAAAAAGAATTGTACCAAAGGCCTCACCAACATCTCCTGCTGGAGCGGTTTTAGAAAAGGTAAGACGAGAAACATCTTCTTGAACACCACTATAAACCTCTGGTTGATCTAAAGTCATTAAGGTACCACACCCAGTTAAAGGCAACATCATAGCCAAAAGAAACGATTTATTTAAAATTTTCATAAATTAAATTCCCAAAAGATAATGTTTATTAAATATAATAGGGGTGAATAATATAGTTGTTTACTCAACTACTCAAGAAGAATAACAACAAATTCAAATATAAAATAAAAATGGACGAGTTAATGAGCTGATTATAAAAAGATAAGGGCATGTTAAACATGCCCTTATACTAAAATTATTCGATCTCTTATCAAAACACTTCACTTTTATACGACAGGCTTTTGTCTATAAAACAATAATCCTGGCAAGGCTAAACCAAAAACAAGAGCACCTAAAATAAAACTGGTATTGATAAAAGAACTAATCATTTGCTCAAATAATTTATCGGAAAATCCATAATGATGAATTTGTACAATCGCAATCATGGCTTTATAAGCCTGAACACCAGGAATCATTGGAATAATTGCGGCAACAGTGAAAACCTTTGGGTGAGCTAAATAACGATGAGACAAATGTACGCCAATAAAGCCAATGACACAAGTTGCAAAAAAGGTAGAAAAAACAATAGGCAAACCAAAGTATAGTAATAAGGTTCTTGTGATATGTCCAAGTGCTCCTAAAATAGCACAGTACATTAAGGCCTTAGGGGGAACATTAAATGCTAAAGCAAATCCTACTGCCGGGATGGCTGCAAAAAACATATCATCGAGTAAATTCAGTAAAAGCATCTAATTACCCCACCCAAGAAACAATATTTAAAAGATTTAATGCAAAGACGATACCTAAACAAGCACCAAAGGTGAGAACGGTGGCTATGGTCCATCGACCTAATCCCATATTGACATATCCTTTCAAAATATCCGCAAGTGAATTAATTAATGGGAATCCTGGAACGAGCAATAAAACGCTAGAAGCTAATGCGATATGGGGATCGTTGCCTAAACTATATTTCAAACTCATACCTGAAATAAGTGAGGCAACAAATGCGGTAATAGCAAAAACGATGAGTGGATTGTAATGACGTTTAGAAATTTCTTGTCGAACAAACATGGCGATGGCGGAAGCAATAAAGGTAATTATACAAATTGTCATATCACCGCCAGAAAGATGAGCAAAAGAGGCGCAAGATAAACCAATCATAAAAACCACCAAATAACGGTTATATCTTAGTGGTTTTAATTTATCCAGTTTCGTTTGTGCCATCGATAAATCATATAAACGACGCTCTACCGCAATCACAATACGTTGAACATCTGTAACGATTTGCATATTAATGCCTTTATCAACATTCTTACGTATAGTGGTAATACAATGTTGTTTGGAAAGTGTGGTAAGTAATACGGCATTTGCCGTTAAAGCACACTCCACGCTTTCAATGCCTAAGGCAACTCCCAATCGCTGTGCCATTTGCACAACAACAGCACTTTCTGCTCCATGTTGTAATAATAACAAGGCGGTTTGCACACAAATTCGGGTAACCGCACGCTGATATTCTTGCTCCATATCTTTACGCTCTTATTAAAATAGACGTAAAAGATTATAGATCGATAAATAAAAAATACTGAAAAAATGACTGTACCTATGATCCAAGTCAAAGTTAGGAAATATTACAATTCACCTTATTTTAATTTTTTATAATACAAACAACCTTTTTTATCACCACTATCACAAGCCTTACCCAACCATTCTTTGGCTACAGTTCTATTTTGTTTTACACCTTCTCCATCGCGATACATCAGGCCCAAATTAAATTGAGCCATTGTATATCCTTTATCCGCCGCTTTTCGGTACCATTTCGCTGCTTCAACATAATCTTGTTTTACACCTACTCCATTATAATACATCACGCCCAAACTATATTGAGAACGTAGCCCCCCTTGATCCGCTGCTTTTCGGTACCATTTCACCGCTTCAACATAATCTTGTTCTACGCCCTCTCCTTTCGCATACATCATGCCCAAATTATGTTGAGCTTTTACATCCCCGTTTTCCGCTGCTTTTCGAAACCATTTTGCTGCTTCAACATCGTCTTGTATACCATTTCCATTACGATACATAAGGCCTAAATTATATTGAGCTCTTGCATCCCCTTGATCAGCCAGAGGCTTCCAAAGTTTCAACGCTGTTTGGTAATCTCCTTTTTTGACCGCTTCAAAACCTTGATCAAGCTGTTGGTCCGGTGTATTTGTCAAACCTGTTGAATGGCAAGAAGCAAGTGAAAAGCCTAGAATAGCTGTAGTGAGAAGTGTTTTTGTCAATTTCATGTTGGTTTCCTTATTTAATGAAGTCATTTTTAATATTCTGTTTTTTTCACAATAATTGAAAGTGTAAAGTTGGAAATATTTTGTCATTTTAGCATGTAGATGTCGAATAGATGAGGCTTCAATCATTATTATCTAAGTTTTGCACTGAGATCTTTCTTCTGAGCAAAATAAGTTT